>CAMVSS010000006.1 GCA_947170195.1 uncultured Treponema sp. | reverse complement strand
GCGACCACCGAGATCTACACTCTTTCCCTACACGACGCTCTTCCGATCTGTCGATTCCGAACTGCTCGAAGTCAAATTCATCATCATCTGATTTTTCTGCATTTGCAGAAGAATCTGAAGATTCTTCCGCAGCGTCTTCCTGCGCCGCAGCTTCCCCGGCTTTTGGATCATCGGAATCCACAGGTGCAACCTGCTCGCTTTCTTCCGGCTGATTTGCAGGAGCGCGTCCCTCAAGCTCGGCAAAGAGATTGTCTTCTTCAGGAGCATCGTTTTCATCAATTTCTGTCTGCGGCGCAAGCTGATCTGGTAAATCCAACGCATTCTCTGTATTTGCGAACGGACTTCCGGCAACTTTTCCGCTTCTTACAAGCCTGTCCTCGGCTTTCTTTGACATGCTGTTAAAACGGTCGTTCTGATTTGCCTTTCTGTACATCTCAAAAGCTTCGTCATGGCGGTCCTGATTCTCGAAAAGCTCTCCGAGATAGAACATCGCCTCAGCGTCACGGGGATTAGAATTCACAGCTGTCAAAAGATACTGCTCGGCATCTTTAGTCTCGCCTCTCTGCATGAAGCGATGTCCCCAGTCGCGGTAAGCCTCCGTATAGTCTGGAGCAACTGACTGAAGCTTCTTGAGGCATGACGCAAGTTTTTCTTTCTCGCCACGGCAAATATAATACTGTCCGAGCAAACTGACTGTCTTAGGATCATTTTTATTTTTATCCCAGAGCTTAGATATTTTGTTGTAAGCCTCGGAAAAATGTTTTGCGGAAAGAAGTATGTCAGCTGACTGCTTGAGTATTTCAGTATCCTCAGGATGCAGGTCGGCGGCTTTTTGAATCGTTTTTGTAGCTTCTTCGTATTTTTGCTGGCGTTGCTGCGAATGAGCGAGTCCGGTCAGCGCAGATTTGTATTCGCTGTTAAAATTCAGGGCTTTTTTGAATTCAACTTCCGCGCTGTCGAAATAACTCTGCCGGTTCAGGACATTGCCCATCGACGTATGGATTTTTACATCATCCGGATTGAATTTCAATGCCTGAGAGACAACTTCGTCTGCCTCTTTGACCATGTTTGCTTTTATGAGCAGATTGGCGTACTCTTCGATTGCATCCTGCCAGCCCGGCTTTGCCTTGAGAGCACCTTCGTAGTAATAAAATGCTTTCTGGATGTCGCCAAGCTCCGCGTAACTTCGCGCAAGATTGAACTGCAGGACAGGATGGTTAGGGTCGAATTTGAGTCCGCGCTGATAGGATTCTATAGCTTTCGCATGCTTTCCCTTCAGGGCGTAAATTGCACCGATGTGATTGTATGTCAGGACGTCCTGCGGATTTTCTTCGATTACGGACTCAAACGCACGGACAGCCTCAGCGTAATTGCCCATGAGCCTGTAAGTAAAGCCGAGGTTGTAAGAAATCTCGGCATTTTTTTTAGGGATGTCTGCACCGATTACAAGAGCCTGCTCGAGGACAGCAATTGACTCGTCATACTTTTTCTGACGGCGGAAGATTCCGCTCATCGCCATCAGGGTATCAATATCAGAGGGGTGGGATTTCCGAATCTGCTTAAATACGTCTAAAGCCAGATCATCTTTTCCGCTTCGCACGTAAAGATTTCCAAGCTGTATTTTGTAGGCAACTTCATCCGGATTTTCCGAAATCAAAGTTTTATAAAGTTTTGCAGCAAGTGAATAATCCCGTGCAAGCAGAGCCGATTTTGCTCGGCTCAACAAAACATCCGTATCAGACATGATTCTCTTCTCCTCTATTCAGTGTATCAGTCTTTAAAAGAAATTCCTATTTATTAATCGTCAATCGAGCAGAAGGTCGTGCAAAAACTTCCTTTGAAAGATTTCCGTTTATCTTTCCGTCTATTTTTGAATAAGCAGAAACAGCAAAGTAATAGATTGTTCCGTTCTGAAGTCCGGTCAAAGTCATGGACGTTGTGTTTCCGGCCTTTACAGGAGAAGCACCCTCAAACGCAGCGCGTCCGAGATATTCCCCGGAACGGTTTCCGTAGTACACATAGTAGCCGCCTGCGCTGTCATCAACTGAATAATTCCATGTGATCGTAACGCATCCGTCGCCAGGAACAGCCTGAACGATAAACGGCGGAAGAGGCTCGTCATGCTCAGAATAAGTAAGATTCAGTTCGGTGATGCTCGGGCTTTTTGAACCGCCGCCATCAGGCAAAAGTTCCGCCGCGAGCTGGAAATACAATCCCGAGATTCCCGAAAGCTTTTCGCCAGGGAGAATCTCTTTCCATTCAGGATATGAGTCCGTCCAGCCGTAGCAGTTGTCTCCCGACCGCGCGTAAAGACGAACTTCGGTCTGAGAAGGTACGTTCATCAGCGCATCAACCTGCTCCAAAACCGCAGAATGTGACACGAGGATCGGATCAGTGGTGATCCTTCCTCCGTCAACCTTGTATTTTTCATTTCCGGTCGCGAAGATATCAGTCTTTTCTTTGTCCACTGCGGATTTTGAGAAGCATACGTTGTCAATTTTTCCGACATATTCGGAACAGATTTCAAGGGAAGCGGTCGCTCCGAGAACAGGATGGCAGATCGAGCTGTTTTCGTGTCCGTTTGAAGTCACATACATGATCGCTTCGGTTCTGCCGTCAACCATGTATTCAAGGATTCCGCTCTCCTCGTCGAAAGAGACGGTGTGGCGGCTCCACTTTTTTGGGACGATAGTGCTGTAGCCAGAAAGAATAATCTCCTCGTCGCGGTAGCCATAAAAAATATTGTTGAAATTCCATACGAGATGATTGTTTGAGAAAACTGCTGAAATCACCTGATATTCGGAATATCTGCCGACGTTTCTGGATGAGCGCCAAGAGAAAATGGTCTCGCCGCTTTCAGCAAGTGCCGGACAAAGCCAGAATTCAAGAGTAAAAGAGCCTTTCAGACCTGTCTGTTCGAAAAATGCATTTCTTCCGCCCTTCAAGACGATTCCGTTTTTGAACCCGCGGCTCAATGCGCAACCTTTTCCTTTGACGGCTTCATCGCTGTAAACCAACGCATTGCTCGTAACTTCATAATGCCCCGTCACATCCCGGACATCATCAGAATCAAAAGTCAGAAGAAAATCTGTGGTGTCATCCATGCCGGAAACAGCCGTCACAAGCTCCAGCGCATCATAACCGAAGCGTCCAGAACCGATCGTAACGCCCTTCATTTCGGAAATATTATTCCATCCGTTTTCACCACCAAGGGTCATAACTTTCTGGGAAGCTGCAATAAATCCTGCTGTTCCCAAAAAAACAATGACATTCAGGAACATGCGGACTGACCTGACACTGTATAAACGAGAAAAATGTGCTAAGATACCATTACTATTTTTCATTATGAATACAACCAATAATCCAGCTTATGAATTCCTTCACGAAACTGCTCTAAAGGCTCCCTCCTCCAGCGGCGTATATCTCTGGCGGAACTCGGAGAGCACCGTCATCTATGTCGGAAAGGCAAAGAATCTGAAAAACAGGCTCTCAAGCTACTTTTCCGGCGGACGCAACATCAAGACTGAGATGCTGGTCTCGAATGCAAAATCAATTGAATACATCACGACGGCGAATGAATACGAAGCATTTCTTCTTGAAAACAACCTGATCAAGAAATACACACCGCGCTATAACATTCAGCTCAAGGACGGAAAATCGTATCCTGTCCTCAAGATTACCGGGGAAGCTTTTCCGCGCCTTTACAAGACAAGGCAGGTTCGCCATGACGGTTCAACATATTTCGGACCTTTTCCTGATGCAGGTGCACTCGATACTTTCATCGACACGCTCTACAAGATTTATCCTGTAAGACATTGCCGGACGTTCAAGAAGCGCGAGTCACCGTGCATGTATTATCACATCGGGCGTTGCAAGGCTCCGTGCTGCGATAAAATTGACGAAAAGACCTACAATGAATTCATCGGAGAAATCAAGTCCCTTCTTAAGGGAAAAGACGATGAAACAATCAGCAAGATAACGGCTGAAATGAAAGCGGCGGCGGCAAATCTGAACTTCGAGAAAGCGGCGCGGCTTCGTGACGGTCTCCGCGCGCTCACCGTAATGCAGAATCAGAACATAGTCGAAGGTTTTGATAATGAAAACCGCGACTACATAGCGCATTACCGCGAAGGGGAACTTGTCAGCTTTACCGTGCTCAAAATACGCGAGGGCAAGCTGCTCGGACGGGACAACTACCGCGCCGAGAGTCTTGCGGAAGACGACGAGCTGCTCGAGGAATTCGCAGCGGCCTACTATACCGAGAATGAGCAGGTTCCGCCTCAGATCTACATTTCCGAACAGGACGGAGCTGAATTCCTTGAGAAATGGCTTTCGGAACAGCGCGGACGGCATACTTCGGTCATTGCGGTCGGAGCCAGCAGCGAGAAAAAGGATGTGGCGGCGCTCGAAATGGCAGCTCACAATGCAAAAGAAGATATAATCCGCAGGCTTCGCGAACGTGGAGACATGCCTGCACTTCAGGAGCTAAAAGACCTTCTGAATCTCGGCAGGCTTCCGCACCGCATCGAGGGCTTCGATATCGCGCACATCGGAGGAAAATTCCCGGTCGCATCGCTCATTTCGTTCTGGGACGGAAATCCAGACAAGCATAATTACCGCTACTTCCGGCTCAAGACAACGAACGGCGTCATAGATGATTTCGCATCCATGCGAGAAGCAGCGACAAGGCGATATTCTCGGCTCGCAAATGAAAACGCCGAGCTGCCAGACCTTATTCTGATAGACGGTGGCATCGGTCAGGTAAACGCCGTCGACGGCATACTTAAAGTTCTCGGACTGGACATTCCGATTGCGGGTCTGGCAAAACGAGACGAGGAAATCTGGCGACCGCACATGTCAAAGCCTATCTGCCTGCCTAAGCGGAGCGATGCCCTGCGACTGCTCCAGCGAGTCCGAGACGAAACCCATCGGTTTGCGACGAGCCGGAACCAGAACCTGCGCACGAAGGAAAACACCGTCTCCGCGTTCAGTGATCTGCCGCATGTCGGAGAAAAACGCGAGCGCATTCTGATAAAGACATTCATGACGCTGGAAAACCTTGCCGCCGCTCAGGAAGCGCAGATAGCACAGGCATTGCACGTGCGCGCAAATGAAGCCGGGGAAATTCTTCTGGCTGCGAAAGCGGCGGTCGAAAAGCGCAGCGAGACAAAAGACTCGAAGAAGCTGATGTTTCAGTCGCAGCTGGGGCTTGCCGAATTCGCGAAAGTATCGGATTCAATGCAGAAAGGAGAAAGCGACAGAGAGGACGGAGGTTCGCTCTATGCCTCGCGGCTTGCATCGCTCGCCCTCGGAGAAGACGATTCCTCGGAATCTTCAGCTGAATAAGACTTTGGGACGATGTTACACAAAAGAAAATCTACTCCCCATTTTCTTTCGATTCTGATAATATATCCGCACCATGAAATCAAATAACATGAGGAATTTCTGGAACGGATTCGGCGCAGGAATTCCAATCGGATTAGGATATTTCGCCGTTTCATTCTCGCTCGGAATCGTAGCAAAACATGCCGGGCTGACAGCCGTCCAGGGCTTTATCGCAAGTCTTTTTAATCTCGCGTCAGCAGGTGAATACGCGCTTTTTACGTCCATCCAGAGCGCGGCAACATACATTGAGGTCGCCGTCATTACACTCGTGGTAAACGCCCGCTATCTTCTCATGAGCTGCGCGCTCAGCCAGAAATTTGACGAAAAAACGCCGTTCTTCCACCGCTTTGCAATCGGCTTTGCGATCACCGATGAGCTTTTCGGACTGAACATTTCCCGCCCCGGAAAAATCATTCCGGCATTCAGTTACGGCGCGCTGACGATCGCAGTGTTTCTGTGGTCTCTTGGAACTGCTCTGGGAGTCATTGCGGGCAACACGCTTCCTCCGCGCATCGTAAGCTCCCTTTCAGTAGCACTGTACGGAATGTTCTTGGCGATAGTGATTCCGCCTGCAAAAAAAGACTTGGTCATCAGGATTGCAGTTATTGTAAGCTTTGCATCCAGCTGGCTTTTCTCGGTAATGCCTCTCGTAAAAACGCTTTCATCCGGAACAAGGACAATAATTCTTACGGTGCTGATCGCATCAATCTGCGCGCTGTTGAAACCTGTTCCTGCGGATGACGAGTCATCTGACAATGGGGGAAAGACAGAAGGAGAAGGAGAAGAATCATGACACGAAATCCATATATCTACATCTTTACGGCATGGTTCGTCTCATATCTGATTCGCGTCCTGCCGCTCACGTTCATCCGCAAGCCGATCAAGAACACTTTCATCCGCTCGTTCCTGCATTACGTTCCGTACGTAACGCTCGCGGTCATGACTTTTCCTGCAATCGTCGAAGCAACCCAAATTCCGCTCGCCGGAACCATCGCGCTCATAATCGGAATCGTGCTTGCGTGGTTCGGAGCAGGGCTTTTTCCGGTTGCATGCGCCTGCTGTGCCGTAGTGTTTGCCGTTGAATTCTTTATGATGTAAGAGCCTCAAGGCTCCGAACCTCATCCTCGCTCAGCGCGCGGAACGCCCCGGGAGCAAGATTCTCGTCCAAGCAGATTGTCGCGAATTCAATTCTCTTCAGATAGACGACCTCGTTTCCCAAAGCTCGAAAGATTCTTTTTACCTCATGGAACTTTCCCTCGGTGACGGAGATTTTACAAGAATCAGAAAATCCGCTGTCCCCGTCGCCGCAAATCCACTCAATCTGAGCAGATCCGCCTTGCTGCACTCCGAATTTTTTTTCCGGGGGGAGACTGACACCTTTTTCTGCCTCAGTTTTATATGAATCTTGCTCGGCAGGGGAAAGTTTTCGCAAAAGGCGGACAAAATAAACCTTCCTGATTTTGTTTTCAGGGCGGGTAAGAAAATTGCTCAGCTTTCCGTCGTTGGTAAAAATCAGCAGGCCCTCCGTATCAGCATCGAGCCTGCCGACCGTATGAAGGCTGGTGCCGGCGGAAGACAGAAGCTCGGATGGAAAATCAGAATAAACAGTTTTTCTCCGGTCGCTCACGGTCGAACACACAGTTCCGCCAGCCTTGTTCATCATAAAATAAAGTTTTTCCAGAACTTCAATCTTTTTTCGTCGCGACAAAATCAGTCCTCGGCCTTCACGAAGAAGAGTTTTATTCCCTCTCCGCTGAATTTTTCTTTTACGGCCTTGATGATTGCCCGAACGACCTCGACATCATCGTCCGCGATATAGCTTATCAGCATAAAATTTGTCTCCGGCCAAGTCGAATTTCCCATTTTATAGGAATCCTTGCCGCGGCCGTTCACAAGGGGCACTATCGTATACAAAATGCCCTGAATATGTTCTTCCAGAAGCTGAATTATTTCGTCCTGAACAGACTGATTCGCAATTATTTCTGCACGATACATACTTTTCTCCTTATCCCCTTAAAAACTCCGCGTTAGCGATTTTTATTTTTTCCGGATGTCAGCAAAACTTCAATTCGGCTCTTCTCATGCTTTTTGTCATTCATCACGAGGGAGTAAAGAACCGGAATGAAGAACAGGGTGATGAATGTTGATGACGTGAGACCTCCGACTACGGCGACACCGATCGGCTGAACCATCGCCGCGCTTCCGCTGGTAGCGAAACACATAGGAAGCATTCCGAGAATTGTCGTCAGCGTAGTCATCAATACAGGCCTGAGTCGGCTCGCACCGGCCTCAAGACATGCGTCGATTTTCTTTGCCCCGCGATCCATCAGAAGATTCGTGTAGTCAACGAGGATGATACCGTTGTTTACGACGATTCCTACAAGCATGATGAGACCTACCGCACTGGTCATGCTGAACGGCTGCCCGGTCACCTTATAGATGAACACGACACCGATGATAAGGAATGGAATTGTCATAAGATTGATGAACGGAGCCTTGAAAGATTCATAAGTTCCGGCCATTACACCGAATACCAGCAGGATAGCCATCAGGGCGATCATTCCGTATACCCTTCCCTGCTCCTGCGTATCTTTCCACGTTCCCTCATAGCTGATTGTAACGCCGTCAGGAACGATAAACGAAGATGCGATTCCAGCCTTTATGTCTGCCTCGACAATATTTCCGTTTCGATTTCCGTTATTGTCCGCGCTCACGGTAACTACGCGGCTCTGATTAACTCGCTTTATCGAAACAGGACCGAGGCCTTTCTTTACGGTCGCAAAGTTTGCCACACTGACCATGCCGCTGCTACCCTTTACATAAATCTGCTCAAGGTCACTCACAGTCTTTCTGTCGGAATTCTGATACATCAGAATCACATCATATTCCTTTCCGGCCTGACGGTATGTTGTCGAAGTTACACCGTTGATCGCATAGTTGATTTCTTTCGCAACTGTCTGGATATCGACTCCGAACGAATAAGCCCTCTGTCTGTCAATTACTACCTCGACTTCAGGAAGACCTTCATCGGTATCTATGGAAACTTCTCCGATATCGCTTATCGATTCCATTACAGAGCGCACCTGATTCGCGACATCCAAAGCCGTGTCCAGGTCATCCGCGCGGATTTTCAGCTTGAAGTCGCTTCCCGTCATCTGCCTCATCATTCCCTGAGAGAACGAAAACCTAGCGTCTGTAAAGTCATTGAAGTGTGCGCGGAGCTTTTGCTGAATTGTCGTCGACGTATCGATCTGCTGGTCGCTTTCCGGAAGGTTTATCTGAATTGCACCCCTGTAAGAAGTGGCAGATCCCCTTCCCGAAGAACCGATTGATGTGATGACCGTCGTGTATCCCTCAATCTCGTCAAATACAATCTGCTGGAAACTCTTCATGACAGCCTCAGTCTCGCTCAGAGTCGTTCCGATCGGCATGGTCAGGTTGAGAGTTACGCTGTCATCAGTTCCGGCATTCATCATCTGAATGCGGAGTGTCGGAATAAAGGCGAGGGCCATTACAAGGGCACAGACGCACACGATGACCGTCACGCCGCGGTGGGTGAGCGCAGACTTTAGCGCACGGCGGTAAAGCCTCGTCAGTGCGGTCATTGGGACTTCGAGCAAATCATAGAATCTTTGCTGAGCCTTGATTTTAAGAGGCTTCTCCTTTCGGTTTGTCAGCGGAAGGAATTTTCCTGCAAGAACCGGAACAAGAAAGATTGCAACGAACAGTGACGATATGAGCGCGATTACGACGGTGAAGATGATTCCCTTGAACATCTGCCCCATCATTCCCAGATCTTTTATGAAGAAAATGAACGGAAGGAAGACGCAGATTGTCGTAAGGTTGCCCGAAATGACGGACATTATCATCTCCGAAGAACCTAAGACTGCCGCAACTTTAGGTTTTGCTCCGCGAGTTCTGTACGCATAGATGTTCTCAATCATTACGATTGACGCGTCTACAATCATACCTACGCCAAGGATCAGCCCCGTAAGGGTCATCATATTAAGAGTGATTCCCGCAAAGTTCATGCAGAGCAAGGTTATGATTATCGAAAGCGGGATAGAAATAGCGATTATCAGCGTTGATTTTCCAGATTTCAGGAAGAGGAAGAGAATCAAAACCGCAAGGAACAGACCTGTGTATGCAGATTCTACAAGCGTGCTGATTGTATCATTGATTGACTCCGAGGAATCCTGGATGATTTCAAGGGAAACATCGCTCGGAAGGATATCCGTTATCTCGGCCATTTTTGCGCGAGCGGCCTTTGCGACCGTAACAGTGTTTTTTCCAGACTGCTTTGTGATATTGATGTAAATTCCAGGCTCGCCGTTTATGAATACGTCCGTAGTCTTGTCCTGATATCCAAGATAAGCGTTTCCCAAATCCTTGAGGCGCACCACATAGTTGTTTACGGTCGTGATGATCGTGTCGTTAATTTCCTCGATGCTGGAAAATTCGCCTGTCGTTCGGATTGTGTAATCGTGAACTCCCTCGGTGATTTTTCCTCCGCCAAGCTCCAGGTTCTGCTTGCTCAGCGCGGCGCTGACAGAAGTCATCGTAAGCCCATAAGCCGCAAGCCTGTTCTGGGAAATATCGACACGGACGATTTTTGTTCTTCCGCCCTGAACGCTTGCTTCCGCAATTCCGTCAACCTGCTCGAAAAGATCAACGATGGTGTCCTCCGCGATAAGCTTGAGGTCGTCATTCGAACGGTTTCCGCGGACTGCGATGCGCATGATCGGCATTGAGTCGGAGTCCATCTTCATTATAGAAGGGGATCCCGCGCCGTCAGGAAGGTTTTTAGAAACGCGGCTGATTTTGTCACGGATGTCATTTGTAACTTCATCGAGGTCAGTTCCGTAATTGAATTCCATCGAAATCGATGAGGAACCTGAGCTTGATGTCGAGGTCATATTTTTAAGTCCGCTCACAGAAACAAGCTGTGCCTCAAGGACTTTTGTAACTGATTTTTCAACGGATTCAGGACCAGCATTTGTATATGTTGTGCGGACGCTGATGTACGGAGAATCAACGTCAGGCATCAGGCTGACCGCCACATTTTTTAAGGTAAAAACTCCGACAATTCCCAGCAAGACAAAGACAATCAGTGTCAAAACCGGGTGGTCAAGGGTGCGTTTTGATATGCTCATATTTTCTCGCTCCTAAATCTAATAAAACTACTCGCCTTTGCGCTTTGAACCGAAAGATTTTTCTTTTTCGTTTGACTGCTGAACGCCATTCGTTATATCAAGAATCTTCGAACCTTCGGCAAGAGAAGTCTGTCCCTGAGTGACGACTCTCAAGCCGCTTTCCAATCCGCTTGTAATCTGAACAACGCCGTCAACAGATTTTCCGAGCGTCACTTTCTGTTTTTTTACGGTGCTGTCATCATTCACGATGTATGCGTAATAATCATCACCGTTCTGAACCAGCGCATCCACAGGCATTACAACGCAGTCCGTATAATCTTCCGTGTAGAGAATAACTTTTGCGAACATTCCGGCATTGACTCTCGGATCGATCTTGTCAAAAGTCAGCACGACCTCTTTTGTGCGGCTTGTAGAATCAACCACCGGACTGACACGGCTGACGGTAGCCTCAAAAACCACATCCGGATAAGCCTCAACCTTGACGTTTGCTTTCAGACCAGTCTTCAGAACAGAAACATATCGCTCCGGCACATTCGCCGTCACCTGAAGATTTTTTATGTCCCCGATTGTCGCTACAGCGGTGCTCGTAGTAACTTTTGTTCCATTTTTGAGCGGCGTTGATATTATGCTTCCGCTGATAGGCGCATAAACAGGGCTTGAACGGTAAGAAGAACCAGGTTCGCTTGGATCGACATACGCAATAATGTCACCCTTCTTTACGACAGAACCGAGCACGACATTCGTTGAAATCACCTTTCCGCCCATATCAGGAAAAACCGAAACTGAATTCTGGCTTTCTACCTCGCCGTTCGTTGACACATAACCGTGAAGCGTTGTAACGGCAAGCTCCATTGTCTTTACGGATACGACAGTGTTTCCGCCGCCCCTCATTCTGCGCGCTCCTGCACCCATTCCGGCAGGCCCGGCGTTCTTTGCATTTTTCGAACTTATTGTGGCAAAAACGACCGCAAATACCGTGACACCCAGAGCCACGACAGCTACAAAATGTGATTTTCTGATTTCCTTTCCTGCAATTTTCATATATTCACCACCTTATGAGTTTTCTGATTTTTCACTTGTTTTTAACGCCACCGAAGTTTCGGCATCGGCATCCGCTGTTTTCTGAACGAGGGAACCGAACGAAACCCCGATTTTATTCTCAAGATTCAGAAGATTTTTTGTAAACGTGTAGATTTCGTTTTTCAGGGCCAGCTGCGCCGACAAAAGCGAGTTGTTCGCGGTTTGAAGCGTCAGCAAATCCTTGGAGCCTCTGTTATATGCCTCGAGGGTCATGTCGTAAGATTTTTGGGCAAGGGTCACGTTCGCCTGCCTGTATCTAATGGACTCCTGATTCTGCTTAAGCGACCTGAGGTAAGAGTCCACGGACAGCTGGAAATTTGTTTTTAAATCTTTCAGCTGAAGCTCGTAATTTTTAAGAGTGTCCTTTGCGGAATCAATGTTGTCATTTTTTGAAGACCAAGGAAGCACTCCGTCCAAAGGGATGGTAGCCGAAAGCGTTATGGAAGCTGATTTTGAATGATCAGGTTTGTTGTCACCGTCATAATCTATATAGAATGTTTTGTTTGACCAGTTGAATGAAGCGTTCAGCGATGGAGAATATGCTGAAAATCTTGCGCCCCATACGCTGTTTTTCGCGCTTTCAATCTTTTTTTCGAGCGTTTTTATTTCGGAAGAACAAATCTCAACTCCGTCCAGATTTATTTCGTCCAGATAGAGCATGTCGTTAAGGTTGCCGGAAAGCTCTATCTCGTCCTCCGGATTAAGTCCAAGAATCTGCTTGAAGCTCGCCAGATCGTTCTGGTAAGACGTGCGCGCGCTTTCCACCGTAGGAATTGAGCTTTTGTAAGAAACTTCCGCGCTCAGAACGTCGATTTCGTTCAGTCTTCCCTGATTGTACTTCGCAAGATTGTTGGAATAAGTCTGTTTTGCAATCTCAAGATTTTTTTCCTGAAGGGTGATGTTTTCTTTTTCGTACAGAAGCCCGTAAAATGCCTGTCGGACACCAAGCTCCACAGATCGAAGGGCATCTGCAAAAGTAATTTTTCCAAGTTCGTAATTGATTTTTGCCGAGTTCATCGTCGTAAAGAGATTTGCGTTCAGCGAAAGCGAGGCGGTCGCCGAAAATCCGTATGAAGCTTTGTATGCGGCTTCATCATCGCTGAGCTGATTCACAGGAATGCTGGCAGTTGAGCCAACGCTGAGCGATGGGCTGATGCTGTTCCAGCTGTGATTTTTTGTTCGTTTGGCGGCGTTCAGAGTTATCTCGCTCTGAGCTACAGAAACATTGTTTTTAAGTGCGATTTCCACGGCATCATCAACCGAAAGCGTGTATTGCTCAGAAAAAGCCAGCGCACTTATAAAACCAGCGGTGAGCAACATTAATGTCTTCTTCATGAAAAATCTCCCGTCTTGCTGTGCGATGAGAGTCTGCGGGCAAGTAGGATTAAACCGGCGCAGCACCTCATCGATTTATGATTTCATATTACTTAAAAAATGGTTTTTTAGGAGACTTGTTTCAGGTTATAACAATTTTTTCTACATATAATAACAGTTTTTTCAACAGCTGTTATTTTGAGGTCATCACATAAACTCCGTCCCAAACTCCGCTGACTCCGTTCTTTAAGAACTCTGTACATCTGTCCATAAACACTCTCGAAGATTCATCCTCTGGATAAAGTTCGAATGCCCGTTTATAGCACTCATAGGCTTTCTTAAAATCCTCCGTATCCTTGTGAGCTTCCATTGTGTCCGCGCCCCGCAAATACCATTCCATGCCCTCGTTGAATATTTCGGTTGCTCGAATCCGGTTTTCGTCAAGCTCGTCCCTCAGCCCGATTATGTTGTAAATCGGAACTGGTTTGTTGACATTGATTACCCGCACGCAGTCAAATTTTCTGGCAATAAGCTTTCCCTTGTTATCGCCGGAGTCAGCCTTGAGCCATGTGCCCTCGCTGCACATTATCCAGGATCCATAGACCTTGTTCGTTCCCTCAAGACGGCTGGCAAGATTCACATTGTTGCCCATGATTGTATAGTTCAGTTTTTTGTCGGTGCCCATATTGCCAACGACCATGTTTCCCGTGTTCAAACCGACGCGGGACTGGAGGTAGAACGGTTTTCCGGTCCGCGGATTTACAGGCAGGATGGCTTCATTTTCCTCGTTGAATTTCTTCTCAGCCTGAAGCATCCTGATTGCGGCGACGCAGGCATCAAAAGCATTGTTCTCGTCATGAACCGGCGCACCGAAAAACGAAACTATCTCATCGCCGACGTATTTGTCGATAGTTCCATTGTTCTCCATGATTGCGTCGCTCAGCGCACCGAGATATCCGTTCAGGATCGTGACGAGGCGTTCTGCCCCCTTATCCTCGCCCTCCTCATTGTTTATGACTTCCGTAAAGCCAGAGAAAGATTTTACGTCCGAAAAAAGTGCCGTAATCACATCGCTTTTTCCGCCGAGTTTTGCGATCTCAGGATTTTTGACAATCTGCTCAACAACGGCAGGGGCGACATAGGCTCCGAAAGTCGTCTGGAGGAATTTTCTGTCGCGGTCGGCCGTCTCAAATCTGTATACCGATATTACCAGATATGAAGAGACGACATTCATAATTGCCGCGACGCACGGCATGTAGATTCCGAAAGAAGTGATCGCACCCACAGGAAGCACTATTATCGCCGCGACTCCAGCAAATCCGGCAACATTCTGAACGCCGGCCTTTTTGTCAGCCGTGAAAAAAATCGCCAGGAAGGAGATTGCGACCGAAAAGAGCAGCGCAAAAGCCTGCCCCACGGGTTTTATGAAATCTTCCGTCATTATTGTGTTGTAAACATTCGCGTGAGTTCCGACGTTCGGGTAGCTTTTCTCGAACGGAATCGTACCCAAATCGGTGGAAGAGCTTGCCGTATGTCCGACGATGCAGAAAGAATCCTTGAATTTCGACTGCGTTTCTCCGAATATTTTCAGATAAAGCTCAGTTTCGTGCTTAAAAACGTCGAAAAGCTCCTCGATTTCTCCACAAACCACGGTGAACTGCTCTTCTCCCAAAGAATCCCTGAGCGCGGAAAGCCTGTCAAAGATCTCGTCCAGAGAATTTCCGCCGGCAAGAGCATTCGCATCCTCGAAAAACGATTTTCGCGCGTCGAAATACATTCCGTACTCGTCGTCAGCAATTCCGCCGCCTATGTACGCACCGTCGGAATCAATTCCCTCGCACCGCTCAAGAAGGAAATTCTTGAAATCTCCGATATCGGCGTAGTCCGAAAGAAGATTTCTTGCGGCAAGACCTGATTCGAGCGGGGAAAAAATCCTGTCATCGACCTGCACCGAATCGAGTGAATCCAAAAATGCGGAAAGGGAACCGAGCACCGACACGATGTTGTTCTCAAGCTCATCCAGCTGGAAAAGCGTCAGGAAATTGTCGTGCTTGAAAGATTCGGTAAAATATCCGTGCTTCCAGTTGATCAGCATCCTTCCTTTTGCATCCAGCGGGATTTCTATCGTTTTGTTCTGAAAGCTTCCGTCATTCATCAAAAAATTGCAGTCTTCCAAAACTATTGAGTGTTTTTTTCGCTCGATTTTCTGAGGTGAAAGAGCCTTGAGCAGAGGCGAAAAAGAGAGCTGAGCCGTAAAACCGCCGTCCGTCCTGTTCAAAAGCTCAACACGCCGTCTGCTTCCGTCTTCATCAATAACGACGTTCGGAAAGCCAAGTCCCTCGCACCGCAAAGCAAAATCGTGCAAAGCCGGAGAAAATCCTTCCAGATATTTTTTCTTTGCTTCCTGAGAGTCCCAGTCTATCGATTTCATTTTTATGGAATCAAAGATTGAATTATGCAGCGAATCGACCAGATTTTTTCTCGAATCCGAAAGAATCAGATTGTCCTTGTCCTCAACGTCGAACAAAAATCTTTTTCGGGCATAGTCCAGATCGCTTTCTGAATAGGCGATGTCCAGATCGCGCATGTTCACCGTGAGCCAGGAATTCTTGAAAAACTGAAGTGCCCTGGCAAATTTATCATCATTGTCGATCAAGATTTTTGAAAAATCAGGGAGGGTCCCGTCAAAATCAGCGATCGCATCGTTAAGCGCATTCTCGTCAACCTTTGCGTCGGATGGTGAAAGAAATTCGATATCGAAAAGGACTGATTTTACTCCCAGCTCTTTCAATCTGATGAGGCTGTCGGCATAGACATTTCTGTTCCACGGCCAGGTTCCGATTTCTTCGAGAGACGAGTTATCGATTTCGAGAATCAGAAGCTCGTTCCGGGTGTCAGGATTTTTTTTGAAGCCCAAGAGGAGGTCGTAAACCCTAAGGTCGAATTTATTCAAAATACCAAGAGCAGACAGCAGTATCCAGAAAATCGCGCAGAGTATAACTGCTATGCATGAGGCACTGCCTTTGGTCAACTTGATTTTCAAAGCTATTTTTTCCATTATACAAAAATTATATCATGGGTTAAACTTTTTAAGGGTTCTTTTTTTATCAATTCTTTATGTCGGAGAGTATTATGAAAAAAAGTTTTTTCACAATAGCACTTCTGGTATTTTTGTTTGTTCCACTCTCTGCTGTATTCTCCCAAAGTTCAGAAAAAATATCGGAGTATTTGGATGAAGATTTCTTAACAAATGAGCAGATTTCATATCTGGCCGCTGTCTATAAAAATCTTGTACCGGAAGACAGCGATTACACCCAGGCGTTTGAAGCCCTCAAAAACGAAAATCTTTTCCCTAAGGATGCTTCCGGAGAAAAACTCGCCGATCTTGAGACTGTCGCAAAAGTCTACGCCGACGCAACGGGCATAAAGGGCGGCATCTTGTACACGCTCACAAAATCAAAACGTTACGCTTTCAAGGAGCTGAAGGCAAAAGGTATTCTCCCGGAAACAGCAGATCCTTCGACACGGGTCACTGGCAGAGATGCGATCGCAATATTCAACGGCTGCATCGAAACAACGGTAGGAAACTAGCTATGGTCAAAATCAGGACAGTCATTCTTTCCACGGCTCTTCTCACGGTTGCGCCGCTCTCTTTCGGCTTTGATTGGGGCGGAAGTCTGCACAACAACTCAAAATATGAAGGCAACAAAATAAAAAAACTTAGCACAGACCAGCGCGATTCAGCCTCGCTTTGGTTCAGAGTTCCTCTCACGGACGTAAATTCTGATTCTGGGAACGCATCCCTTACTGTGCGCGGAAGTTACGAATACAACTATGACAACACATTCGAAGGTCGCGACCGATTTATCAACACCCTCGACGTCGATTTGTGCTGTCTCAGCTATTCAAGCAGCATAAAAAATACATTTTTCTCGGTTCAGGCAGGAAGATTTTTCTATTCTGATTTAAGCTCGGTCGTGTTCTCGCAGGTGGCGGACGGAGCTGCCGCAACGCTTAAATTCCCAAGCGTCGAGCTGTCCGCATATGGAGCGTACACAGGTCTATTAAACATGCACACGACTTCGCTGCTCGACGCGGATTCAAAAGACTACAAACCGCGGCATCTCTACCAGCTCCAGAGCAAATACGCCGTATTCGGAGCAACGCTGTCGGTTCCGCATATGATTTTCAACCAGGGATTTGCGCTGCAGGGCTTCGGAGCCGTAAAGCTGGAAAAAAAGAATCTCAGAAGATTTTATGGAACCGCCGCATTCTCAGGCTCGCTGATTCCGCGCACATACTACAATTTCAGCACGACGTTCGCCTTTAAAAGCTACGACTGTGAGAAATACAAAATCTCAAACCTGACTCAGATAAAGCTTTCTGTCTATCCGAATTTCAAATCTGCCTATCTCGCGCTGAACGGAGTCTATGCGTCGGGCGAAAATGGAAAACTTGACCCATTCGTGGGATTCACAAGCGCAGAAGCCGTAAAAAATCTGGAAAGCAAGGAATACACGGGACTCATCAAGGGCGGGGCGGAAGCTTCGGTCAAAATCATAGAGCCTGTCGCCCTCTTTGCAAGCGCGGATGCGATAATAAACGCGGAGGAAAATCATCTAAAATACGACGGATTCCAATACACGGCAAAATGCGGAATACAGATTTCCAGCGATTTGTCCCTCGAAGGAAGTTTCTCTCAGTACAGGCATAAAAAGAACAAGGATCTGAACAACACGGTCATTCAGCTGAAGGGAACGTTCACATTCTAAAGCGCGGATTTTTGAGGAGGAAAATTATGAAAAAGGGATTGCTGATTTCTATTTTTATATTCATCGCGGCAAACGCTTTCTGCATGGAAGCTGAGGTTGTATCGACAAAGGGCAAGGCAGAAGTTCAGAATGAAAACGTATGGATTCCGCTCAAGACCGGCGACAAGCTCTCGAAGGGCGCTGTTGTTCAGACAGGCTTCAAATCAGAGCTTGTATTAAAAATAAAGGAAACGACGGTGACGATCGATCCGCTCTCACGCATAACAATAGAGCAGCTCGCCGAGCGCAACGGGGCGACGGCATCAGACGATCGGGACGTGACAAAAATCTTTTTGGACACCGGCTCGCTTAAATCAAACGTCAAAAAGAGCGAGGACAAACGCGTTTCATTCACAGTGCATTCCCAAGTAGCAACCGCCGCTGTCCGAGGTACCGAGCTGACAGTGCGGCAGGGCTACAAAAAAACTGACATAACGACGAACTCTGGAAAAGTCGCAGTCTGGAAGACAAAAAATGCGCGTCCGAGCATAGAAAGCGACGATTTGCCGCTTGTCGGAGGATATTCAGACGAAAACAGCGCGGAAGCAATCTCATCGGAGCAAGCGCAGGACGGAGCTTTTGTAAGCACACGGGGCGATACGGTCACATTTGAAGACGGAGGAGATGTCGTAAACGCGGAACGAAATGCGCGAAAGGATATAGCTTTCGTGAACGTCAAGGGAGATGGTCCAGCTCCTGCCGAGGCAAACAAAGGCTCAAATCATATAAACTCCGCCGTGACATCTTCAAATTCGAAAAAAACACTTTCGGTTATCATTGTGCGATCCGGTGCTGACTGATACAAAAAAACATGATAAACTGCATGTATGAAAAAAAATATTATTAAGGTATGTGCAGTCTCTTGTGCCATCGCCGCATGTGTATCAATCTCCGGCTGCAAAAAAGATAAAAAACTCACAGCAGAAAATTCCATCGCTCAGGACGAAGGTATATCTCCAAAAATCAAAAAAAATAAGGCCGCTTCAAAAGCATTCCTTGAGGGAAAAACTCTCGCGGTGCTGCTCGGCTACGGTTACAACACCCCTGACTCGATTCTGGGAATCTCCCAGATGCTGAATCAAAACTACGGCGTCGATACCGAAGACAATCCCGGACTGATTTCAATTTACGTATATCCGGATGACTTCAAAGTGTCAGGAAAGGCAAGAATCAGCTCGCTGGCAAATCTCATCGAGGACAAAAAACTCTGCGGCTTGCTGATTCTCGGCGCGCCAGAGGGAACGCACATCGCGATATCAAAGCTTCAGGACAAAAACGAGGACGGGAAACTTCCGTTCCCTGTTTTTACAGTTTTTCCGCAGGACGAGGTTCTCGGTTCGGAATCGACAGCGGATTTCGTTCTTGACTATGCGCACAAGACGGACTCGGCAGGCGGCATCGAGAACGCGGAAATCTCCACGGCAATTCCTGATTTTGACATAAATCAGTTCATCGAAAAATCAATTCAGGCAATGCTTGAGACGGAAAAACCAATTCCGCAGGGAGAAAACCTTCAGAAACTGATACAGAGTCTTCTTGGCAACAAACGCAAGCTGACTCACTACATAGACGGCGAAACCGGATTAAAATCAATAAACCACTTCGTTTTTGAATAATCCGATTTTTTTACACGAGACTTCGAAAAATCTGAACTGGAAATATGCGAGAGATAATTCAAAGAGAAAATTATGGACTTGGCAGCAAAACATTATTAGATTCCCTTTCATCGATGGAATCGGTAAAGATTCTGCTGGTGTCTGATTCGCACGGAAGCAGAATTATCCTCCGCGAGATTTTCCAAAAGTTCGGAAAGTCGGTCGATCTTCTCTGCTTTTGCGGAGACGGAATTCCAGATCTGGTTGACTGCATCGAGCAGGGATTCTGGGACAAAGAGCTGGGCGAATGCATTCCGGAAGCAATGTTTTTCGTTCAGGGAAACGGGGACAACTCTACCGCCATGATTTTGACGGACGACAGATGCTCGCTTTTCGTTCCGGTGCAGGTTTCATTTAATGCGGCCGGCAAAGAAGTTTTTCTGACCCACGGGCACAAATTCGACGTTTACTACGGCACAAAGGATCTTTACAAGAACGCTGTTTCGATCGGTGCGGACATCGTTTTTTACGGACACACACACATAGCAAATGCCCAAATCAAACATCACACGCAAAGCAATGGGGAAAAAAAGCCTATCTCTCTCTTGAATCCTGGAAGCTGCTCGATTCCGAGAGGCGGGATGCCCCACACGTTCGCAATAGTCACGCTATCGAAAGCGCAAAAAGAAGTTGAATACCATTATTACGAGATTCAGAGGGACGAAACGGGAGATTTTATCTTTATTCCGTATGCGCCGCCAGAAAAAGAAGTCAGCCTGATTTGGTGACATCACCAGGAAAAGCGCACTTCCCTAGTAATTTTCTTCCATTTTGAAAGCGGCATGATCGTGCCCAGGATAAACAAGGGCATTATCATCAATCTCTTCGAAAAGCCGGGCCAAGCTTTTTTTCATTTTTGATTCGCTGCCACCCGGCAAATCCGTGCGCCCCCAGCTTCTGTAAAAAAGCGTATCTCCAGAAATCAAAAGCAAATCTTCCTCATTGTAAAGGCAGCAGGAACCTTCGGTATGCCCAGGAGTGTACAATATCTGCCATTTTTTAAGCCCGGAAATGATGTCGCTGTCCGTAAAGACGCCGGAAAATGTATCAGCGAGAGATTTTCCGTCCTCGAGGAAGAATTCAGGATCCGGAAGATTTGTGACGAAAGGAAGAAATTCATCAAATCCCATGCGGAAAAGCGCATCCTGCTGAACGGCGGCGGAATTTTTTCCAATCATTGCTGAATCAGCCGAATGGATTGCTATGGGGATGTTCGGAAAAGATTTTTTTAGGATTGGAAGCCCCGAAATATGGTCGAAATGTCCGTGCGTAAGGATTATTGCGACCGGCACAAGGCTATTTTTTTTCAGGAAATCGATGACGACCTGCGAGTCTGAAGAAAAATCGCAGCAAGCGGGATCAATTATGAGAACTGAATTCCGCACCAGCGGAACGATTAACGTGTTAACCTGAAGCGGGCCGGTGCGGATTATTTTCATTTACTGAACGTCCGCAGAAGAGCTTGAGCGTGGTGCACGTGCAGCAAGGATTTCTTCGTCAGTCATTTCTGCCTGAGCCTTTGCGAATGCAGCCTGCTGAGCCATTGTATCAGAGTTTGTTGATGTGTAGCTGTCCACGATTGGAGCAGAAACATTTGATACGTTCGGAACCGGGTCGTTGTTCTCGTAGTTCTCAGGAGCTTCTTCGTCAAAAGCCTCTCCATCCTCGCGCTGGCGAGAATAGCTTACGCTGAGCGCGCGTCCGCGATAGCTGTAGCCGTTGAGAGTGTTGATTGCCTTTTCTGCATCCTCTTTGAAAAGCTGTACGAAAGAGTAGTTAGCAAGCACACGGATATCTCCGATGCGCTCTTTCTCGATTCCTGCAACGCTGATAAAAAGACCAACGAGATCGCGTGGGTAAACGCGGCGGTTGCGTCCGATTCCAACGAATACAGTTGCGGCAGATTCAGGATCAATCTGAACGCGAGTATATCGCTCTCTAGGCTCTGCAGGAGCAGAAACTTCTGCAGTTCTTTCCTCAGAGCGGGTTCGCTCAACTTCTCTGTTTGAGCGGAAATCATCTCTGTCTTTGTGAAGGTTGAAGCGGAAAATTGCTCCGCTTGAGTTTTTCAGAAGATATGCAGCGACATAGCTTCTGAGCGTAAAAGGCACGTTCTTTTTGAAAACTTTTTTCAAAGCTTCAAGTTCATCTGGATTTGACTTTACTTTTGCAACAACATCCTTGAGGTATGCAGCTGCCTGATCAATGTCAATTTCTCTGTTCTGTCTGAAATTACGTCTGAAATCACGTCTAAATGCCATAATAAAACTCCAAAAAAAATAAAATAGAACCAATGGTCTTTCGACTCAGGCTTTGTTGTCTGAAAAATCCGCAACATAAACAGAACCAGTTTTTTCAAACCCACAGCGGGTCAATAACGGTTCTAGATAGAAAGGTATTGCAGATTGTTCAATTATAAACCAATGAACTCCGCGCTCTTTTAAGTTGGAAATGCATTGCGAAAAAAGCTCTCTGACAATTCCAAGACCGCGATAATTCTGATCGACAAAACAAGCGGTGAGAGTCACCGTTTCTTTTGCAAAAGAAGGACAGAAGGAAAACAAAAGGCATCCGGCAAATTCATCAGATAAAGTGCGGCATACAAAACCGTTCACACTTTCGGGGCTGTTTCGTTGAAAAAAACTATCGAAACGCTGCTTCCACAGATGGGAAACCGCAAGCCCCAGTTCGCCTGCATAAAAAGCCTTAATCTCTTCTGATACAGCACCTGCCATTTCGGCGACACATTTTCCATCTTGCTGGAAGTCGTATCCGCGAAAAAGAAAATCTTCTTTGGTAAGCTCGTCGTAATCCTCAAAATCCTGACTGAGTTTTTCAAGCCCCCAAGAGTCGCGCAGCGCATTATACCACTCAAATACAAAGTTTCGCATTTCCTTGTTTTTAAACACTCGGAAGCGTTTTTCGATTTCAGGGTACTTTTTTAAAACATTTTTAAAATTTCTAAACACCCCCCTTCCATTGGAAAGAACTTCTCTCAATTCGTCGTAAATTTTTTTTACTCGGACGGTCGAAACAAATTCTTCCAGAAGATTAAACCCGTCTTTTGGTGTCCAGACGGGCAATGTATATATGTTTTCTTCGTCTATTGTTTGTTCGAATTCTGCGTCAGGACTGAAAGAGACGATTTTCAGATTTTTTGCATCCAAAAAAGACTCTTCCGATTGGTTTTCCATCGAGAAGATAATCTGATCTATCAGGCTGTCCGTTAATTCAAACAACAATTTTTATTTAAGTTCGCTTCGCTTTGAAATTACCTTTCCGACCAAGCCGTATTCACAAGCTTCCTCGGCGGTAAGCCAATGGTCTCTGTCGCAGTCTTTCTCGACCTGCGATTCAGATTTTCCAGTCTCATCAGCGATGAGCTTTATGAGCTTTTTCTTTGATTTTGCGATTTCCTCTGCCTGAATCTCAAGGTCGGTAGCAACGCCGCGAGCAACACCGCCAATCAGCGG
Source organism: uncultured Treponema sp. (assembly GCA_947170195.1). Classification (GTDB taxonomy): domain Bacteria; phylum Spirochaetota; class Spirochaetia; order Treponematales; family Treponemataceae; genus Treponema_D. Next base: position 14,522 of record CAMVSS010000006.1, on the reverse strand, counting down.
CTGATGGATCAGGTAATGGCTGTTAGGAAGACCAAGCCTGCGCTCCTTAGGAACAGAGAGCAAAATAATTGATCCCATGCTTGCGATGAGTCCTGTACCGATTGTATAGACAGGTGCATTGATAAAACGGATCATGTCGTAAATTCCGAAGCCGGAATCGATCGATCCGCCAGGAGAGTCGATGTATATGTAGATCGGCTTGTCGCTGTCCGCCTCAAGCAAAAGAAGCTGTTTGATTACTTTTTCTGCGTTCTCTTCGTTTATTTCACCGCTCAAAACAATCTGACGGGTTTTTAAGAATTTCTCAGCAAGAGCCTCGTTCTGTGCTGATTTTTTTTCGTCTTCTTTTTCGTTAAAAATAGCCATACACAAAATATAATAAAAATTATATCAAAAGTAAATGAGGCTTTTTAAAAGTAGGCCTCACAAACTCCATCATCTTACTTTTTTAAAGTCTTGGCCTCATCCCAGAAAGAGCTCATCGTCTTGCGGTTTTCCGGAGCGAACGGAATATTGTTTTTTTCCATGCTCTTTTCGACATGGGTAAAACGTTCGTAGAACTTTTTGTTAGCTCTCTCAAGCGCAACACTCGGATCTATTCCAAGCCAGCGGCCATAGTTAATCAGCGAAAGCAGGGTGTCGCCGTATTCGTCCTCAAGATTAAGCTGCGCCCTGTCGAGCTCCTCGCTCGTGCTTCCCTCGGTGAACGCTTTCGGCTCCGGATCGGAAATTTCTGACTTCGCCATGTCTACATCGATGAGCGCATCCCTCATCTCGGCAAGCTCCTCGAAGAATTTTTCCTGAACTTCGGAAAGCGAATTCCAGTCGAAATGCTTTTTTGAAGCTTTCTTGAGCATCTTGTAAGCCCTTAGAATCGGAGGGAAATTATCCGGTACGGAGTCGAGGATTGAATCAGTTTTTCGCCCCTCGACGTTTTCTTTTATGCGATCCCACTGATTGATTACAGCTTCCGGGTTGTCGGCCTTGCCCCGGACTTCGGAGCTGCCCGCGCTCTTGTTGAACACGTGCGGATGACGGCGAACAAGTTTTTCTGAGATTTCGTTCAGCGTGTCTTCTACTGTAAAATCCCCCTGCTGCTCAAACATGTACGCGATCAGCACTACATTAAGGAGCACGTCGCCAAGCTCTTCCTTTATGTGAGCGGAGTCCCCGGCAGTGATAGCGTCAAGAACCTCGCATGTCTCCTCGAAAAATGTCGAGCGCAGGGAAAGCGGTGTCTGAACTTTATCCCACGGGCAGCCTGCCCGCACTTTTTTTACTACGTCAAGGAAGTGCTCAAAAGCAGCCGTTGTTGCAGGGGACACTGCATCCTTGGTGCCGCCAGAAAGGGGCGTTGCGGGTAGAGAGTGACTTGGCTTGGGAGCGAGGGGAATGCCTTCCCCACCTTCTTTCTTTAATCTCATAAAATCCCCCTTTGCGTTTATTTCTTTTGCTGAGTGTCGACGATTTTCTTTTTTGTCCAGCTCTGCAAGATTCTCTGTTGGTTCTCGTTTGTGGAAAGCAGGAATTTTGCGAACATTTCGTTAGTCTGGGCAAATTCCTGGGCAAGGATAATCTTTTCGTCGGCCGTAAAATTGCTCAAAACATAGTCGGCGATATCGCGGTTAACAGGCTTTGTGAGTCCGAAGCGAAGCCGCCAGAAATCCGCGGTTCCGAGGACGCTTTTTGTTGAGCGAAGTCCATTGTGACCACCGAGGCCGCCGCTCCATTTAAGGCTCACGGTTCCGATCGGCAGCTCCAGCTCGTCGTGCACGACAAGAATCTCGTCGTTGTTGATTTTAAAAAAGCGGGCCAGCTCACCGATCGACTCCCCGCTAAGGTTCATATAAGTCAGAGGCTTCAAGAAATAGATTTTTTCGGGAGCTGATTCAGGAACCGGCGGTACGCTTCCGTCTTTTTTTACATACATTCCTGTCTGGGCGAACCATGTGGCAAGAACTGATGTCTCAACCACGGCGTAGTCGCCCCTGAATTTTTGCTGAAAAGATAGTTTATTGTAAAATGGAAGCTGCTCGGCGAACTGCCATGCAACATTGTGCCTGGTTGAAGCATATTCCGAGCCGTAGTTTCCCAAAAAAGCTACAAGTCGTATCATTGCTGGAATTATATCAAAAATTCATTTTTACGAAAACACCGAAAAATTTGCGCGCCGAACTTTTTACGCCCTGCTGCCAAAAATCGCGGTGCCGATTCGAACGGCGGTAGAACCTTCATCTATAGCGATCTCGAAATCTCCTGACATTCCCATCGAAAGCTCTTTTATTTTCAGCGACGGATATTTTTCGTTCATCGTTGCGCGGAGATTGTACAAGGTTGAGAAAGACCGACGGATCTGACTCTCATCGTCTGTCGCAGGAGCCATAGTCATAAGCCCGGCAGGGATCAAATGCGGGAAATCACCGGCCGCACAGCGTTCTGCCGCCGCGAAGAGAGCTTCTTCGGTCAAAAATCCGGCCTTTGAGTCCTCGCCTGTATGGATTTCGAAATAGATTTCGATTGATTTTGAAATCTTTGCGCACTGTTTTTCGAGTTCTTCCATCAGCTCGATGCGGTCCACGGATTCGATGCAGGAAGCAATTCTGACCGCATCTTTTGCCTTGTTTCGCTGGAGCGAACCGATGATGTGAAGTTCCGGGGTGTAGCCCTGCGAGCGCACGAAGTCGAATTTTTGAGCTGCCTCCTGAATTCTGTTCTCGCCGAAGAGATTCTGCCCCGCTTTTATCGCCTCGATGACGCTCTCCGCAGGGTGAAATTTGCTGACCGCGACAAGTTTTACAGGCGCAAGTGCTTTTTTGCTCTTTTTCTGAGCCTCTTCTATTTTTTTGTATATTTCGCTCAGGTTTGATTTTATGTCTGCCATTTTTTCCGTCCGTTTTTTAGATAATTGTTTTGGTAACTATTGTGACAAAATGCACAAAAAATGCAACAAAGATTTGCGTTGCGCATTAGTATTCGAGGCGTTTTTATGGTAAACTGAACATGCTTTTTTTGGGAGATATTATGGCAGATTACCATGAATTTGAGGCTGCGCCGGAGGGAACGCCGGTCGCTAATTTTGTCCATCTTCACGTTCACTCGGATTATTCCCTTCTGGACAGTTGCGCAAAACTTGACGACCTTGTGGCAAAGGCGAAAAGACTGAACATGCCCGCCCTCGCGCTCACCGATCACGGAAATATGTTCGGCGCGCTGAACTTTGAAAAACTCTGCCACAAAAATGGCATCAATCCGATTGTAGGCGAAGAATTTTACGTTGCCTACGGCTCGCACTTCGAGAAAAATACAGTTCCTTACAGCCACAAAGGTGAGGACGGCGACCGTCAGGCGCGCTACTTCCACCTGATTCTGCTATGCGAAAATCAGAAAGGCTACCAGAACATGAGCTGGCTTTCATCTCTGGCATACACCGAGGGAATGTGGTACAAACCGCGAATAGATTTTGAGATGCTCGAAAAATACCACGAGGGACTGATATGCTGCTCCGCATGTATAGCCGGAGAACTTCCGCAGCTGCTCCTGGCAGGAAAAAATCAGGAGGCAGAGGAACTTGTCCTTAAATACAAGAATCTTTTCGGCCCTGACCATTACTATATCGAGCTTCAGGATCACGGACTTCCTGAGCAAAAAGAGCTCAATCCGAAACTCATAGAAATCGCGCGAAAGCTCGACGTTCCTCTAGTCGTAACAAACGATATTCATTACATCGAGAAAGAAGACTGGGAAGCCCAGGACTGCTTAAGATGCATCGGCTTCAAAAAAAACATGACCGAGCCTCACCAGACGATGGGCGGAGACAAGCACGAATGGTATTTCAAGACCGAGCAGGAAATGAGGGAGCTGTTCCCGGATTGTCCGGACGCATACGAAAACACCATCAAAATCGCCAACATGTGCGATCTGACAATCCATCAGTATTCGACGCCAGAATTAAAGGGAACTCTTCCACGATTTGAGCTGCCGAAAGAATTCCAGACCCACGACGACTACACAAAGAATCAGGATGACTACATGCGCTTCCTCGTTGAAAAAGGCCTGAGAAAACGCTACAAAGAAATCACGCCGGAGATACGCCAGCGATGCGAATATGAGATGGGAATCATCCTGAAGATGGGATTCTCGGGCTACTTCCTCATCGTTTGGGAATTCATCAACTGGTCAAAATCGACCTATGACAACGTAAACAACAGGCCAAAGCCTTACATGCCGATTGGACCTGGACGAGGTTCGGGCGCAGGCTCGCTGGTCGCATACTGCCTCACCATCACGGACATCGACCCATTCAGATACAAACTGATTTTTGAACGATTCTTGAACCCAGAACGCGTCTCCATGCCGGATTTTGACGTTGATATGGACTTCGATTATCGCCAGGATATCATCCAGCACACGCGAGATTTGTACGGAGACAAGAAAGTCGGACACATCGTCACGTTCGGTACACTGAAACCTAAGAACGTAATCGCGGATGTCGGCAGAACTTTGGGAATTCCGCTTTCCGAAGTCAACATGCTCAAATCAAAAGTCTCTGAAAACCTTAAGACGAAACTCAAAAACTGTTTCGATCCGCCGAATGAAAAATTCCCGGACGGAGGTCAGCTCGCAGAATTCCGCCACGATCCGCGCTACGAAAAACTCTTCGACCTCGCGATAAAACTTGAGGGCTGCAAAAGAAACACAGGTCTCCACGCATCGGGCATGGTAATCGGACTTACGGAACTTCCCGACTGGGCGCCAGTTTTTATGGATGCGAAGGAAGGAAAGGTCGGCGTTCAGTACACGATGGATATCATCGAGCCTTGCGGCCTTGTAAAATTCGACTACCTCGGACTCAAAACACTTTCTCTGATTCGATACGCAGAGACAATCATAAACAAGCACCGCAAGGAAGGAGAGCCGCTTTTCGACTGCTCAAAGGTCAGCGAAACTGATAAAACGACCTTCGACCTCTTCAAGCGCGGTGATTCCGTCGCAGTATTCCAGTTCGAATCTCCGGGAATGCAGAAAATTTTGCGCGAATTCCAGCCTGAAAAGCTCGAAGATCTTGTCGCATTGAACGCCCTTTACCGACCTGGCCCGATGGACTACATCCCGAACTACATAAACGGAAAATGGAAGCCTGAGACAATCAAGTACCCGGATCCTTGTCTGGAAGGCATCCTCAAAGAGACTTACGGCGTAATGGTTTACCAGGAACAGGTTATGCAGGTTTCCCAGCGAATCGCGGGATTCTCTCTCGGCGGTGCGGACATGCTCCGTCGTGCCATGGGAAAGAAAAAGCCTGAAGTCCTCATGGGCAAGAAAGTCGAATTCGTTGAGGGTGCGCTAAAGCAGGGATTCACGAAAGAACACGCGGAAGAAATATTTGAGATCATGATCCCGTTCGCAGGCTACGGATTCAATAAATCCCATGCGGCGGCATATTCCGTCCTCGCATATCGTACCGGCTGGCTCAAGGCAAACAAGCCGGCTGAGTTCATGGCGGCGAACCTCACAAACGAAATCACCTCGACGGACGGTCTTCCTGCCTACATCGAAGAAGCCCGCAGAATCGGAGTTCCTGTAGATCCGCCGGACGTAAACCGCTCAGACGACATCTTCGACGTAGTTGACGGTCATATCGTGTTCGGATTCAAGGGAATCAAGGGCATGGGAGACGGAGCCGCAAAAGCGATCGTTCGGGAACGAAACGAAAACGGACCTTTCAAAGATTTCATGGACTTTTTGACGCGTATGATGAGCGTCAAAGAAGAAGTCGTCGATGAAGGAACTGGCAAAGTCAAAATGTCAAAAATCGCCATAAACAAAAAAGCCGTGGAAGTTCTCATAAAATGCGGCGGATTTGATAACCTTGGCAAAAATCGCCCTACTCTAATCTCAAATCTGGAGCGGGCATATTCTTATGCAGAAAAAATCGCATTGGGAGCCAGCGACGGCCAGCTGTCACTGTTCGGCGACACTGACGAAAAAGAATTCTCGGATTTTGTTTTTGAAGAGATTGAGGACTGCTCAAAGCTCGAAAAACTCAACATGGAGAAAGAGCTGATCGGATGCTACGTCTCAGGTCATCCGCTAGATGATTTCAGAAAGGCATACGAGAAGGCAAGCGTAAATTCGAAAAACATTGCGCGTGTCGCCGCTGCTGACAAGGCCGAGAAAGAGGCAATGGGTTCCGGCAGCGCGAATCCGTGGAAGATGAGGAACGCCGGAAGAGTTCAGACAACCGTCGGAATGATAAGCGGAATCAGAACCTTGAGAACAAAGCAGGGAGCAGGTCCGGAAATGGCATTCGCAAAGCTTCAGGACTTTGACGGAAGCATTGATCTGACATTCTTCCCGCGCACCTGGTCCGGCGATTTCAACAAAGACGGAAGTCTTAAAGCTCCTGGCATAAAAGATAAGATTCAGGACGGAACGGTTTATGCATTCCGTGGAAAACTCGACACAAGCCGCGAAACGCCATCGTTCATCGTGGATGCGATCGAGGATCCGGAAGTCTTGCAGCAAAAGGCTATCGAAGAAGTGCATATCCAGCTGGAAGGAAATTTCACCGATGAGCGACAAATTTTCAGTCTAAAAGAATTTTTATTTGGCAATTCGGGCAATTGTTCAGTATATTTTCATGTGGACACAGGCACAGATATGTACATCGTGAAAGCCTCTGCCCAGCTTACGGCTCCGTCCACGAAAGAATTTGTAAACGAACTGAAAGGCATTTCTTTCGTCAAGGATGTCTGGACAGTCTGAGTTTCAACGCAACGCAGCTAACGCTGAGTTTTATAAGGAGTCGTGATAAAAATTACTTCCGTGTAATTTTTATCACAGGGAGTTCTTGCCGTTGGCAACAACTCTCTATCCGTTGCTTCCATGCAACGCAGCTAACGCTGAGTTTTATAAGGAGTTAAAAATGACCGGTATTTTTTCAATTTTGTCTGCAATTTGCTCTCTTTTTGCGCTCTTATGCTTTATCAGAATCATGCTGACCTGGTTTCCAGGAGCTGAATATTCTCCATTCGGAAGAGTTCTCTCCCAAATCTGCGACCCGTACCTGAATATTTTCAGGAGATTTTCTTTTCTCAGATTTTCTGCATTCGACTTTACACCGGCAATCGCGCTCTGTATTCTGATTGCGCTCTCGACCTTCCTGTCAGGAATCAGTTCAGGAGCTGCGGTAAAACTCGGCGGGCTTTTGGCAATGATTGTCTCGATGTGCTGGAGCATCGTCTCGTCAATACTCACTTTCCTCGCAATAATTCTGGTTATACGACTGGTAATTTTCCTGCTCAAAAAAGACGGGAACGGATACTATTCGATCTGGGACTCAGTTGACAGAGCTGTAACACCGCTCATCTTCAGAATCAGCGGCTTCTTTGTAAAAGGCTCAATTTCCTTCCAGAAAGCCCTGATAATCTCGATCGTGACCATAATCGCATTTTCCGTAATCGGAAGATTTTTAATCGGATTTATCTGCACAGCACTGATGGCTCTGCCATTCTAAAAAAAACACGGATATGCACGTCACAGAACTGAACAATTCAATTTCGACGCTTCCAGGCGTAGGACCTGCAAAAGCTGCTCTTTTTGCAAATCTGAATGTTTTTACCGTAGGAGATTTGCTTCAGTTCTATCCGCGCGCCTACGAAGACCGAACCCAAAAGACAACGATCGCACAGAGTCTTTCCCAAAAAACTCAAAAAGTGCACACGATCGCGCAAGTCATAGCTCATGAATGGTTCGGCTACGGCAGGATGAAAACACTTAAGCTCGTCATAACAGACCTTACCGGCAATGCCGAGCTGGTGGCTTTCAACCGGCCATTCCTCGAAAAATCCCACCCTGTCGGCCAGATTGTAGCCGTCACAGGAAAATTCGAAGTAAAATTCGGGAAATATCAGTCAACCTCATTCGAAATAAAAAAAATAACTGACGGAGGACAGCTGACCGCGTTTTCAGATCTCGACGTACCTGACAGCAAAGTTTTTCCGATCTATCACCTGACAGAAGGACTGACCAGCAAAATCGTGAGCAAAACCGTAGCATCAGCTCTCAATCAGTTCTCAATCGGACTTACGGACGACATTCCCGACGAGCTGATAAAACGTTACAATCTCCTTCACAAAAAAGACGCGATAAAAAACATTCACCTGCCGGAAACTCTTGCAGACGCACAGGCAGCGCGTAACACGCTGGTTTTTGAGGAGCTGTACAATTTTCAAAAAATCCTTGCGGAGCGCACCTATTCGCACAAAGGATTCCTTCCGCCGATAGAACCAGATTCGCCTAAGGAAAACGGAGCGCAACCTTCAGGCACACCTTTCCCGGAGGTTTCTGCAGAAGATTTCATATCCGCGCTATCATTCAGACAGAAACAGCTGCTCGAACGGCTTCCGTACAAGCTGACCCAGGACCAGATGAACGTCATTCTTCAAATAAACCGGGACATAGACAGAAACTACGGATTTGACGAAAACGGTCAGAACAAGCAGATGCAGCTGGCAAACGCAAACTCACAAAGCCCTCAGCATAATTTTTCAATGCGCGCGCTCCTTCAAGGCGATGTCGGCTCAGGAAAGACGCTCGTAAGTTTTTTTGCCGCGCTTCGCGTCATCGATTATGGCGGACAGACTGCGCTCATGGCACCAACAGAGATCTTGGCACGCCAGCATGCGGAAAATGCCGCCAAGATGCTTGAGTCGATCGGCGTGCACGTAGCCTACCTTACCGGAAACATAAAGACAAAAGGACGTGACAATCTGCTCAACGCCCTCAAAAATGGCGATATCAATCTTCTGGTCGGAACTCACGCGCTTTTCTCAAAAAACGTTCAATACAAAGACCTTTCCCTGGCAATCATAGATGAGCAACACCGCTTCGGCGTCATGCAGCGCTCGGCAATTCTCGACAAGGGGCGAACATCTGTCGCAGCACAGGATAAATTCGCAAAAGCGCCATTCCGCGAACCAAACCTCCTGATGATGAGCGCGACACCGATTCCGCAAACCCTCGCACTTACAGTTTTCGGTGACCTCGACGTCCTTTCAATCCATACAATGCCAAAGGGAAGAAAACCTGTGACAACATATCTCGTGAAGGCTGGAAACGAGAAAAATGCCTACGAAGCAGTCAGGAAGGAAATCCTTCAGGGACATCAGGCTTATTTCGTCTATCCGGCGATTGACTCAAATCTTGACTCAGATGACGACGGACAGAATCAAAAGCAGGCCCTTAAATCAGCAGAGGAAAGTTTTCAATACCTGTCGACGCAGATTTACCCGAATTTTACATGCGCAATGATTCACTCAAAAGTCGATGAAGAAAAACAAAATCAGATTCTTGAAGATTTTAAGAACGGAAAGATTCAGATTCTTGTGGCAACGACGGTGGTAGAAGTCGGCGTGGACGTTCCGAACGCAACCTGCATGGTCATTGAGCAGGCGGACAGGTTCGGACTTTCAGCCCTGCATCAGCTCCGGGGCAGGGTCGGACGAGGAAGCGCGCAGTCGTACTGTTTTTTAATTTATCGAAAAGAAATCACTGAAAATGGAATTGCAAGGATGAAAGCCCTGCACGAAACCACAGACGGCTTTAAAATAGCTGAAGAGGATTTAAAACTAAGAGGTCCCGGCGAAATTACCGGGACAGCTCAAAGCGGAGAACTCACTTTCAAGATTGCAGATCCTTTCCGCGACGAGAAAATCATGCGGCTGGCTCGCACAGAAGCATTCGCCGCAGTCTCCGCTCAAAACAGGACAAACTAAGCGACGTAGCTTTCAAGCATTCGTCTTCTTGACGGAAGGCGCAATGTCTGAACAGCACCTTTCTCAATCTGACGGATTCTCTCTTTTGTAAGGCCGCAGACATCTCCGACCTCTTTGAGAGACATCGCCTTGTTTCCATTGAGTCCGTATCGAAGTCGCATAACTTTTTCTGCTGACGGTTTGAGAGTCTTGAGCGCAGAATCAATATCCTCTGCCATTGCCTTGCTTATTGCATGCTGCTCTGGGCTTTCGTTCATGTCGTCCTTCAAGAAGTCGCCGACAGAAGAAGTTTCGCCCTTCTCGCCGTCAATCGGAGCGTCAAGGCTTACAAGCTCCTTGTTGAAGTTGAGCATCTCGCGCACGTGAGAAACTTCCATCCCAAGGATTCCGGCGATTTCTTTTATCTGGATTTCCTCAGCCTTTGATTTTGAAACAAAATTCTTTGCTTTTTCAATCTGAACAAGCTCATTAACTCTGTTCATCGGAAGTCTGATAGCCCGGCTCTTGTCGCACAAAGCTTTTGCAATGCTCTGGCGAATCCACCATACAGCATATGAAATAAATCTGTAGCCTTTATCAACATCAAAGTGATCGATCGCTGTAAGCAGACCGATGTTTCCCTCGCTGACCAAATCGGCAAGTTCAAGACCTCGTCCCTGATAAGTCTTTGCAATAGTGATTACAAAACGAAGATTAGCATTTGCCAACTTATCCTTTGCCATTTTGCTTCCATTTCTGGCTTTTACAGCAAGCTCTTTTTCCTGTTCCGCAGTCAAAAGCGGAATTCTGTTAATCTCTTTGAGGTAAACTTTCAATGTTTCGTCTTCGTGTTTCATAGCAAATTCTCCAGAAAAAGGTTTTCTAAAGATTAGCAAGATTCGTGCCAACTTTTTAATTTTGCGTCAAATTTTTGTTTAATTTTCAAAAAACAGCGCGAATCACGCAAAGGGAAGCCGCGTATGATTTTTTTAAGCCCCGGAAAACCTCATTTCAGCCGCAAACTAATTTTTTGTAACGGGCAGAACTTCAAAAAACTGTTTCATTTTGACACTGCCGGTAGAATAACGGCACACCTTGTATCATTTTGACACACAGCTTTATTTCACGCGAAAAACTGTATCAAAATGACACAGCTTTTCAAAAAAACAAATCCATAAACCATGGTGAATCTAGAAAAAATCATTTTTTTGTTGTCGATCGCCTCAAAATTCTATATTTTTATTGTATGGTTTTTTAGAAAAGCCCAAATCAAGAATTTTTTATTGGAGGAAAAAATAAATGAAACTCAAACCATTGGCAGACCGAGTTCTTCTTAAACAGGAAAAGGCTGAGACAAAAACAGCATCAGGAATCATCATTCCAGAGACAGCACAGGAAAAAACACAGACTGCAACTGTCGAAGCTGTAGGACCGGGAACAGAAAAAGAAAAAATCACCGTAAAAGTTGGTGATCGCGTTATGTACGACAAATATGCCGGAACACAGGTAAAAATCGACGGCGAAGATTATCTCATCGTAAAAAATGCTGACATCATCGCTGTTGTAGAGAACTAAGCGTTTCCAAATACGCAATAAACACAAAAAGCACGTAAACGGGACATATTCGAACCGCTTTTACGTGCTTTTTTTTATCTGTCGGAACCTCTGAAAATTCGCCAAAGGTACGTTTTCAGAGATGAGCCATTGCTATTTTTTCTGCCGTGACGTGTTGCCCTCAAGCGAACTTCTTAAAAGCCGTGCGTCGGCATTTGAAGGATCGAGGCTGAGGCTGTAGGCAACGCTTGTCCTGGCATCCTGAATCTTTCCAATTTCGCTCTGAATTTTTGCGACCCGATACAGAAGTCGTGATTTTATGACTTTCGACCTGGATTTTCCAGCAGCCAAAGTATAAAGAGCAAGGGCACGCTTTACGAATCCGCGGCTGGAATAAATCATTCCCAGATTTGCCGCTGTTGAAGGACCTGCCAAAGACGACACCGAAACGATATCTCCGCTCGCATTTGCGGTTTTTACACCTCCGGTCTCAAACAGAACATATTCATAAAGCCGCGTCGCTGCCGTAACATTGTCGTCCATCAGCGCGAAATATGCCGCAAATTCTACTTCCCAAATTTCCATTCTGTCAGTACAATCCGCCGCCCTGTCACCGAAAGCAAGCCGGGCGATCGACTCCGGAATCAGGGGAACCTTTACGAGCTTTTCGCCGCCAAAAATATCCGTCTCGACTTTTTTCGCTGTCAAAGATTCCTGCTCGAATGATTCCAGAAAAAACTTAGCCGAGATGTAATTGGTAAACAGAGTTCGGGCATCGTCAAACAATCCGTAGGAAAGGAGCTTTTGCACGGCGAACTGCACCAGATGTGATGGATAAAGGTTCGTTCCGATCTCGTTTTTTTCAAGGACAGACCAGATCAGGGCTGTCTTGCTGTTCAACGGAAGCTGCTCATTGTTCTTAAGGTAAAGAGAAAGCCTCTCGACAATCAAATCACCGTTCGGCTTTTGACCTGATGCGGAAGTTTTTTCAATCGCATCATCCATGCGTGAAATCGCATCGCTGATTGTAAATTTAGGCCGCTCATCATATTCCCGCATCCGTTTTGTTCTTAAATCAGTCTCACGGACAGCCTGCTCAAGGGATGAGATTTGTCTTGGAAGAGAATCCTCCCAGGCAAGCCTTCCGTAAGTGATCAAAGCCGGTATAAAATCCGGGGAATCGATCAATGCGTCCAGCAAAAGCTCATATGAACGTCTGTATTCCTCATGATTATAAGCCCAGAGCGAGCTGTTCACAGATAAAACAGGATTGATTTTTACGAATTTTTTAGCTCGTTCGATATATTCAGCACGAACCTGCTCCGCCGTGTCCGCATCATCCATCATGACATAAGCATCTGAAGCGAGCTGAGAGGCAGCTCCGCGGAGCAAATCTGATTTTACCAGCTCAAGGTTTCTGACAGCGATATCATAGTTACCCGAATCATACTGAACATAGCCCCAAAAAAGCGCGTCCTCGGAATCTCTCGGCTCCCTGTCCTGCAAAGATGAGGCAAGTCCGTACTCGCCGCTGAGCAGGTAAATCATCGCGCAGTTTCTGAGCCAGCGCACGTCATCGCTTCCAACATAAATGTCGTAGTAAGCGGAAGAAAGCTCCCGCCCATAAAGGATTGATTCAAGGTCTTCTTTCGGAGAATTCAACAAATTCCTGAGCACAGCCTCGGAATGAATCGAACCGTACTTTGTTCCGGCAAGTTTTTCTGTCACCTTAAAGGCTTGGTCCACACGGTCAGAATCAAGAAGGAAATTTCCGTAAACCGCGCAAATCTCAGGATTGTCAGGCAATTTTTTGAAAGCCGTCTGGAGAACTTTTTCACAGGCCTTCTCTTCTCCGAGTATTTTATAACGCTTAAAAACACCCAGCCGCGCATATGCGCTGTATGCTTTTTTTTCTGATTTTTTCAGGATTCGGATAGCTTCGTTCACATCGCCGTTTTTTATGCACAAATCGGCCTGCTCCATCATGTGCATGAACGAAGCCGAGGCATCCCTGTGAGAGCAGGATGCAAAAAAAATCCCTGCAAAAAGAATTGCGAAAAGTAGTGAACTTAATAATTTTCTTTTTACAGGGTTTTTCATATCTGTCTATTATAATACAGCTTTTCTATTTTTTTAAGTCTTTATTTATGCTGTCGAGAATCGCATTCACGAACTTATAAGAATCATCAGGACCATAGTTCTTTGCGATATCGATAGCCTCGTCTATTACGATGGAAGCGTCCGTCTCCTTGTTGTACATAAGTGCATAAACGCTCATTCTCAGGATTGCAATCGTAACTTTGTTTACACGATCAAAATTCCAATTCGTAAGATGTGATTTTATCTGAAGATCAATTTCCTCACAATGTTCGATTGTTCCTGCAATAAGCATACGGGCAAAAGCCGCGCTTTCATCATTGAGCGCAATCTGATCATCGTCTTTCGAAACCCAGGAGAGTTTAAGAACATCCTCCTGAGTCATTCCGCCTACATTCCAGGAATACAAACCCTGAAAGGCTATAATTCTGCTTTTTCTTCGTGACATTATTTTTCCCAGTTCAAAAGTTTTTCGAGGTCTTTTCCAGTCTTCTTGCGATCAACATTTGTAGGAGTGTTAAGCTCGCTAGTGATGTCGTTTACAGCTTTGATAAGAGCTTCGCTCTGGAACTGCTGGGTCAAATTCTGCTTGATATAATCGTAAACGGTGATCGTAGTCTCCGGCTGAACGAGGTCGCTCAAAGCAAGCATTTTCTGAGGATACTTCTGGCGAACTGTGTAGAACTGATAATCATTGTCAGTTTCGTTCAAATCAGAGAAGAATCCAACATTTTTTTCGAAGAGGTCAAGAAGCTCCGTAAATGAAACTCCGAGCTGCTGTGCATTGATCTGAGTTTTGCTCACAAGAATGTCGCCGCCCTGATAAGATTTGTCCTTTGCAAGATTTGCCTTAAGAGTGTCTACAGAAACTTTCTTGCTTTTTGCATCATTATAAAGGGTGTCGATTTTTGCTTTTGCAGCCGCAGAATTGTCGCCTTTCGGAACGATTACCAAAAAGAGCTTCATCATGTCGCTCTGAACGAATGAAGCTTTGTTCATCTCGTAGAATGAGCGGATATCAGCATCAGAAGGAACTATTTTTGAGATTTCAGCCTGTTTTGCGCTAAGAACGTACTGCTGTGCGATCAATTCATTTTTAAGATAGGCCTTGAACTC
>CAMVSS010000005.1 GCA_947170195.1 uncultured Treponema sp. | reverse complement strand
CAGAAGCGGAAGGTTTCGCGCAATGTCGATATAGGTCGCGGCGATTTTTGCGGGAATTCCTTTCTGCAGGAATTTAGCCACGCCGAGAATCGAACCGACCAGAAAACTCACGATGATTGTGAACAGGGCTATCAGGAGCGTTACGCCAAGCCCCCTCAAAAGGAATAATGCCGTTGTGATAGAAATAAAATCGCTCATCCCCTTGCCGCCTTTTTTTCAAGATGTTCCGCCCATTTCGAAAGCGGGAGACACAAAATCAAATACAAAAATGCCGATATGATGAATGCCTGCGTATAACAACCGTAGTCCGAAGCCCAACCGTCCGCGCGGTACATCAGTTCTCCGGCAGTCACGACGGTGAGCGTGGCGGAGTTTTTTATCATGTTCACGCACTGATTCGTCATAGGCGGAATCGCAATTCTGATTGTCTGCGGAATGATTATGAAAAACAGCGACTGAACGTAGCTCATTCCCTGACTCAGTGCGGCTTCAGTCTGACCTTTCGGAATCGCCTTTATCGAAGACTCGATGACGCTTGCTCCGAACGCTCCCGTGTACAGCGAAAGTCCGAGACAGCCGCACGCAAACGGACTCAAAGTGATTCCGATTCGCGGAAGCACGTTGTACATGAACAGAAGCTGCACCATAAGCGGCGTGTTCTGAAAAAAATTGATGTATGCGAGGCACACTCCCTTGATTTTGCGGTTCTGTGAGCAGCGGATTATTCCCACCAAAAAACTGATCAGAATCGTAAAAAACAGACTGACCGCGGAAATCAGCACGGTGATTGAAAATCCTTGTGCAAAAACCCGCCAGTCAGAAAACAGCAGTGCCCATCGATTGAAGTCGAACATAAATTCTCCACTGGGCACGCCCGGAACTGAAGTTTTTGGGCATGTCCATCTTTGAAAGAAACGTTATTTATCCAGGTTGAACTTTGCCTTGATTTTTGCCATTTCGCCGGATTTTTCCATGTCGGCAATTGTCTCGTTAATCAGTGCAAGAAGATCTTTGTTTCCTTTTTTTACCGCAATTCCGTATTCCTGCGGTGAGTATCTTTCTGGCAGGAGCATTACAGAATCTTCCATATATCCTGCGAGAATTGAAGAGTCTACGCCGAACGCATCGATTCTTCCTGAGTCGAGCGCGGTTTTGATTTCCGGGTAAGAAGCGTAGCTGTTGAATTTAACCGTGATTCCAGCTTCTTTTGCAGCCGCCTCAAAAATCTTCTGTGATGTTGCAGCCTGTGAAACTCCGATTGTCTTTCCGTTCAGCTCTTTGAATGAAGCTATTCCTGCTGATTTTTTTACCATCAGAGCTACAGGATCCTGCATATAAATAGTAGAAAAATCCCAAAGCTTTCGGCGTTCGTCGGTTACGGTGAAAGTTGCCGCAACCATATCGATCTCGCCAGTATCAACGAGCGGACCTCGCGTTTTTGCCGTGACGCCGGTGAATTTTACGCTTTCCTTTCCGAGTATTTTCTTAGAAACAGCCTTTGCAATCTCGATTTCAAGACCCTCATGTTTTCCCGTTGCAGGATTCAGATAGCCGTAACCCGGAACATCTTCCTTACAGCCGACTTTGAGAACGCCGGCTTTTTTGATTTTGTCAACTTCTGTCTTTTTTGCGAATGCTGAAGTTGCCGCAAGAACCATCATTCCTGTCATTACCAGTTTTACAATCGTCTTTTTCATAATTACTACCTCCATCTATGAAAAATCTTAATGATCTGCTGATTAACACTTGTCGTGTTTTCAGTGTTTTATTAATTCGATTTCAGAATCTTTCCGAAAAACTGCTTTGTTCGTTCGTTCCTAGGATGCTCGATGACATTTTCAGGCGTGTCGTCCTCGATGATGTGTCCGCCCTCCAGAAACAAAAGTCTGTCCGCAATGTGGCGCGCAAATCCCATCTCGTGCGTTACAAAGACCATCGTAATGTTTTCCTTTGCAACGTCCTCCATGATTTTCAGGACTTCGCTTATCATCTCCGGGTCAAGCGCGCTCGTCGGCTCATCGAACAGAATCACCTTGGGGCGCATCGTGAGCGCGCGGGCAATCGCAACTCGCTGCTGCTGTCCGCCCGAAAGCTGGCTCGGAAACGAATCTTTTTTTGCGGCAAGCCCGACTTTTTCAAGATTCTCCATCGCCCGTGCCGTTACGCTTTCTTTTGACTCGTGCCTGAGCAGAATCGGGGCGAAAGTGAGGTTTTCGAGCACCGTCTTGTGGGCGTACAGGTTGAAGCTCTGGAAAACCATTCCGATTTCCTGCCGCGCCTTGTACAGAACTTTGTTCTTCTGGTTCGTGAGCATCATTCCGTTTACAGAGACAGTTCCCGAATACGGCTTTTCGAACAGGTTCATGCAGCGCAGGAGCGTGCTTTTTCCGGCTCCGCTCGGCCCTATGATGACAGTCTTGCTTCCCTCTGCGATTTGGAGCGAAATATCGTTCAGAACAGTCAGGTCGCCATACCTCATAGTGATGTGCTGCATATCAATCATTGCTTTTGTTTCCGACATTTCAAAACCTCCAAAAAAAAAGGTCAGGAATTGCATATGGTACAATTCCTGACCTCATCGTCTCTGTTGAAATCAGCGTAGTTTTTAATGCGAAAACGCTCAATAACTTTTTTGTAAAAAATGATTTTGGTTCATACTTCTTTAGTATGTTTTTGAGTATAAAAAGGTATCATATCTGCATGTTCATAAGTTTTCGACAAGGTACCCAAGCACAGGAATCGTAAAGATTGAAATCAGCGTGGAGACAAAAATAATCTGCGAGGCGAACAGCGCGTCGGAGTCATATTTATCCGCGAGAATTGATGCAGTGCTTCCGGCAGGCATTCCAGACATAATCACGGCGATGCTGACAAGAAGCGGATTCACGCCTGTAAGCCTGAGTATTGCATAAACGAGCAGCGGAAACGCAATCAGCCTGATGAAAGAAAAATAAAGAACTTTCTTTGAGAACAGCGTCCTGAAATCAGCCTCCGAAAGAATCGATCCGATTACGAGCATTGAAAGCGGGGTAGTACAGCGGCTTACGGTCACAATCGGATTGGAAATGAAAACTGGCAGTTTGAACGGAAGGAGCATGACTGCAAAGCCCACGAAAATCGCGATGATGCACGGATGGGTCACAAGTTTTCTGAATGCGGCTTTTCTGTCAACATTGGTAAAAAGCGCAAGACCCGCAGTCCACATCGTGAAGCGGATCGGAATCTGAAAAATCGAAGTGAAAAGAACGCCCATGCTTCCGTACAGTGCCTCGGCGACCGGCATTCCGATAAAACTTGAATTGGAGCAAATCATTCCGTAGGAGCAGACATTTTTTTTGTCAGTGTCCATTTTTGCGAATAAAAATCTGCCCGCAAAAGTTACGGTAATTTGAATCGCGGCGGAAATCACAAGCGCGAGCAGACAGTCCGTGGCGAATTCTTTGTCAGCGGCAATGTTTCCCAGGAATGAGGCGACCGTATTGCAGGGAAGCACAATCAGAATCAGAATGTCGGAGAGGCTTTTCCGCGAGACCGGCGTGATGATTTTTGTTTTTGCGGCAATGAAACCCACCGCGATCAAAAGAAACAGCGCAATCTGTAAATTAAAAACTCTGATGACAAAATCCATTCTTTCGTTATAACAAAAGAAAAATAGCTTGTGAAATACTATTTTTTCTCGGACTTCATGCCTAAAAAGTATCAAATCTGTAAAAATGAAGTATTGGACGAATTAAAAAATAGAAAATACACTTCCCCGAAAGAGGAAAATTATGTACAAGGTTTATTTAAGCGAGCACATTGCAAAAAGTACCGTGGAGAGACTGAAAGAAAAAGTTGAGATTGTCACTACATTTGACCACCCCGAGGAATTGGACGCAATAATAGTCCGCCAGTCGTTCTGTCCGCGAAACATCATAGAGCGGGCAAAAAAATGCAAGCTGATTCAGATGCATGGAGTAGGGCTTGAAAGGATTGATTTGGAGGCCGCAAAGGAATTCGGAATCCCGGTAAAGAACTGCCCTGGCGGAAATGCCGAGTCGGTGGCGGAACTTGTTCTTGCGTTTGCAATTTCGCTTTCAAGAAAGCTCAAATTCATCGACAAAGGACTGCAGGAAGGAAGATTCAAATCATCCGGCTTGCCTGAGACTGAGGGAACCGAGCTGACTGGAAAAACGCTCGGCCTGATCGGGTCGGGAAGGATAGCGCGGCTCGTTGCAAAACTTTTCGTCAACGGCTTTGGCTGCAAGATTTTATGCTACAATGATTTTTTGAGCGATGAAGAGGCGGCTCAAATCGGTTTTGAAAAAGTTGATTCCGTCGAGACTCTTTTGCAGCGTTCGGACATCGTTTCCGTTCATGTGCCGCTCACAGACTCAACGCGGCAGATGCTTCATGCGGGCGTTTTTGAAAAGGCGAATCCGAAGCTGCTTTTTATAAACACGGCTCGCGGCGGAATCGTGGACGAAAACGCGCTTTACGAAGCATTGGTTCAGCATAAAATCCGTGCGGCTGCGATGGATGTTTTTGAGAAGCAGCCGCCTGAACCGACAAATCCGCTGCTGCATCTTGAAAATTTTATCGCAACAATTCATATTGGGGGAAGCACCGAAGAAGCGCTCGAACGAATCGGAAAAACTGTCACCGACAATGTATTTGCCGCACTGGGGATTCAATAACGGAGATTTATATGGATTTATTGCTGATGAGACATTTCCTCAAGGTCGCGGAGTTGGAAAATGTTACGCAGGCCTCTCTTGAACTGCATGTCGCGCAGCCTCACCTGACGCGGCAGATCAAATCGCTTGAGGATGAGCTGGGCGTTTCTCTGTTCACGCGCGAAAAAAAGCGGCTTCACATTACGGACGAAGGGCATTTCTTAAAGCAGCAGGCAGAACAAATCCTGAAGCTGGTCGAAAAAACGGAGCGGCAGGTCAAAGAAATGCATGCGGCGATGGCAGGAACTCTCTTTCTGGGCGCGATTGAGACCGTCGGAACTGCTCTGCTTCCCGACTGGATTTCCGAATTCAGCTCGAAATTTTCCGAAGTCAAATACAATATCTGGTCGGGAAACTCAAAGGATGTGACCGAGCGGCTGGAAAAAGGTCTCCTCGATCTGGCTGTGGTTCGTGAACCGTTTGATTCTCAGAAATTCGATTCGATTCCGCTGAAAGATGAAAACTGGATTGTTCTTATCAGCGAGGAGCACATCCTGTCTCAAAAGAGCAAGGATACGCTCTCGCTCAGGGAGCTTTCGGGAGAACCTCTCCTTGTTCCGAGCCAGCGTCTGGAAGAAGTCCAGAAGTGGTTTTCCGCAGAAGGGTACACCGCAAACATCAGGTGCGGCTTTTCCCCGCTTTTGAACGGAATCGTGCTCGCAGAAAAAAATCTCGGAATTGCGGTCGTGCCCGAGCTTGCCCGAAAAAGTGCCGCAAATCGCAAGCTCATCATCAAAACGATCGAGGACAACTGCCAGACAAGAGTCGCGCTGATATGGCGGAAAAACACGGAGCTTCCGACTGTGGCAAAAAAATTCATCGATCTGATAAGCGAGATATAGTTTTTTGCCCGCCCCGATTATTGTTTCCTAAAGATTCGCCCATTTGCTATAATCTCTTTATGACTTTACAGCAGCTAAAATATGCCGTTGCGGTAGCAGACACAAAAAACATCACGGAGGCGGCGCGCAGAGTTTTTATCTCTCAGCCGAGCCTTACAGCTTCTCTTCACGAACTTGAAAACGAAATGGGAATTTCGATATTTTCAAGAACGAACAAGGGTGTTTCCATCACCAACGAGGGAGATGATTTTTTGGCGCATGCAAGGCAGATTTTGGAGCAGGCTGCGCTTCTTGAGGAAAAATATAAGGGCGGCGGAGGAATCAAACCGATTTTTTCCGTCAGCTGCCAGCATTATTCATTCGCAGTGACCGCATTCGTAGATGTGATTAACGAATTCGGTGGAGCTGACTATGATTTTACCCTGCGTGAAACTCAGACCCATGAAATCATCGAGGACGTCGCGCGTCTAAAGAGCGAGGTCGGGGTTTTGTATATGAGCGGAAAAAACGAGGCTGTAATCTTAAAATTGCTCAGAAAGAACAACCTCGTCTTTGAGCCTCTGTTTACGACTCCGCTTCATATTTTTATCTCCGAGACGAATCCTCTGGCAGAAAAATCAATAATCAGCTTGGAAGATTTAAAGCCTTATCCATATTTGACGTATGAGCAGGGCGATTTCAATTCTTTTTATTACGGTGAGGAACCGCTTTCCGCAATCGATTTTGAATGCACGAAAAATATAAAGGTCCGCGACCGTGCCACGCTTTTTAATCTTTTGATCGGTCTCGACGGATACACGATCTGCTCAGGTGTTATAAATCACAGGCTGAACGGACGGAATATAATTTCCAGACCTCTTGATGTCAAGGACAAGATGACTGTCGGAACCATAACGAGAAAAAACATGGAGCTTTCGAGATACGCAAAATCCTATCTTTCCGCAATAAAAAAGCATGTAGGGACTTCGAAAAAAACGGATCCGGCGATTCCGCTATAGCTTTTTTCTATTGCAAACCGATTTAAAATAGTATTTTTCATGCACGTTCGTTTTTATTAAACTTCCATACAACATACTAAACTAATAGGAATTGAAAATATGGCGAACGTACAATTAAAAACCTCGGTAATCGGTTTCCCACGAATCGGAAAAAATCGTGAGCTGAAATTCACTTCGGAAAAGTACTTTAAGGGTGAGATTTCCAGAGAGCAGCTTGAGCAGACAGCAAAGGAAATCCGCGGCTACGGATGGAAAAAACAGCAGGATGCGGGCATTTCTTTTATTCCGTCGAATGATTTTTCTTTTTATGACAACATGCTGGATACCGCATTTTTGTTCGGGGCGGTCAGCGAGCGTTATAAAAACCTCTCGCTCGGCGAACTGGACGCTTATTTTGCCGCCGCGCATGGATATCAGGGAGAGAAAGGCGACGTAAAAGCCCTTCCGATGAAAAAATGGTTCAACACGAACTACCATTACATCGTTCCCGAGATTTCTGACAGCACAAAAATCGTCTTTGACGCTTCATGCGCTGCAAAATCAAAGCCGGTAGCTGAATTCAACGAGGCAAAATCTCTTGGCATTGAAACAGGCCCGTCTTTAATAGGTCCTTATACCTTTCTGCGGTTTGCGACATATACAGGTGAAAAAAAAGCGAAGGATTTTGCCGGGGATGCTGCCATCGCATACGGAAATCTTCTCCTGGAACTTTACAAAAATGGTGCGCGCTGGGTCAGCCTCTGCGAGAGCGCGCTTGTTTTTGACATGGGGAACGAAGAAAAAAATCTTTTTGAAAACATATACAAAAAACTTCTCGGTTTTGTGCGCGAAAAATCAGAACTGAAAATCCTTCTTCAGACTTACTTCGGTGACATCCGCGACGTTTATGAAACTGTCTGCAAGCTCAACTTTGATGGAATCGGCCTTGATTTTATTGAAGGAAAAAAGACTCTCGACCTCATAAAAAAATCCTTCCCGGAAAAAACGCTTCTTTTTGCTGGAATCGTGAACGGAAAAAATATCTGGCGGTCTGACTATGCAAAAAAACGGGATCTGATTTCAAAAATCGCAGAATTTGTTCCTTATGAGAATATCGTCGTTTCTTCTTCGTGCTCGCTTTTGCATGTTCCGTACACGACCGGTCAGGAAGAAAAAATTTCGGCTGACATAAAAAAGCATTTTGCATTCGCTGAGGAAAAACTTTACGAGCTCAAAGAAATTGCGCTTGGCGAGGAAAAAGATTTTGAGAAAAATGCGCTCCTTTTTGCATCTGAGCGAGTGTTCAAAACTGATTCTGTTCAAAAGGCGCTGGAAAATCTCAAGGACAGCGATTTCGAGCGAAAACCAGATTTTGCAGAACGGGAAAAGATTCAGCACGCGAAGTTCAATCTTCCGTTCCTTCCTACGACTACGATCGGATCATTCCCGCAGACAAAAGATGTTCGCGCCAACCGTGCCGCATACAAAAACGGAACGATTTCAAAAGAGCAGTACGAGGAATTCAACAAGAAAAAAATCAAGGAATGCATAAAACTTCAGGAGGAGCTGGGGCTTGATGTCCTTGTCCATGGTGAATTTGAGCGCAACGATATGGTTGAATATTTCGGAACGCAGCTTTACGGCTACATTTTCACGAGGAATGCCTGGGTTCAGTCTTATGGAACGCGCTGTGTAAAACCGCCGATTATCTGGAGCGATGTTGCACGTCGTGACAGCATGACGGTCTCTTGGTCAGTCTTTGCGCAGAAATGCACGAAAAAAATCGTCAAGGGAATGCTTACAGGCCCTGTCACAATCTTGAACTGGAGTTTTCCTCGCGAGGATATTTCTCTCAGGGAACAGGCGTTGCAGATTGCGCTTGCGATAAGGGAGGAAGTTCTTGACCTTGAGAAAAACGGCATACAGATTATCCAGATTGACGAAGCTGCCCTTCGGGAAAAACTTCCGCTGCGCCGCTCGGACTGGCATTGCGAGTATCTGGATTGGGCGATTCCTGCTTTCCGACTCGTTCATTCCGGCGTAAAACCTGAGACACAGATTCATACGCACATGTGCTACAGCGAGTTCAATGATATAATCCGCGATATTGATGATATGGATGCTGATGTAATCACTTTTGAAGCGAGCCGATCTGATTTAAAAATCCTTGATGCGCTGAAAAAAGCTGATTTCAGGACAGAGGTAGGCCCTGGCGTGTACGACATTCACTCTCCGCGCGTTCCTTCAAAAGATGAAATTGTTGCCGCGCTCAAGAAGATGCTCGAAAAAGTTCCTGCAGAAAAACTTTGGGTAAATCCAGATTGTGGTTTGAAAACTCGTGGCGAGGAAGAGACTGTTTTGAGCCTAAAAAATCTTGTCGCTGCCGCAAAGGAAATGCGCTGATTTTTATCTTATAAATCGGGCTGAACCGGGCTAAATTGCCCCCCAGTTTTTTGCGAGCGATTCGCAAGATGACAGCTGGTTGAGCTTTTAAAGCGTTGATCAGCTGTTATGGGCACCTCGAAAAAGTTAAGTTTTTCGAGGTGTCCTTATTTTAGTGTCGTTTCTCTTTCGATCAGCGTGTATGCCGAGAAGAATTCTTTTTCGCCGTCCGCCGCTCCGTTAAGAACAGCAATAAAGAGGTGAGCCGCTTCTTCCCCGAAATCTTTCAGGTGCTGGCTGACAGTCGAGATTGTCGGAGTAACGAGAGTGCACAGCGCGATGTCGCTGAACCCCAGCACGCCGATTTCTTCCGGCACCCTGATTTTTTCTTCTGTCAGCTCTTTTGTCACACCGATTGCAATCTGGTCGGAGACACAGAAGAGCAGGCATGGGGTGTGAATGTCCGACCTGAGCAAAAATTGCCGGGCCGCATTCCGTCCGCTGGAAAGGTTGTGCTGGCTCCTGAAAATATTTGATTCATCAAACTTGATTCCGAGTTTTTCCGCAACTTTTGCCGCGGCCTCAGTTTTATCCGCCGTTGTCTGCCAAGAATCATCTCCAAACACATAGAGATTTTTATAGCGCGGAAGGATTTTTTCCAAAGCTTCGGTTGCAGCTTGCTTTTCGTCTACCCGGATTGAGAAAATCTTCTCGTCCTTTGCGCTCGGAATATAGCTGTTCACCAGCACTACTGGATATTTTTTGCTGGTCTGACGGATAAAATCTACGTTCGTGTCGTTTACGGGGCGACTTCCTGTGATTATAAATCCGTCAACCTGCTTTTGGATCAGAAGCTCCATCTCGCGCCTTTCGTGCTCAAGATCGCTGTTCGTCGTGCAAAGGATGATTCTGATGTTCTTTTTTTGGAAAGCTGCTTCCAGACCTTTTACGATGTCGGCAAAAAACGGGTTCGATATGTCGGAAATAAATACTGCCACTATCCCCGTGCTCATTTTGTTCATTCCGCGAGCAAAAAGATTTGGTGTATAGCTGTATTTTTTCATGGCGGCAAGAACCTTTTGCCGGGTTTTGTCGCTCACCTTGTCGCTGCCGTTGATGACACGTGAAATGGTCGCTACCGAAACTCCGCAATCTTTTGCCAAATCGTAAATTGTGTATGTCATAGTTTCCTAGTTGAGATATTTCTTTAGTGCAGCGCGAACAGCTCCTGTGGAACTTATTTCTTCTGCAAAGATTTGCTCAATTAAATCACCGATGCCAGCTTTGTACAAGTCAGAACCAAAAATGTTTTCATTGGAAAGAATGTTTTTCAGCTGATTTGTAAAGCTTGATCTGTCTCCAAGTTTTATTCCGGAAAGTTTGCCTCGCAACTCTTCGAGCATCGGGTCAGGAGAAAGTTCGAAAGCTTTTCCGTTGTCGTCAACGCCGAGGAGGTAACGGCACCAGCCTGCGATTGCGAGCGGGATAGCTTTCAATGCTTTTGCCGATCCGTCACGTGCGACATAAGATTTTATTGTCTCGCCGAATCGAATTCCGACTTTCTGGGAAGTGTCGCATGCGATTCGCTGAGGTGTGTCCGGCATGAACGGGTTCGGAAGTCGTACGTTGATTACCTCGTTCACGAAGTCTTTCGGTGAGAGAATTTTCGGGTCCGTTACGACAGGCATTCCCTCAACCGGACCGATCTGATGCACGAGCTTCGAAAGTTCTGTATCCTTCATTTCGTCTGCAATCAGGTTGTAGCCGAGCAGGCAGCCATAAACGGCAAGAGCTGTGTGGAGCGGGTTCAGACAGGTCGTGACTTTCATCCGCTCGACGTTGTTTACAGTGTCGCGATCGGTCATGTATACGCCGGCTTTTTCAAGGGCTGGGCGTCCGTTCGGGAATTTGTCTTCAATTACGAGATACTGAGGACCTTCCGCATTTACGAACGGCGCGATGTAAGTCTTGTTTTTCGAGATGAACGGCTTCATGTTCTCAATTCCGTCGTCTTCGAGCCGTTTTCCGATTTCTTCGCTCGGGCGCGGGGTGATTTTGTCAATCATCGACCACGGGAAAGAGACTTTTTTCTCGTCGGAGATGTAGTCAACGAAGTCCTGAGAAACGAATCCCTTTGCAAGCCATTTTTTTGCCATTGTAGTGACAGAATTGCAGAGCTTTTCGCCGTTGTGAGAGCAGTTGTCCATGCTGACGACCGCGATTGGTTCCGCTCCGTTCTGGAATCGGTGGAGAAGCAGTGCCGCGACCTGGGCCATCGCGCTTTTCGGAGCTGCCGGTCCTGATTTTATGTCCTGTTCGATGACAGGGAGCCAGTTTCCAGACGCATCTCTGAGCGCATAACCTTTCTCCGTAATCGTAAAGCTCACCATCTGGAGAGTGCGAGCGGAGAAGATTTCTTTCATTCGCTTCCACTCAGGCGTGTCGCCCGGAATTGATTTGATTCCTTCCGCGAGCGAACCGATTACGCGCTTGCCGACGGTTCCGTCCGGTTTGAGCGTTACGCCGAGCACGAGGTTGTTGTACGGGTTGTAAATCTCGTCGATGATGTCATAGCCGAATGTCTCTACGGCGATGATGCCCTTGTCAGAAAGTCCAGTGTTCAAAAGCGTGTCCTGAAGTCCGCCGATGAACATGCGGAAGATGTTTCCGGCTCCAAAATGAACCCAAACAGGTTCTTTCTTTGTGCGCTTCTGCATGGCGGCAACGTCGTAGGTCGGAATTGAGACACCTGCTTTTTCCCATGCTGATTTATCTTTTAATCCTTCAAGTGTTAATTTCATCTATATATTCTCCTTTGAGTTTTCCGCCCGTGCACAGACACGGACTGTCATGACAGGCTATTTTCGAGTCTGGCTTTTTTCGACTGCTTCCCACAATCCCTGGATGTAACTTGCTCCGAGAGCGCGGTCGTAGAGACCGTAACCAGGCATTGCCTTTTCTCCCCAGATCATGCGCCCGTGGTCAGGGCGGATAGGTCCTGTAAAGCCGATGTCATACAGTGCTTTTACGATTTCGTACATGTCAAAGCTTCCGTCTGAAGAAAGATGACATGCTTCCTCAAAGTCAGGTTTTCCCTGCTTGATTTTCTCGCCTGTCCATGATGTAACGGCACTTCCGTCAGGACGCTCAAAGGCGTTGAAGCGGAGGTTTCGTACATGTGCGAAGTGGATGCGGCCTTTGAGAGAGCGAATCATTTCAGGAAGATTGTTCTCAGGGTTTGTTCCGTAGCTTCCTGAGCAGAATGTAACGCCGTTGTGAGGATTGTCTACCATCTTCATCATGCGGGTAATGTTCTTCTGGTTCGTGATGATGCGCGGAAGACCGAATACGCTCCATGCCGGATCATCCGGATGGATTGCCATGTTGATGTCGTATTTGTCGCAGACCGGCATAATGCGCTCAAGGAAGTATTTGAGGTTCTCGAAGAGCTTTTCTTCGTCGATGTCCTTGTAGAGTGCGAAAAGTTCTTTTACTTTTGCCATGCGCTCAGGTTCCCAGCCCGGCATTACAGAGCCGTTCATGTCGTCCGAAATTGAAGAGAACATTTCTTCAGGTTTGATTGCGTCAACTGCGTCCTGTGTGTAGGCAAGAACGGTTGAGCCGTCTTCGCGGACGCGTGCAAGCTCGGTTCTCGTCCAGTCGAATACAGGCATGAAGTTATAGCAGACCATGTGGATGTCTTCTTCGCCGAGGTTTTTAAGTGTCTCGATGTATGCGTCGATATCCTTGTCGCGGTCGGGGCTTCCTGTCTTGATTGCGTCGCTGACGTTTACACTCTCAATTCCTGCAATGTGAAGGCCGGCTTTTGCAACTTCGTCTTTAAGAGCACGGATTCTCTCGCGGCTCCAGACTTCGCCCGGTTTTGTGTCGTAAAGAGTTGTGATTACACCTTTTACGCCCGGAATTTGTCGAATCTGTTCCAAAGTTACCGTATCAAATTTTGAGCCATACCAACGCAATGTCATTTCCATAAAAAAAAATCCTCCAAAAAAAGACTGGGTACCGATCACAAAGTTTAAGAAAGCACATCTAGTATTTTGATGTAACCGGTTACACTAAAATACTAGTATGTTCTTCATTCAATGTAAAGGATAATTTTTGGAAAAATAAGTGATTTTTTTAGGGAAGCTGAAGATTAAGGGCACTATCTAGAAAATCGCTTTAGCAAATTTCTAGATAGTGCCTGCGAGTTTTAAGTCGTTATAATATCGCGACTTAAAACATCGCTTTTTCAAAGTTATCTCTAAAAATTGCAACTTTTAGAGATTCCCCTAACACTCGAATCGATTGGTCCTCACTTCCCGTCAAATTGACGCAGCTTTTTATCTTGAAAGGCTTTTCAGCGGAATTCTCGTGATTTCCACCAGCTCTTTGTTCGTTGTGTATGCCACGTACAGCCAGCCATTGCTGACGAGCGATTTCGGGTAATGGAATCCCTTTCGCTTTGCTTTTCCTGCATATACGACTTCCGGGTCGCTGTTGGTGTTTCTGAGGAGGAATGCTCGGTCAAATGTTTTTCCGTCCGCACTGAGAGTTATGGCGAGCGGACTTCTCAGCTTGTTATCCACCGGATTGCCAGCAAGGAAAGCCGTTCCGTCGGGGAGATTTCCCGCGCTCTGCTTTGTGCGTGCGTCAGGCATGTTTGTTGGAACTGCCTCAGTCCAAGTTTCCCCGCGATCGGTGCTGATTGCGGCGAGTTTAAGGAAAGAACTCTGCTGATCCCTGAAAATCATGACCGGATTTCCGTCGGAATTGCAGAACCAGCTCGGCTCCATCTCGACCGACGTACCCGATTTTGCGTCCGTGCTGTTGAATTTCGCGCGAACCCAGCCCTTTGTGCCTGTCGGATCGTCCGTGTATATCGGGCTGATAAAAAGCCCCGGCTGAAAGTGAGCCGCACAGATGATTCTGCCGTCCGAAAGCGCATGCGGATCCTGCTCAAAGATTCCCTCAAGCGGCTTTCCGTTTTTCATCATTACAGGTTTGAGAGCCGACCATTTCTTTCCGTCTTTAGTTACAGTGAACAGAGTTCGTCCGCCGCGAGGTTTTATTTTGTCAGGCCATTCGTTGATGTAGGCGACGAGCTGCTTTCCGTCCGTCCACCAGCCGCCGGAAGATCTGTAGCCGTTCGGTATGGTTTTTGCCAGCACCATCGGCTCACCCCATGTCTTTCCGCCGTCCTCGCTCACGCTGTACACAACTTTCGTATCTGCCGCGTCCTCGTCCTTTTCCGAACTCTGCCACTGACAGTACAATTTTCCGTTGAATTCCGCGAGCACGACTCCATTGCAGAATTTATCTCCGGTTTCACCGGCTTTGAATACTGTTATGGTTTCGATTCCGTCCGGATAAGATAATCCGAGCGTGTCCGTGTTTTTCTGGTCAAAAAGATTTTCGCTCACCGAAAAAGGTGCTTCTGGTTTTGCCTGAGAAAAAGCCAAGGAAACACATGTGGTAAGTGCCATAGCTGCTACAAATCGTTTCATAAATAACTCCTATAAAAAAAGCATTAGCGCTATCGCGCGGTGTTGCACGGAGGCAACGGAAAAAGTCTTCCATAAATAAAAAAATCCACGGAAGTATTTTCCTTACGCCCCTTTTATCTCAATCGCCTTTTGAAAGCCGAGATTATTGCATGACGGAACGTGTTTCGGCGTGTCGCAAAAATCTGATTCCTGAGGTTCGGATCCCTGAAATTATCAACTATAAGCTTTCGCGGAAGATTGAAAGAGCCTGTTTTTTCTTTTTTGGAGAACCAGAGCTTCTTTCTGAATTTTGCACCGCTTATTCCGGGCAGGAACACGATATTGCAGCCGTTTAGAATTTGCTTGAGGTATTTTAGAGTCGAGATCCGTTTTCCGCAGTAGTAGACCGGCCTGTGAAGCCATGAACCGCACAGATAAATCGTGTTGTTCGGTCCTGTGGTGATAAAAGCCTGATCTTCGAGCCGCTCGATGTTGAGCTGAACGATCATTTCTGTAAAAACATCGATATTGAAAGGAATTTCTTCTTTGTCCCGCTGAAGATTGTGGGAAATGGTGAGTTTTAAAATCTGATAAAGCTCTTTGTAGACCAGGAAAGAATCATCAATCCTGCAAAATTCTTCACTTAATTCCATCTGCATTTATTCTAACATATACTTTGCACTTTTAAAAATGGTTTATTTTATATAAAATACTATTATGTTTTTTGTTACGCATTTTTTCTCCATTGCGAAAAAACTGATTTTAATTTCTGCAATTTTACTTCTTAATGTTTCCTGCCTGCCTCAAAAATCTGCTTTTCGCTCTGTCTCGATGTTCGGAACTGTATGCACGATAAATCTTTTTGAAGACTCAAGTGAAAAAAACTACAGGGAGATTTTTAATTTTCTTCAGACTGTTGATGATGCCTGCAATTCCCACAAAGAAAGCTCGGAAATCTCCGCGATAAATCGCAGCGCGGGAGTGAGTGCCGTAAAAGTCAGCGACGATGTAATTAAAATTCTGGGCACCGCAATACGTATTTCAGAATTCAGCGACGGAAAATTCGATCCCAGCATTGGTCCTGTGGTTTCACTTTGGGGAATAAACACCGATCACGCCAGAGTTCCGTCCGAATCAGAAATCCGCGAGGCCGTTGATGCCGTGGATTTCAGAAAAATCGAAATCGATGCCGACAAAAAGACCGTTTTCCTTCCTCAAAAAAACATGCGCCTTGACCTCGGCGGAATTGCGAAGGGCTTTGCCGCTGATGGAATTGCCGAAATATGCAGAAAAAATAAAATCCGCCGTGCACTGATCGATTTGGGTGGAAACGTCTACGTTTACGGAAGCAAAAAAGATGGCTCAAAATGGAGGATCGGAATCAAAAATCCTCAGAATTCAGAAGAAAATCCGCTTGCCGCTCTGACGCTTGATGAAGGAAGTGTCGTCACGAGCGGTGTATACGAGCGATTTATGGAAGTTGACGGAAAATCTTATCATCACATTTTTGATCCGGACACAGGCTATCCGGTTGAGAACGGACTTCTTTCCGTAACGATAATCTGTCCGTCGTCCATTATGGCAGATGCGCTCTCAACAGCTTTTTTCTCCATGGGAATAGAAAAATCTTCCGAGATTCTTAAAAAATTTTCCTCTCAGGACGATTGCGATGGAAAATTCGGCGCAGTTTTTGTTGCAGCCGACAGAAGCGTTTATGTGACAAAAAGCATGGTTCAAAAAATCACTTTGCTCGACGAGAATTTCAGGCTGAAACCGCTTTATTAATCGGCCATATTTTCAAAAAAAAATTTGTCTGAACTTTAGGAACTGACTCAAAATTTTATGGAGATATTGGAGAAATCACTTTTTTAAGTTTCGTTTTTTTGAAATCAAGCGCATGGATTCAAGGGAATTTTCTGTTTGCGTGTTATAATAGCAGTAGGGAAACGGAGGAAAGTTTTAAGTTTCAGCTGAGGCATTTTATGAGCTACGATTTAGAAAATTTAAACTTGAAGCAGCTTGAAGGTATCATTCATATCCTCAACCAGTGCTCGGATTCATTTATATATATATTCAATTTGACGGACGATGTTTATTACATTTCTGCTGCCGTCAAAAACACATTCAATTTTTCTGGCGAACGGATTGAGAACGCAACTCATGAGCTGATGAAAATCGTTTTTGAGGAAGATCGCTCAATTCTCATGGCTGACCTCGATGCCCTTCGAACAGGTCTCAAGGCTGAGCACAACCTTGAATACCGCTGGACAAACAAGCTTGGAAAACCCGTGTGGATAAGTTGCCGTGGCAGAATCGTACCAAACTTCGCGAACGAAAAAAGAATCCTTATCGGAACTGTCTCAATCACCGAGGAGGAGGACAGGGCGGATCTCCTTACCGGCCTTTCGACCGAAGCACAGCTGCGCACCGATTTTGCGAATTTCTGGACAAAAAATCAGTGCGTGTCCGGATTTTTGCTGAAGGTGGACATAGACAACATCAGGACGATCAACGAGCAATATGGTGTTTTGACCGGCGATGCGATAATTTCAAAAATCGGAGATTGCTGCCGAAAAGTTTGTTCCGGCATCGCAAAGGCATACAAACTTGCAAGCGATGAATTTATCTGCATGAATCTCACCGGAAAATCAGCCCCTATAGCTCAGAAATTGTTTGAAGATTTGCGCCGAGAGATTTCCGAGACGGACAACGGCCTTGATTATGACGTGATGTTTACCATTTCCGGCGGAGCTGTCGCTTTTATGAAGGAATCATCTCAGCTCGACGCGCTGCTCAAAAAAGTAAACTATACTGTCAGCGTAGCGAAAAACGGCGGCGGAAACAGGCTTGTCACTTTCAACGCAGGGGATTACTCAAAGCATCTTCGCAACCTCGACTTCCAGGAAAAATTGCGCGAATCAATCAGAAATAATTTCTCCGGATTCGAGCTTTTCTACCAGCCGATTGTCGATGCGCAAAAAATGTACCTCGATAAAGAAAATACGGTGCTCAACGTTATCGGAGCTGAAGCCCTTCTTCGCTGGTCATGTCCCGGCTACGGAATGCTTTCCCCGGATGATTTTGTTCCGATTCTTGAACGAACCGGCATGATTGTCTCTGTCGGACGATGGATTTTGCGAACTGCCTTTGCGCAATGCAAGGAATGGTGCAGGGTACAAAAAAAATTCAGGTTGAGCGTAAACCTTTCGTACGTTCAGGTTATGAGAAGCGATATTTTACGCGACGTTGAGACTGCTCTTTTGATTTCTGACGTGAATCCTGGAAACATCACGCTTGAGCTGACGGAGAGCGGTTTTATAGACAACGGAATCCAGCTGCAAAAACTTACCGAGAGTCTTTCCGCGCTCGGACTCAATGTCGATATAGATGATTTCGGCACCGGATACTCAAACCTCCGCTACCTGCAATATCTCAAGGCGAACACGCTAAAACTGGATTACAGCTTTGTCCAGAAAGCGATCGGCGGAAACGAAGGCGACAGAAAAATCATCAAGCACATAACGGAAATGGCTCACGAGCTAAACATGAAAATCTGTATGGAAGGAATCGAATCATCCGACGATATTCAGAAACTTACTGCCTATGCGCCGGACAAGTTCCAGGGATTTTATTTTGGTAGGCCGTGCAGCAAAATTGACTTCAGGGAGCATCATCTTCGACCTGATGCCCGCCGCGACGTATACGAAAAATAAAAAAAAGGCTGTCTGCAAAGCGAATGAAGTGCACTTCAAACCGATTTTTCAGGCAGCCTTTTTTTCTGATCAGACGTAGTGTTTTACGTCGTTGTGTGTTATGTTTTTTGTCTTGACCGCTATTATGAAACTTCCTGTCATTGCAGAAAGTGCATCAAACGCCGCAGAGAAACTGCAGATCAATGGAAGGGCAGGTTTCAGCAAAATGTAGCCGTCACCAAAGCCACGGCCGTACATCGTACATATTACCGTGAGCGCAACGAAAGGACCTTCCACAGGAAGCGCACCCAGCAGAAATGAAATTCCGAAAGTAGTACAG
The DNA here is from genome assembly GCA_947170195.1 of uncultured Treponema sp. Classification (GTDB taxonomy): domain Bacteria; phylum Spirochaetota; class Spirochaetia; order Treponematales; family Treponemataceae; genus Treponema_D. Next base: position 21,490 of record CAMVSS010000005.1, on the reverse strand, counting down.
AAAATCCAGATTACATCGGCGATCGTAAATCCAAGGCTTGAATAAGAGCGGAGAATCGTAACGAAACATATTGTTGTCACGAGAGCCGCGCCGCCTTTTCCAAAAATAGAGAACAGCGGGTAAGCAAAATTGTTTATTTCTTCATGGATTCCGAGACTGTCTTTTCCGTGCTTCATGTTGACTTGAAGCGCAAGATTCGAATCTCCTGAAAAAAACGAAGACAGAATAGGACAGATTGAAGCGTAGAGAATGTTGTAAGGTTTTAAATCCCTGCACAAAAATCTCAGGATGAGCGGATAGATGATGCCTGCGGTGAGAGCGAAGTCCACGAGGAGCATCAGGAACAGCGGAAGAAAATCTGAAGATTCGGCATTGAATACCTGACGAATCTGGAACATCCACCAGCATGAAATCGCAATCATTCCGACAGAAAGCCACTCGATAAAAAATGTGGTGATTGTGTAGCACAATTTTGCCGCCGATTCAAAAAGCGTGAGAACCGGTTTTGATGAAGATGTGTCGGACGCGCATCCTGCACCTGCAATTCCTGCGAACAAAAATGCCGGAAGAAGATATTTTCCTTCGGTGAGCGCAGAAAACCCTGAGTGCGGCAAAAGAGGCATGAGCAGCTCTTTGATGCTTATGGAAGGAACCTCTGTGAGTTTTTCGCCTGTGATTGGAATTCTAGGGAGTTTGACTATGAGAATTGAAATGAGTCCGAGAAAAGCAAGGATCAGCGTAGAGCCGATGATTGTTCCGAAAGTCCACATCAGGGTTTTGGGAAAATGGCGGTTGTTTCGTATATTGAAAAATGCCATTGATGCGCCGAAAAACAGCAGCGGAAGGAGCGTGTAGCGTCCGAATCTGAGTGCGAAAGCTGATGCATCTGAAACGAACGTCGTAACGGCTGGTGAATTCATCGGAAGAATAATAGAAGCGATGATTCCAAGAAGTGTACCGATCAAATATTTAATCCAAATTTTCATAAAAAACATTATAGCAAAATAAACTGATGTCTACCACCGCAAGAATGATGAGGTGTTTTCAAAAGTACAGACGGACTTTTGAAACTTGCTCTGATTTGTGCTATACTAAAAAGCATGGGAAAAACAATTTTATTCGCCGGAAAAGATATTCCTGCTGGCTCAGACATGGCTTCAGGAGCTGCATTTCACGGACGAAAAGTTATCGTAACATGTGAGATGTCTTCAAAAGACGACAAACCGACCTTAAATGATGCGACCGTTATTCCGTGGAACAGGGGATCCGTTCTTTCCTCTCGCTCGCTGGTTTTGAACTGCGAGAACGATGGCGGGGTAGACGAAGCTGTCCTTGTGTTTGACGAGGCATTCTACGCATCAAAATTCGGCTCAATAAATGAAAATTCCAGAATCCTTGAGGAAGTGATCGGAAGCTATCAGTATCTCGCTCAAGAAATCGTTTTAAGATTCCAGCGGAACGAAAATAAATCAAAAATTGTTTTTCTCTACAAATCAAATCCGACTTTGTGCGACAGCATCACGCTGAACGCTGTAAAAATTGCCGGCTCATCTCTTTCTTACCCGCTGATTGCCGCTGCCGGAGGTGCTTTCAAAGCATTCGCTGAAAACATGGCCGCAACTCTCGCAGAAAGCAAAACGATAACTCCGCTTCTGGTCTCATGCGAGTACAGCAATGATTTGGCGACGCGCGATTCTGCCCTTTCCGTCTGGCTTTGTGACTACATGGATTCAGTTGATAATTTAAAAAAGCCGCTTTCAATGAAGCAGAAAGTCAGCTGGATAAAAGCCGGCGCAAAAAATCCGGGCGGATTCGGACTCTTTTAGCACTCGCCTAGAAACGAACTTTTTTTTGTGATAAAATATCCGATCTAATGGATTATGCGAACCCTTTGATTGTCCAAAGCGATAGAACTCTCTTGCTTGATGTTCATGCGCCAAAAGCTGAGGAATGCCGAAACGAGCTTATTCCTTTTGCCGAACTTGAGCGCTCCCCTGAGCATCTTCACACATACAGGCTGACGCCTCTTTCTTTATGGAATGCAGCCGGAGCAGGTTTTACACCTGACAACGCCGTCGAAGTCCTGAGAAAGTTCGCGCGCTACGATGTACCACAGTCGGTTGAGGTATGGATTCACGAAACCGCCGGAAGATTCGGAAAGCTCCGTTTGGTTCCTGCGCCGTGGATTTTAGCTCCGGCTGTCGGGAAATCCGCAAAAAATGAAAATACGGTTGCGGACGGCGCGAATGCAGAAAATCAGACAGAAAAAAATCTCATAAAAATAGAATATCTCTATCTCGTAACGGAAAGCTACGCTGTTTACCGCGAGATAAACGCCACCGCAATCGGCAAAAAACTTCTGACCGAATGCGCGTACGAAGAGCCTCAGGACGAATTGATGAGGCAGACCTCAGTTACCGCGGAAGAAAAAGAGCACTGCTTCAGGCTGATGCTTACCGACCGGGGCACGATAAAACAGGAGCTTCTTAAGCTCGGCTGGCCGATTAAAGATGATGTTCCTATGGAGGACGGCGAGCCTTTAAAAATATCCCTGCTCGAGACCACAAAAAGCGGAAAGCCTTTTGTGATCCGTCAGTATCAGAAAGAAGCTGCCAAATCAATCGTTGGAGATCTTGGCCCTGGAACCGGATTCGGAACGGTGGTCCTTCCGTGTGGAGCAGGAAAAACAATCGTTGGCATGACTGTGATGTCCCTCCTGAAAACGAGCACCCTTGTTATTACAACGAACATAAGCGCCGTCCACCAGTGGATTCAGGAGCTTTTGGACAAAACTGATTTGACCGAAGATGACATTGCCGAGTACACCGGCGAGAACAAAGTCATAAAACCTGTTACGGTCGCGACCTATCAAATCTTGACATGGCGACCTGAAAAAGACGGTCCTTATCCGCATTTTTCGCTTTTCCGAAAGCGAAAGTGGGGACTGATTGTTTACGATGAGGTTCATACTCTTCCGGCTCCGGTTTTCCGCGTCGCTGCAGAAATTCAGGCGGTACGGCGAGTCGGACTTACGGCGACTCTGGTGCGCGAGGACGGACTTGAGGGGAACGTGTTTTCCCTCGTCGGCCCGAAACGCTATGACGTGCCTTGGAAAGACCTTGAGCATTCAGGTTTTATCGCAACGGCTGAATGTATCGAAGTCCGGCTGGATTTGTCCGAATCAAAGGAAATCGAATACGCTGTTGCCGATCAGCGCAAAAAACACAGGATCGCGAGCGAAAACCCTGTCAAAGTTGATTTCGTAAAAGAACTGATAGAAAAATCACCTGATGACAAGATTCTCGTAATCGGGCAGTACCTTTCGCAGCTCGATGTGCTTTCCAAACTTTTAAAATGCCCGCTGATTACCGGAAAGACCCCGAACGATGAGCGCGACAAAATCTATGGTCAGTTCAGGAACGGAGAAATCCGCGTGCTGGTCGTATCTAAAGTCGCAAACTTTGCAATCGATCTTCCTGATGCGAGCATGGCGATTCAGGTCAGCGGAACTTTCGGAAGCCGGCAGGAAGAGGCACAGCGCCTTGGACGAATTCTCCGTCCGAAAGAGCGAAAATCACGCTTCTTTACGCTGATCACCAGAAATACGGTGGAAGAGGAATTCGGTTCGAATCGACAGAAATTTCTTGCGGAGCAGGGGTATCAGTACCGAATATTGCGCTGCAAGGATATTTCAGACCTCGATTCATACCTTACTAATGATACTTTGTGCATTCGTTAAGGAGCCTCGAAAGATTTCGGTTTTTCGAAGTTCCCTTAATAAAGAGAGGAGTTTTTATGCCTGTAGATTCAAGGACGCAACGAATAATAAATTGGCGTGAAAGTTTTGCCCTGCTACCGGACAATCATTTTTTTGAAATCATCAGAATGTATCTGGGCGAAATAAAAACTCCTTTCAACAAACAGAAACTTATCGAAGAGCTCGGTGCTTTTATCAGAAAAGAAGAAACCAGGAAGATATTGATTTCTTTGCTGAGCGAAAGCGACCTTCAGCTTATCTGCGCGGTAAAATTCATCTCCAACGCAACGGAAGAAAAACTCGCGCTTTTTTTCGAGAACACTTTTTCTTTTGCCGAGCTTTACGCAAGGCTTCTGAACCTTGAGGAACGACTTATCATCTACCGCCACGTCGACAAAGCAAGCGGAAAGATGATCGTCAGCCTGAACCCGCATCTCGAGGAAGATTTTAAAAATCTTGCCGACCGAAAAGTTCTTCTGGAAAATCCTTCGATGTCGGAATTATCAGACGAATTGCAAAATGCTCTTTCCCCGGAGCTGATAGCTTCGTTCATATCGTTCATCTATAAAAACCCTGATATCTGCAAGGCTGACGGAACTTTTAAAAAGCGCATTGAATCCGAAATCGAAAAACTTTTTCCGGGACGGACTCCGCTTTTGCACTGCCTGACCGTTGCATTCATAAATCTTTCTTTGATCCGGGAGTCACCTCAGGGATTTGAAATCGACAGAAACAAATTCTCTTCATTTACTAAGCTTCCCGAAATAATTCAGTACGCTTATTTTTGCGTCGCCTCCCAGGGGCGTTTCAGCCGTGGAATGCTGGTTCGTCAGGCAAAACTTCTGCTCGATGTCGCTTCCGCAATTCCTGAGGCCGGCTATGCAAGAACGATTTTACTGAGGCTTGCCTATCTTATCTCTGAGGATCAGGGGGATGTCCCTGGAATTTCTTCTTTTGGATCGGCATCCAGGTTTTCTGCAATGCTTAACAGGGCAAGACAAACTCAAGAAAGTGACGGCGTGGAAGATCTTTCTGCAATCGGCATGAGCGAGAATCTTTCTTCTATTCTTGACCGCCTCATCGATTCCGCGGAACTTATGGGAATTCTTTCAAAGAAGGGCACGGACGAAAACGGCGAGACTGTTTATGTGTCCGGTTCGATTTTTGACAGCGTTGAAATAGACAGGGAGAATGAACCTAAAGTTCTGAGCATCGATGCCGCATTCAACGTCACCGTCCTTCCGGGGCTGAGCCTTGGAAGCCTGCTTCCGCTTATGAACTTCCTTGAATTAAAGCAGTTTGATACCGCCGCACTTTTTGAGATAAATCGAAAATCAGTCATGCGAGGCTTTGACGCCGGATTAAGCGAAGAAAAAATCTTTTCACTGCTAAAAAAGTACTGTCCGTATGAGCTTCCGCAGAACCTTGAGGTCAGCGTGGAGGACTGGGGAAAATCATATTCTTCCGCAACGATTTTTAAAGGCTATATCCTGCAAGTCAGCGGTGAGAATGCCGCAATAACGGAGAACAATCCTGCGATCGCGCCTTTTATTTCAGCGACGCTGGCTCCAGGAATTTATCTTCTTTCCGTCGAAAACGATGCCGAGGCATCCGAGGTCATTTCAAAAAGTGGCTTGGATTTTATCGGAAAAATCAAAACCGCGGAAAAATCGTACGAAAGTTTGGCTTTCCCGGAATTTACCTTCACCAAAAACAAAAATGTATCCGAGTACAATTATGACGAATACACTGACGCCAATGGAAATGAAATCTTAAAACCGGGCAAAGAGTGTGAACGAAAAGCTCATTTTGACAAGATGCGCGAGGAACTTGAAAAAATGGAGATGCCGCAAGAAAACCGCGAGGGGCTGTTGCAGCGCATCGACCACAAAATCGTACTTTCTGTCAGCCAGCTGCGCCCCGAAAGCGTTCACTTTGAGAGAATCGAAGCCGGCGGAATGGATTTTTCTGGAAAATTGCACATCATCGAAGGCTCTATCTCCAACAACAGCATGGTCGAACTTCATTTTGAAAGCCCGGTCACGGATTCCGGCAAGAATATCAAAGATAAAATCATTATCGGAATACCGATCTCTGTCACAAAGACTGGTGCCGACGCGAACGTTCTGATAGAAGTCCTTCCCGACCACAGCGAGAAATTGCTGTCCATCGGCCAGGCAAAATTCGTCAAGCGGATTCGTGGAAGCGTTCTGCGTTAGCTGATCGAGGCAGTTTCAAAACTCCGTTAGGACTTTTGAAACTGCCTTAATTTTTTATCCGCGCACGATTTTTAAGATATCCGACCCGAATTTTTCGATTTTCTTTTCTCCCATCCCGCTCACATTGAACAGCTCGTCCTGAGAGCCCGGCTTTTTCTGTGCGATGTCGTTCAGCGTGCGGTCTCCGAAAATTATGTACGGTGGAACGTCCATTTCCTGCGCGCGTCTTTTCCGCCATTTTTTCAGTTCTGACTGGATTCTTTCTCCCTCGGCATCGCTACCGAAACTGACATCTTTTTTGTGCAGAACAAAAGTTTTCGCCCCGTTCTTTGAAGATTTTTCCGGCTTCGGAAACATAAATCCGCCGTTTGCTCCTGCGCTCGCCCTGTTCTTCGGGATAAAAACTCCGTCCGAAGTCAAATCAGAATCCCTGTAAGATTTTGAGCTTTTTGGCATATTGAACGGCAGCATGATTTTGTCGCGGTTTTTAAGCGCGGCAAGTCCGTCGTTTGTCAGCATCAGTACATTGTATTCGCCATATTTGAGGATAAAATTCTTTTCAATCAGCAGATTTACAAGCTCGTGCCACTGATCCTTGTCCAGTTCCCTGCCAATTCCCCATGTTGAGATCATGTTGTGACCGTTCTCGAGGATTCGTTTTGCGCGCGAGCCAAGGAGCACATCGATTACATAGGCCGCTCCGAACCGCGAATTCGTTCGGATAATGCAGCTCATCAGTTTTTGAGCTTGAAGCGTCATGTCCATGTCTGCTACAGGGCCTAGCGTGCAGATGTCACAGCAACACGGATTTTCAGCTGAATAATTCTGCCCGAAATACGACAGGAGAAGTTTTCTTCTGCATTTTCGTCCTGTCGCATACGCAATCATTCCCTGAAGAAGCTTTTCCGAGCGGTTTCTGTCAGATGCCTCATCGAAAAAATACCTGATTTTATGAATATCGCCGGCAGAGTAGAGCAGAAGAGCCTCGCTTGCAAGCCCGTCGCGCCCGGCACGCCCGATTTCCTGATAGTATTGCTCCAGCGACTTCGGCATGTCGTAATGGATTACAAAGCGCACGTTCGGCTTGTCTATTCCCATTCCGAAAGCCAGCGTGGCGACCATTATCTGCACCTGATCTCGTATGAATTTTGTCTGATGGTCCGCCCTGACCTGATCCGTAAGTCCCGCATGATAGTTCAAAACTGAATAGCCGAGCTTGTCGAGCTGTTCCGTCAGGGAATCAACCTGTTTTTTCGAGAAACAATATATGATTCCGCTTTCATCCGGATGCCGTTTTATACATGCCGTCACCTGAGACAAAGCGTCGCGGCTTTTTTGCCTTACGTCGAGGTAGATGTTCGGACGGTCAAAACTGGAGACCATCACCTCAGGATTTTTGAGTTTCAGGTTGGTGATTATGTCTTTTCGAACTTCCGGGGTAGCTGTTGCCGTCAGCGCAAGAAAAACCGCGTCCTTGAACTGACTTCTGAGAGCTGAAATTTCGAGGTAGTCGGGGCGAAAATCGTGCCCCCATTCAGAGACGCAGTGAGCTTCATCAATCGTTATGCACCGAACGCTCACCCTTGTGTCATGAAGCAAGTCGTTGATTTTTGGTGTCATCAGTCCTTCCGGAGAGACATAGACGATTTTAGTTTCTCCCCTGCGGATTGAATTCATTGATTCGAGATAATCGCTCCACTCAACCGTCGAATTAAGAAAAACGGCATTTACTCCCATCGCATTAAGAGAAGCGACCTGATCCTGCATTAAAGAAATCAGAGGGGAAACCACTACAGTAAGGCCGTCAAAAATCAGGGCTGGAATCTGATAGCAAAGCGATTTTCCTCCCCCGGTCGGCATTATTGCGAGAGTATCTTTTTTGTTCAGAACATTCGTGATTATGTCTTTCTGAAGCAGCCTGAAGGAATTGTATCCGAATACGGATTTCAAGACTTCTTCGGGTGTTTTATCCGTAAAATTCATAGGAACACTTTAACATAATTTTTGTTTTTTTGGCGTCATCTACTTGAATCCTAAACAGTTTTTTTGCTATAATTCCAACACTTGCCGGGTTGGTGAAATGGTAGACACGACAGACTCAAAATCTGTTGCCTTCACGGGCGTCTGAGTTCAAGTCTCAGACCCGGTAAAAAGCCTGCTGATATTTTTTGGCAGGCTTTTTTGTTTTAAAAAACTGCTTCGTTGACCATTTCGAGCACGCCATGGCTTTTTCTCATGGACACAGCTTCTTTCAGGGCTTCGACCGTAATTTTCGGAGATGCTTCCATGTCAGAAATTGTTCGGCCGAGCTTCAGAATCGAATTTATTGCCCGCTGTGAAAAATCATTTCTTCTGATGCATTCATCAAAAAAATTCTGCTCCGCTTTTCCAAGTTTGCAGAACGTCAGGACCTCTTGTGCGGAGAGATTTGAATTTTTCTTCCCCTGCCTGACCCGTTGAATTTTCAGGGCTGTCGCGATAGGAATCCGCAGCTCGCCCGTTGAAACAGCCTTTTCTTCCTCCAAAAAGTTTTCGTCGAAGCTTTGTTTCTTTTCACAGTCCTTGCAATTTTCCTGTTCCGTACACGATTCGCACGGATGATCTTTCGGAATTGTATTTTGGGACTCAGACGATGAATTTTCTACCTGAATCCTTATATCAATTCTGTCCAGAAGCGGGGCTGAGAATTTTTTCCAATATTGGGCGATTGCTTTTCCGCTGCACAGACAGATTTTTGTTTCCGAACCGTGATTTCCGCATGGACATGGATTTGTTGCCAGCAACAGCTGAAAACTTGCCGGATAGACCGTCGCGCGTCCTGCCCGGCTCAATGTGATTTTTCCGCTCTCAACAGGAACCCTCAGCATTTGAAGCACTGACGAACGGAATTCCGCCGCCTCATCAAAAAACAGCACGCCGTTGTGTGCCAGAGATATCTCTCCTGGGCGGCAATTTGCTCCGCCCCCGCATATTCCTTCCATCGATGCGGTCTGATGAGGCATTCTGAACGGCGGAATTCTCATCAGCGGTTCCGACGGACTCAAAAGCCCCGCTATAGAATGAATTCTTGTTGAGCTTTGCGCTTCCTCCACCGTCAAAAGAGGGAGCAGCTCGTTAAAATGTGTCAGCGCGAGCGTTTTTCCACATCCCGGAGGACCAAAAGCGAGCAGGTTGTGTCCTCCAGCTGCCGCTACCTGCATCGCCCGCAGGAGCCTTTTTTGCCCGCTCATGGTCGAAAAATTAAATTCCGGTGTTTCCGGCGGAAAAGGAACTCCTTCAATCATAACGCTTCCTTCAGGAACAAAGGCTTTGGTCTCACCTTCAGAAAGTCCTGTAAACAGCTCCGGTTTGGAAAGAGCCTCATAAGCTTCACAGAGGTTTGTTGCTCCGAACACTTTCATCCCTGCAACCTCCCTTGCTTCGGCGGCATTCGCCGAGCTGACTATGCACTTGAAAATCCCAGCCTGTGATGCCGTACTTGCAGCCGCATGGACGGCTTTAACAGGGCGAATCGTTCCGGATAGCTCCAGTTCACCCATAACAAGAATAGCTTCCCCCGCAGCTCGTCCCGTTTTTTCATCCACAGCGCCGCCAGCCTTAGACTTTTGACTTTCCGCGAGCACAGCCAGAGCAAGCGCAAGATCGAATCCCGCTCCTTCCTTCTTCAAATCAGCTGGCGAAAGAGAAATCAGCACTCTTTCCAGCGGAAATTCAAAACCGGAGTTACGGATCGCAGAACGCATCCTCTCCCTTGATTCCTTTACAGCTCCGTCAGCGAGTCCGACAATATCAACCGCAGGAATCCCGCGGCGTAAATCAACTTCGACAGCTACCAGAGCACCTTCATAACCAAACGGAGAAAAACTGAAAATATTCATAACAACAAAAACCTCTGCTTATTAATAGCCACTTTTTATCACTTTCCGGCAATTTTTGAGGGAAAAAATAAAAAATATTTCATCAGTTTTTTAAGTTCCTTCAATTTTAAATTCGCTTTTTCAGAATTTCCGTTATATAATTTTGAAGAAGGCGGAAAGGTAATCAAAATCTTTCTGTTTTCTAAATCTTACTAAGGAGTACTAAAATGACTAAGAATGTTTCTGCAGTCGGCTTTGTCCTTGAAGAAAAACAATCAGAAATGGTTGAAAAAAAACTTGACCGCATTAAGTATGCTGATGATCTCATCGTGGATCTCACAGTGCGTGTAAAGCATGACAAAGCTTATGTCTTTGATACGACCGTTCATTTTAAGTGGGGAGCCCAGGCTCACGTAACTGGAGAAGATTTCGACTTCGGTGCCGCGCTGAACAAGATGATGGATGTTCTTGACACAAAAGTTAAGAAAGAAAAAGATAAAATTCAGGAAAAGAAATAAATGACTTCAGTCCGATTTTTGGACTGTCAGAATACTTTTCTTAAAAAGGTCCGTTCACTGGAAATTTTATTTTGCCGGAGCTATCGTCCTTCAAGTAGCCTTGTATTTTTTTGAAGAATAATCGGTTCGGAGCAAAATAGAAGTTTTCAAGGCGGACTTTTTTTGTTTTAGGGAAAATCAAAAATCTTCAAAAACTGTTCCGGCTTTTTTCCCGATCGTCTTAGTCCCCGAGAATATTATGGTTAAAAAAAGTTTTAAATATTACGGATTCGATAAGGAAACTTACAACGACTGCTTTAAGATGATCCTTCAGACAAACAAAAAGCATCTTTTCATATTGAATTCGTGGTTCATGGCGATAAATTTCTGCTATCTGGTTTTCTCATACTTCAATCTTTTTGCCGTAACCAGGGAGAGAATGTTTTTTTTCGCATCCTATCTCCTCATATGCATGATAATTACTGTTTCCAGGGTTTTCTTTTTTGATTTTATAAAGCGAAAAAACATATCGCTGCCATTCCTGAACATAGTTGCTATGCTTTCGTTCGGAATTTTCAACTCGATTGCCCAGCCTTACATGCCTGCAACAATTTTTTTGATTTTTATGGTTCTTGTTGCGATTTCCTACACTTTCGACATGGCAAAAATGAGCGGAATCCTGATCCTTTCCGGCATCATATTCTTGATTTCTTCATTTTCCAAAAAAACATTTTCAATCGCATACTACGATATGTACAATCTGATAATCGTTCTCCTTCTTTCGCTCGGACTTCACTACACGTTCCAGCACACCAGATTGGAACAGTTCACTTTATATTTCAGAAATCTTCAGATTCAACAGGAGCTTGAGGTAAAATCAAGCTTCGACTCTCTTACGTCCCTGCTGAACCGTTCCAGATTTTTTTCCGTTGCCACTACAATTTTGCAGCAGAAAAACGATGAATACATGGCCCTATGCCTTTTGGATTTGGACGGCTTCAAGCAGATAAACGACAGCCTCGGCCACCAGATGGGAGACAAAGCCATTCAGATTGTCGGAAAAACAGTCCTGGACATACTCGATCTAAATCTTTCCGAAAAATGGTCGTTTGCTGAGCGCATCCCAAAAGAGAAGGCAAGTTTTGCCGGCAGGCTCGGCGGCGATGAATTCATAATCTTTATCCGCGGAAAAAAAGACCGCTCTGACATAATGGCTCTCCTCGACCGCATATTGAGCCGGCTGAACCTTGTCCGCATGGACGGGCTGGACGGACTTCAGGCTTCATTCGGCGTCACGGAGTTAAAAGTGACCGACCTTGATATCGATGATGCCTACAAGCGGGCTGACGAGGCTCTGTACGAGTCAAAAAGGGCTGGAAAAAATCAGATTCATTTCAATTTGGGGTAAGGAGAGGTCAAGATGGTTTTCAAAATGGAATTTCCTATTTTTTCAAAATATATTCTTCTGGCCGGAATCGTCGTAAATTTCTTTGTGTTTTTCACGTGCGTCTATCAGAATTTTATACGCTCCGGGCTGCTCGTTAAACATTCTCGCCGCAACACTTTCATGACCGTCTGCGTGCTTTTGTTCCAGATTTTTATGATAACGACAGGCTTCATGGTGTGCGAGCTGGACATGGCTACGATATGGCTCGGAATTCCGTATTTTGTCAGCTCGGTATTGTTTTTTATCTTGTACGGCTGGTTCTTGAATCAGCTGAACGATTCAGAGTCTTTTTCGACAGACATTCTTGAGACTATTGTCGGCGTAATTGAAGCCGGAGACCCGAATCTCGAGGGACATTCTCTGCACGTCCACAATCTCTCGATGCTTTTGTACGATTATCTTCCTCTGCGCTACAAGCTGAAAATCAATCCGAATTCCCTCAAATATGCAGCTCTTCTGCTCGATGTCGGCAAGCTCGGCATACCGCGTTCAATCATCCAGAAATCCGGAAAACTCACGGAGGAGGAATATCAGCTCATTCGCCGCCATCCCGAAATAGGTGTCGAGCTTTTGAAACCTCTTATAAATTTCGAGCATGTCCGAGAATGGATTCGCTGCCACCATGAGCGCGTGGACGGAACCGGATACTTAAAGCTGAAAGGTGAGCAGATTCCGCTCGCATCACGTCTTCTCGCCGTCGCAGACACTTATTCCGCAATCACAATGGAACGCTCCTACCGCGCCGCAATTTCTTACGAGGAGGCTGTCGTCGAGCTTAAAATGGCTGCCGGAAGCCAGCTGGACAGCGAGCTTGTGAAAATTTTCTGCAACATTCCTCTGAATAAGATTCAGAAATGCAACTCAAGCGTCCAGAAAAAAATGAAGCGTTACGAAATCGGAGATTTCAAATGGTAAAAAGAATTCTTGCGCCTGTTTGCATCGCGATCTCCATATTTTGCTTTTCATCCTGCAAAAAAGTTCTTCCTCGGCCGGTGAACCCGGATGCGGTGCTGATGCTTGCTCTTCGTTCCGGAACTTATTCCAACGTAATAAAAAAATGCCTCAGAAATTTTGAGCACGACAACAATGTGCTTTGCGATGTTTTGGAGCTGAGCGAGGATGAACTTCATTCAAAAGTCGCCCAGAACGCTTCGGAAAGCGAAGGTCTGTATGATTTCTGCATGGTTGACGGTTCGTGGATGGCCGAATACACAGCTCACGGAGTTTTGGCGGAGCTTTCGCAATTCGGCTACGAGCTGGACGATGACATAATCCCAGCGACGAAGGCAATCTGCTATCAGAACGGAGGCTTGTACCTTGCGCCTTATTACGGAAACGTAACCGTTCTTCTGTACAACAAGCTGATTGTCAAAGAGGCAGGATTTACCCCGGAAGAAATCAATACAATCGAAGATATCCAGAAAATATGCCGGTTCTCGAAAAGCCGTCACAACCTCGGATTCATGTATCGCGGAGATACCCCAAACAATGTCGTGGTCGATTTTCTTCCGATCCTGCTTTCATGCGGCGGATGGGTTGTTGACGAGAACAATTTCCCGACGGTAAACACACCTGAATTCAAGAGCGCGATGGAAACTTATCTTGCCATGATCTCAACCGGACGTGCCGCAAAAAAAGAGGATTTGATAGCCGCAATTGCAAACAAATCAGCTGCGGTGGGAATCGGATGGCCGGGATGGTACACTCCGACCAGAAATTCTTCCATGGATTATGTCGCTCTTACCGGACGTTACAAACCCGGGCTTTCTGCCAACAATGCAAATATTTATGGAATTTGGGCGGTCGGAATCCCTGCAAATTCAAAGCACAAAGAATACTCCGTCAAGCTACTCAAATATCTGATGGATGCTCAGGTTCAGAAAGATACGGTGATTTTTGGCGGAGTTCCGTGCCGATATTCAAGTCTTTCCGACCCGGAGATTTTAAAAACGTTCCCTCAGTACGAGGCTGTTAGAAAGGCCCTTGAAAGCGGAGTTTACCGACCTACAATAGAAGAATGGACTCAGTTCTATACGATCCTCGGAAAAGAAATGAAGCTTGTCATTTCCGGGGAGAAGTGGCTGGATTTTGCGCTGAGTGATGCCCAGCAGCAACTCGAAGAACTGATGAGCCACCGGAATTCCCAAATGGATGCGGAATGAAATTTTTCATTTGACAAAATAACTTCTTAAAAGTATAGTAGAATTATGTCCGATAAACCCTTTACCGTTCTTGATCTCCTTGATTTGGAGCTGCCATCTCATAACGCAATAAATTTAAAGTGCATAGCAGGGCGTAAAGGTCTTTCCAATGCAATTACCGCTCCTGAGGTCAATCGTCCGGGGCTTGCGCTCACCGGCTTTTTCGATTCTTTTGCATACAATCGCGTTCAGCTCATTGGACGGGGTGAGAACGCTTATCTCGTAAAACTTCAGAAAGAAGGCAAACTTTCTGCCATCAAGAAATTTTTTCAGTTCAAGATTCCTTGCGTAGTTTTTTCTTATGGAATTACGCCGAGCAAGGATTTTTTGGATATGGCGGAGCAGGCTGAATGCGCTGTCCTTCAGACGGAGCTGGGGTCAACTGAATTTTCTGTTCGAATCATCCGAATCTTCTCAAACATCTTTGCCCCTAAAAAAACTCTTCATGGCGTTCTGGTAGAGGTATACGGAATCGGTATATTGCTTACCGGTCATTCCGGTGTCGGAAAATCAGAATGTGCGCTTGAGCTTATCGAACGCGGACATCGGCTTGTTGCTGACGACGTGGTTGAAATCAGCTGCGTAAACGGAAACTCCATACTTGGCCGAGGATCAAACTCCCTTATCAGCCACCACATGGAAATCCGAGGTCTTGGAATCATCAATGTTTCCCAGCTGTATGGTGTCGGCGCAATCCGCGAGCAAAAAGAAATCCAGCTGGTTATAAAGCTTGAGGAATGGGATGCGGCAAAAATTTACGACCGCGTTGGTACCGATTACGAGACGATCGACTATCTCGGCGTAAAAGTTCCGCTCATCGAAATCCCTGTAAAACCTGGACGAAATCTTCCAATCATTATCGAGACTGCGGCAATGAACGAGCGCCTTAAGGCTCGCGGCTACAACTCCGCAAGGGATTTCAACCAGAACATCCTGAAGTGGCTTGAATCTGGAGAAGCTCAGACTGCTTATTATGGCAGCGACGATTCATATTGATTTAAAACATAACTTACATTATGTTTCAAAATAAAAATGCCTCAGGGCATACAAAACAAGGAAGTGTTTATATGACAGAAAAAATCCTAACCGTAACGAACCGCGCCGGAATCCATGCACGTCCGGCTGCATTAATTGCTCAGACGGCGAACAAGTATGCGTGCGAAGTTTTTATCGAAAAAGATTCAAGTGCGGTCAATGCAAAGTCCATCATGGGCGTCATAGCTATGGCTGCCGGTTATAACACTACCTTAGTCTTGAAAGCTGACGGACCTGATGAAAAAGATGCCGTTGAGGCAATAACTCAGCTTTTTGACACAAAATTTGAGGAAGACTAATTTTTCCGCGAAAAGCAAAACAAAAACACGGGAGAAAAAATGAAGCAGATTACAGAACGCCAGCAGCAAGTGTTGGATTTTATATCTAAATACACTAAAGATAACGGATATCCTCCGACTGTGAGGGAAATCGGTGAGCATTTCGGAATTTCTTTGAGAGCCGTTCAGGATCATATCGGTGCCCTGCAAAAAAAAGGCTTCCTGTCACAAAGCCAGAAACGCGCTCGCTCAATAAGCGTGCTGGTTGACAACCATTCCGAGCCGACGACTTTTGTCAGCAAGGTTCCGCTTCTCGGCACTGTTGCTGCTGGAAAACCTCTCCTCAGCGAAGAAAATCTCGATGGGTTCGTAAATCTCGCGGAACCTTTCGTTCGACCTGGAAAAAGCTATTTTGCGCTCAGAGTTCGCGGACAGAGCATGATAAATGCCGGAATCCTCGAGGGCGATCTTGCTGTAGTGGAGCAGGCAAAAACTGCCGTTGACGGTCAGATCGTTGTTGCCGTAATCGACAATGCAATCACCTTAAAGCGTTTCTACAAAGAGGCGGACAGAGTAAGGCTTCAGCCTGAGAACCCTGATTTCTCGCCTATCTACAGCAAAGACGTAATGATCGTCGGTATTCTGTCAAATATCGTAAGAACTTACTGAGAATGGCCGTTCCCGTATATCTTTTTACCGGTCCGGAGTTCGGTGAGCGAAACGATCAGGTAAATGCCGTAAAATCAGAACTCAAAAAAAAGTTTGGAGACAGTGATGATTTTCTTCTTTATGCTTCCGATACAGCAATCGAAGAAGTCGTGGCAAAACTCCAGACCGAATCTCTTTTTGTTCCTGCGACGTGCATAGTTTTACGGGAAGCTGAGCTTATCAAGAAAAAAGAAGAAATCGAGCTGATTTCTTCATGGATTGAGGGCACAAAAAAGACAAAGCGCGAGTCAGCCGTATTGATTCTTGTCTCTGACGAAATCTCCGTGGACTCAAAACTCGACAAAATCATCCCAAAGGAGAACAAAAAAATCTTCTGGGAGATGTTCGAGAACAAAAAAGAAGACTGGCTCAGGAATTTTTTCAGAAAAAACGGATACGGGATCACTGCTGACGCGATCGAGTCGATTTTGGACTTGCTCGAAAACAACACCGAAGCTCTTCGTACGGAATGCTCAAGATTTTTTATGTGCTTCCCAAAGGAGCATGTCGTAAGCGCGCAGGATGTCGAGCAGATTTTGTCTCACAACCGCGAGGAATCCGCTTTTACGCTTTTTGATGCCATGGCAGATTCTTCCGTTCCGCGCCAAAAACGCTTTGAGAATTCCCTTGCAATCCTTCAAAAAATCATGCTTACGAAGAACAATAATTCCGTGATGCTGATGGCGGGACTTGCCTCATGTTTCCGCAGGCTTGAGCTGTGGCATTCCGTAAATCCGTCCGGAGCGAGCGCAGATGAATCCGTCCTCCGCTCGAATGGATTTGCGAGCAAGACGATCCGAAAGCAGTACGCAAAGGCCGCAAAGACCTGGACCTTCGGGCAGACAGCAGCTATTACCGCAGAAATTTCTTCAATCGATATGGAACTGCGATCTTCTGGCACAGCCCTTCAGGACACATATCTTTCCATGCTTATTTACGAGATCGTAATGAAAAATGGCGCTCGCTGCGCAAAATATGAGGTCAGCTGATTTCTATCGTGTTCAGCAGTTCCTTTAGCTTCAGCAGCTCCTCCGCTGTGAGAGTCACGCCTTTTCCCATTTTCTGATGGTCTTCCGACCATGAGCGGATGTCATATTTCGCCGGCCTTCCGTTCCACGAAATCTTGTTCAGCTCCAAAAGCCAGCCTCCGGAACCTTTGGAAATGACATTGTGCTCTCCCTCGAAATTGTAAGAGAAGTTTTCAGCCATAAAATACCTCCAAAATCTAAATAATTATAAAGCAATTGGCGGTTATTGCCATAAATTTATTAAAAAGATGAATGCGCTTTTGTTGCTCATGAATGTTTTCTCCTTTATAATTAGAGTGATTTTCCGATAATAAAATGTCTTGGAGGAAAAAAGTGAAAATTAAATATTTATCGGTATTACTTTGCGTTGCTGCAGTAATTACTTTTGCATCATGTAAATCAACAAAAACGGAAGGAAATCTTGATTTTGATGAGTCTCAGCAGACTTCAACAGAAAAAGAACCTGCCGCTGAGCCAGTAAAGGTTGACGATTCTGTAAATTCTACACAGAAGGCTGACCTTGCCAGAAAAGCTGCTATTGATGCCGGAGCAGAAGCTTATTATCCGGATCAGTTTGCCGCTGTTGACAAAAAATACGCCGAAGTCCGCGAGAACATCAAGAAAAATCCAAAAGGCGATTTCTCAGCTGATTTGAAAGATGTTTCAGACAGATTCGAGGCTCTTGCAAAGGCTTCTCTCGCAAAACGAATGAAAGAAAAATCTGACGAGCTTGGACTTTCAGGATACGACAAAGCAGCCTATGCAAAGGGTGAAAAAGCCCTCGAAGATTTCAGCGCCCTCCCAGCTGATGCATCGACAAAAGACCTGCTCGCAAAAGCCAACGAAGCGTTCGACGCATACAATTCTGTTCTTCAGAAGGGACTCGTTGGTATCGCTGGTCAGGAAAGAAGCGCTGCTCTCGAAGCAAAAAAACAGGCTGACAGCGTAAAGGCTGGTGTAGCAAAGAAAGACGAATACAAGCAGGCTTCAGAAACATTCAAGAAAGCTGATTCTGATTATGTAACAAAAAATATCGAAGGCGCATACAACGGCTACAAAGCTTCGAAAGCTGCTTATACTGAGCTTTTCGAAACTGTTTCTAGAAACCGCGCCGCAGCTCTTGCCGCAATCGAGCGCGCAAAGAAAGCTGTAGAGGAAGCTGAGTCATACTCTTCTGAGGCAGACAGCATTTCTCCTCTCAAAGGTCAGGTTGACGGAATTGAAGCTGAGGATGCTGTTCTCCTCGAGCAGGATACTCTTGCAAACCCGGATGATGCTGTTATCAACGTCGAGGAAGGCGATACAGCAAAAAAAGCTGCTCAGCAGGCAAAAGAGGAGACTAAATAATGAAAAAAGTAATCACATTTGCATCATTGCTTCTTGCTACTTCTTTGATTTTTGCAGCCAGCTACAAAAACAACACTTATCAGAAACTTGCTGATGAATACACAAAAAAGGCTCAGGCTGCCCTTGATGCCGGCGAATACGATCTTTCTGAGGAATATGCGAAAAAAGCAGAGGAAAACGCTGCTCTTTCACAGGCTTTTGTAAAGAAGATGCTGGCAAAATCAGAGGCTGACACCGTAATGGCAAAGGCTTCAAAAAAGCTTGACCTTGCAAAATCAATCAATGCCGAGAGAAACTTCCCTATGGCATATTCTTCTGCACAGAAAGATTTTGCGAGCGCACAAAGCTCATACAACTCTGAGGACTACGCTTCTGCAGTCGTTTACGCAAACAAAGTTCTCGAGGATCTCGCTGACATAAAAGAAATCACTCCTCTTCCTGAGTATTACATCGTTCGCCCATGGGCAGATACAAAGGACTGTTACTGGAACATTTCCGGACGCAATTACGTCTACGACAATCCGCTTCTTTGGGAGAACCTTTACCAGGCAAACAAATCAAACATGCCGAAGCCTGAGGATCCAAACCTTATCCTTCCTGGCATGAAGATGAAGATTCCTAGCATCACTGGTGAATATCGCGAGGGTGTTTACAATCCGTCTAAAAAATACGATGGATATTCAGCAAACCGCTAATCAGTTTGCAAAAAAAATCCGGCTTCCTGAAATGAAAGGGAGCCGGATTTTTTTTGCCTGTTTTTTTGTCTATGAGTCGAGCTGGACTTTATATCTGAGCAGGGCGGCGAGCATCAGCGCATGCGGATATTCTTCCGACCCCATCTTCTCGTAGACCTCTTCTTTGGGAATCTCCAGATACTCCACGTATTCGTCATCGTCCAAATCCTGCTGTCCGGTCGAAGTAAGGTTTTTTGCCGCAAAAAAATGAACTTTGTTGCTCATGATCGCCGGGTTGGGATTCGCCTTGCCCAAATAAATCAGTTTTTCTGCGGTGAAGCCTGTTTCTTCCCTTAGCTCCCTCGCGGCAGCTGCTTCGGGACTTTCCCCGGCATCAATAACTCCGCCGGGAAATTCTATGCTGAGTGAATTGTTTCCGTGCCTCCACTGCTTTACCATCAAAAAACATCCGTTGTGCTCAGGGATTATCACAACCCAGTCGTTTGCGTCCAGGACAACATATTTTCCATGAGTGTTGTCCGGGGAAACCGAATCGAGCTGGTTCACTCTAAACACCGGCGTCTCCAAAAGCTTAGTCTTTGACTCGACTCTCCACTCCAATTTTTCGTCACCCATGACAGTCTCCTAGGTTTGCTTATGATTTTTATTTTGATTTTATCAGTTATATTTCATATAATTAAGTAGTCAGATTGTGTTGATTTGTAAAAAAACAAAAACTGACACGGAGAATTGCTTTCGAGCAAAGGAGATGAGTCATGGCCGTACTTACTATTTCAAGACAAATTGCTTCACTTGGTGATGAAATCAGCATGCTTATTGCAAAAAAACTGAACTACAGTTTTGTCGGTCGTGCCGAAATCGAAGAAAGAATCGTCAAGCTTGGTTTTCCGCGAGAAAAGCTTCACAAATACGACGATAAAAAACCGGGCTTTTTCGCATCCCTCTCAAAGGACCGCGATGAATATCTCGACTACCTTCAGACCGCAATTTTGGAGACCGCCGCAAGGAACAATTGCGTGATCGTTGGCCGCGGCTCGTTTATCATCCTCAAAGAACTTAAGAACCATATTTCGCTACGCTTCATCGCTGACCGCAAAATCCGGATCGAGCGCTACATGAACAAATTCAACACCGACGAAAAGACCGCGATAAAAAAACTCGAAGAAAGCGACAGCAACACCATGGGCTTCCATAAAAGCTTCTTCAACTTCGACAACAGGGATCCGTCGCTCTATCATCTGGTACTCAACACCGGCCTGATCGACATGGACTCGATAGCAGATTCGATCACAAACCTTGTCCAGAAGAGCATCACCAAGGAAAAGGAAGACTCCGGAATAAGACGTCTGGAAACGCTCCTCATCGGCCAGAGACTCGTCAACATGCTCGTATTCGACTACGGCCTCAACATCAACTATCTCCGGGTCGAAATGAAGAACGGAAAAATCGTCCTGCACGGAGTCGCCGACTCTTCTGCGATCGTAAACCGCGCCCTCACAATCGTCGGCTGCGAGCTTCCTGAGTACGAAATCGAATCCGCGATAAGCATAGTCCAGGATTTCAAGGCATACGGACGTTAAAAAAGCCCAGGGACGGTCTCTTCTGACCGCGCAAAAGCCGCGCCGGAAGTCCCCCGTCCTTGACATTTTTTTTTCGTAAAACGATACTAATACAATGAAGACTTCAAATAAATTTACTCTTGCCCGTGCAATTTTTGCTCCCTTCTTTTTTCTTATCTACAACATTCCTGTTTGGACAGAATCACCGCTCTTGCTGAAAATTTCAGCATTCATCATGATTCCGCTTCTGGCAGTTTTTGAGCTGACTGATTATTGGGATGGCCACTATGCAAGAAAATATGGCGAAGTCAGTGATTTCGGAAAACTTTTCGACCCGTTTGCGGATGTAACGCTCAACCTGACAGTTTTCCTTTGCGCAGTTTCATCAGGATATATGCCGCTCGTCCTCTTCACGTTGATCCTTTACCGCGAGTTCAGCCAGAGCTTCCTTAGAATGGTGGCCTCAAAAAAAGGCGTTGCGATCGCGGCAAAAAAAGGCGGAAAATTCAAGACAGTCTTTTATATAATCTCAGGATTTTATTTCCTTGCCGTCGAAAGCGCATGCCGTCTCGGCATCAATTTCCCGTTCGAGTCGGTCTTGAGAATCGGGGCGATCGTAATGTTCGTCGTATGCGTACTGCTGAGCTGGGGATCGTTCGTCGACTATATAAAGACCTTTTTCAAATTCTTCAGCGAAGAATAGTTCTTTCAAAGTTCCATAAAATACAATCATAAAACCGATGGCGTACTTTTTAGTACGTCATTTTTTTTCGGCGGCGGCCATCCCTCCCAGCGGCCCATGATTTTCCCGAGTCGCCCGGTGCCCGAATGCCAGCCAGTCCGCTCCGGCCTCCGCCTAGCG
>CAMVSS010000004.1 GCA_947170195.1 uncultured Treponema sp. | reverse complement strand
AAATCTCAAACAAATATCACAAAGAAGCTATTGAGGACGGATTGGTTCGCCTTCTCAGCCCTGCTGTTGTCCGCGAAATCCGCAGTGACGAGACTGACGAGGCTGACGACCACGGAATCGAGCTTTTCAGTGAGAACCTCAAGAACCTTTTGATGACTCAGCCAATCAAGGGAAGCCGTGTTCTCGGAATCGACCCTGGTATCAGAACGGGTACAAAATGTGCCGCTTTGGACGAGACAGGAAAATACCTGGGCTACTTCAAAATCTATCAGGTTCAGCAGGCAGACGAGGCTTACAATCTCTTGAATGAGGCAATCGACAAATATGACATTCAGGTCGTGGCCGTTGGTAACGGAACAGGAAGCCCGGAAGTTCAGGCTCTGGTTTCAAAAGTCATCAGCGAAAACTATGCTGACAGCGATGTAAAATACACAGTCGTTGATGAATCTGGTGCTTCAGTTTATTCTGCAAGCCCTGTCGCAACCGAAGAATTCCCTGAGCTTGACCTTACAATCCGTGGAGCAATCTCAATGGGCCGCCGCCTGCAGGACCCTCTTGCAGAGCTCGTAAAAATCGACCCGAAAGCTATCGGTGTAGGCCTCTATCAGCATGATGTAAACCAGAAAAAGCTCGCAGAACAGCTTGATGAAGTCGTCGGCTCTGTCGTTAACCAGGTCGGCGTAAACTTGAATACTGCAAGCTACATGCTTTTGAAATATGTTTCAGGCATCAACATGAGCACCGCAAAGAAAATCGTCGCTTACCGTGACCAGAACGGCAAAATCACAAGCCGCGAAGAGCTCAAAAAAGTCCCAGGTCTTGGACCAAAGGCATTCGAACAGTGCGCAGGCTTCCTTAAAATCGCAGAAAGCTCTGACCCTCTCGACAACACATGGGTTCACCCAGAAAACTATGATGTAGCCCGCGAAGTCCTTGGCTATGTAAAAGAAGGAAAACAGGTTCCTTCTGACCTCAAGAAAACACTCTGCGAAAAATACAATGTTGGTGAGACAACTTTGAACGACATCATCGAAGAGCTTGGAAAGCCAAACCGAGACCCACGAGACGGATATCCGGCTCCAATCATGCAGAAAGGTGTCGTTAAATTCGAGGATTTGACTGTCGGCATGAAGGTAACAGGCAAAATCAAGAACGTAGTTGATTTCGGTGCTTTCGTTGACATCGGCCTGCACGAGACAGCTTTGATTCACGTTTCAGAATTGAGCGATTCATTCGTTTCTGACCCGATGGACGTAATCAAAGTCGGCGATGTAAAGGAATTCACAATCATCGCGCTCGACAAAGACCGAATGCGAATCTCCTTGAGCTTGAAGAGTGACGCACACACCCGCCTTGGCCAGACCAACGAAGGCAAAAAGCCGGCGTCTGACGGCACAGGCAAAAAACGCGTCGTAGTCGTAAAGAAGGGAGCAGGAGCTTCTTCTGGCGATAAAAAGCCGGCATTTGCAGGAGCTCGCGACGACCGCCCGCGCAACGGCGGAAACCGAGCGGGACGCGAGAACTTCGGCAGCGACGACGGAATGAGCTACAACCCGTTTGCAGCAGCTTTCGCTAAGATGAAAAAATAATCTGCGCAAATAAAATACTTGAAAGCCGCATGGAAACGCTCCGTGTGGCTTTTTTATTTAGTGGAATGCAACTTCTTCATAATTTATATAAACTTGGATATGATTTTGATATGAAACAACTCAGATTAGATTATAGGGATGTTCTTGCTTCTAAAAACAAGAATGCAAATGATAGACGAAAATGATAAAGGATTGACCTGTGTTATTAAATATAAAACGTCTTCTTTATATAACTTGCGAGTTTCTTAGTACGCTCATTAAGTTTTTTCTCGCTTTTTTTATGTACTTAACTCACTCTTTTTTAAAGTTTTGCGCAATTGTTTTGATAATAGGATTTTTTATTTCATTTTTCCTGATAGAGAGCCGTTATTTTTTTAAGTTCAACAGCATGAATTTTACGGTTTGGTATACTCCGAACGGAACTTATATAATTCCCTGCAAGTATTATAAATTGACATTTCCAACTGATAATTATTTGAGAATGCTGGGATATCAGGATCTAAACATATTTATTGATGAAAATGAAACTTTTCATATATTTGATTCTGCACCGTACGGTATGGATTGTGAGGAATCGGAAGTAACATTAAAAAACATAAAATACGTTTTACATTTATACTCACAGAATAGAGAATTGTTCGAATTGTTTAAAAATAAAAAAGATTGTGCAAGATTTGATTATGAAGCTCTTGATAACTATGGAATTATAAAAGAAAAAAATGAAGAAGAATATAAAGAGGTTCTGACATCAGATTATAAATGGCTTTTCCAACGCTTATTAATTGGAATACTTCGGAAAGTCATTGTAACAAAATAGAAATATCAAAATTGTTTCAATAACCATAAAAATACTGCGTAGGCGGGTTCTGTCCCCACGGCGCACTTGGCTTTCCTGCTTCCGCTTCTCATATATAAAAAACGTGCTATAATCTGTATTTTCTCCTGAAGGTGAACAGTTCTTTAAGATTGAACCCTTAAAATAGGTGTAATGAAATGTTGCGTCCGACAGTAATAAAAGTAGTTCCCCAAGATGATTACAAACTTTTTCTTACGTTTGAAAACGGCGAAAAGAAATTTTTTGACGTAAAGCCTTATATAAAAGGTTCTTGGTTTGGAAAGCTTAATGACAAACCATATTTCTCTGCAGTAAAAACCAACGGGTTTAATATTGAGTGGCCTGATGGACAGGATATCTGCCCTGATGACTTGTATTATAACAGTGTAAAAATCTTTTAATGAGAAATTGTCAAATGTTGTGGATGTAAAATCCTGAGATTTGCCGCAGTTTTTTTGTTACAAATCCATTCTTGTTTGCGTGGAAAACAGGGTTCCCTTTCTGTACGCCTTTAGCAGCTCCTCAAGTTCCGAAATCTGTTCTTTTATCTCGATGCCCATGTCTGTGTCGGCAACGTAGTGGCGGGCTGGGAATTTTTCCACCTGGATCGTGTCGCTTACGATGTCGGAGTCGGTCGCAATAACCTGATCGCAGCTTGTGAATTTTTCGTGCACGACGAGTCTCAGCCCGTAAGAGTTACAGACCAGCGTGTATCCCGCGATACCTGTCTTTTCGTGATATGCCGCTGCAAATCCGCCGTCAATAATCAGGAGTTTTCCGCCACATTTTATCGGCGAGTCACCTTTTTTGACTTCCTGAGGCACATGTCCGTTTATGATGTGCGCAGTTTCCGGGCTGAGCATAAATTCTGTCAGAATTGCATCCACGACTTTTGCGTCATCAACTTCATCGTAATAGTGATTCTTCGCTTCGTGGCTCGCCGCCGCATCGTCGATGAACATGTTTTCAAAGCACGCCATCTTGTCTTTTCCGAACAGCGGAGATTTTGGCCCTGTCCAGAGATACCAAAGGACGTTTTCGCCGCGTTCTTTTTCTTTTGTTCCCTGTTTTGAGAAATAGCCTTTCCTTGCCCAGAATTCAAGTTCGTCGTACAGTGCTTTTCCGCTGTATTCCTTTCCGAAGACTTTTACTTTGAGAAATTTGCCTTCCGAATCAAGCGGCATGCAGCCGTGGTAGAGAAGGTTTCCGTTGAAGACTTTGTACAGGCTTCCCTTTTTGTAGAGGAATTTTACGTGATTCTGAAGTTTTTCGCAGTGAGTGAAAGAATAGCAGAGTCTGTTCATCACGACTGTTTCTTCGTCGGTCAGTTGCGACGGGTGTTCCGGATCGACTGTAGGCATGTCTTTTGAGAAATCTTTTACGTTCAGATTCCATTTTTTGCCGTCAATCGTGACTGTCTTGTCCTCGAAATTGATTTTATCGAGGATTAGCCGATTGTTCATTCCGAATTCCGGGTTTTCGCGTATGAGTTGGTCTTCTATCTTGAACTGAATTATCGAAATCGCCTTGTGAATCGCCTGTCTGTCCATCTTGCCGTAGTTTTTCATGCAGAATGTGACGAGCGGAGTCAGATTGATTCCGTAGCCTTCCTCAAGCACGTCGAGATTGTTATAGCGCGCACAGAGTCTGACGACGTTTGCGATGCAGACTTTGCTTCCGGCGGCTGCTCCCATCCATACGATGTCGTGGTTTCCCCACTGAATGTCGACGGAATGGTAGTTCAGGAGCGTGTCCAGAATAAGATGTGGCGCAGGTCCCCGGTCAAAGATATCCCCGATGATGTGAAGATGGTCTATTACGAGCCGCTGAATCATGTTGCAGAGAGCTTCGATCAGTGGTTCTGCAGCCCCGATTCTGATGACGGTCTGCAAAATCTCGTTGTAGTACGCCTGCTTGTCGTTGACTTCTTCTTTTTCGGTTATCAGCTCCTCAATGACATACGCAAAATCTTCCGGCATTGCCTTGCGGATTTTTGAGCGCGTGTATTTTGAGGAGACTCGGCGGAGCATCGCGACCAGCTTGTGGAGTGTAACCGTGTACCAGTCGTTCAGATCTTCGTCTTTTTCTGTCTGCCTTATGATTTCGAGTTTTTCTTTCGGATAATAGATTAAGGTCGCCAGCGCGCGTTTGTTGCTGGCAGTCTCCGTATTTCCGAAAACTTCCTCGATTTTTGTTCTGATTGAGCCGGATCCGTTTCTTAGCACATGGCTGAACTGCTGGAATTCGCCGTGGATGTCGGTCAGAAAGTGTTCCGTTCCCTTTGGAAGCGCGAGAATTGCCTGCAAGTTTACGATTTCCGTGATGACGGAACGCTCTGTCGGAAACTGCCGGGAGAGCACCTTGAGAAAATTAGAATTTGCCATAGACCACTTCCCCGTTGAAGATTGTGGCATGAACCTTGCCTATAAGTTTTTTGTCCTCAAGCGGAGTCGATTTTCCCTTGCTGAAGAATTTCGCCGGTTTTACAGTCCATTCCTCATCAGGATTTACAAGAACGAAATTGGCATCGTAATTCTCTTCGAATTTTCCGCTTTCGATTTTCAGAAGTTTCGCAGGATTGTCGCTCATCAGCTCGGAGAGTTTGCTCAGAGAAAAATCTTCTTTTTTGCAGAGCACGGTGTTGCAGACGGCGAAGGCTGTTTCCAGCCCTGTGAATCCCGGGCTTCCCGCCGCTTTGTCTTCCTGTGTGTGCGGCGCGTGGTCGGTCGCAATGCAGTCCACGGTTCCGTCGCGGAGGGCTTCTATGATTGCGCGGCGGTCATCCTCGCTGCGGAGCGGAGGATTTACGAGCGCGCGGATGTTCGGTGCGTCTGTTCCGACCAGCCCGAGGTGGTGCGGCGTGACTTCCACGGTGCAGTCAAAGCTTTGCGGAGTCTCTTTTGCCCTGATAGCGGCCTTTGCACGGCGCACGGCGTCCATGCTGTTTTTTGTCGAGCAGTGGCATATGTGCACGTGGCAGCCCGCGAGTTTCGCTATCTCGATGTTGCGCATGGTTGCAGTGTCCTCGGCGAGGGCGAGAAGGTTGTTTGCCGTCGTAAGGTTTCCGTCTATCTCGAAATTTACCGAATTAGGAACGTCGGGAGTTTTCGCGTTTACTTTGCCAGCGGGAATATTGTATTTTTTCATAAAATCGAGGGCGCGCTGTCTGTAAGGTTTTGCATCCGCGGCGAGCGACAAATCTTCACAGTGGCAGCTTACGATTATGTTTCGTTCGCCAGCCTTTCCCATTCCGTCGAGCATCACCGATGCTGAGCCGACGTCGCGTCCGTCCTCAGAAACAACCGGAAATTCCTTCGCCGTCAGTTTTTCCAGCTCCGACGTGTCGCTTCCCTCAAAATTTTTCGTGATGCTTATCGTCTGGAAAATGCGGGCAAGATGTTTTTCGTTTGCCTCTGCCATGACTTTTTTTGCGCTTTCCTTGTCCGAGATGACCGGCTTTGTGTTCGGCATGAGAACCAGAGTTCCGAATCCGCCTGCCGCCGCTGCCCGAAGCCCCGAATCCAAATCTTCTTTTTCGGTTTGTCCCGGATAGCGGAAGTGAGCGTGCATGTCTATGAAAGATGGCATGAGCGTCAATCCGTTTGCGTCCAGAAATTCCGGCTTCTGATTCAATTCGGATTCCGAGAGAACGGCAGAAGCTGTCTTGAGGGCTTCCTTTGCTGTCTTGCAGTGTCCGAGCAGAACCGCCCGGATTTTTCCATTGACCGCAACAATAGTGCCCGGATGACTTATCTTACTGTCAACAAGAACCGCATTGTAAATAACCATTGTTTTCATAGAAACTCCTCTCCTTATGCTGATTTTTTGTTTTTTAGTCGATCGAACCTGCTGTGTAAAGCGCGTCGCAGTATTCGCATCGGTACTGAGATTTTTCTTTGTTTACGAGCTTGAACACTTGAGGAACGTAATGTTCCGTCATGGTGATGCAGCGCGGATTTTTGCAGTGGATGACGTTCTCAACGCGTTCCGGAAGGGACATGTTGATTTTTCGGACTATCTGCTCATCCTTTATGACATTGATGGAAATGTTCGGATCGATGAAGCCGAGCACCGAATAGTCGATGTTTATGATGTTGTCGATCTTGATGATGTCTTTTTTGCCAGATTTTTTTGATGCCACATTCATGATCAGGGCGCAGCTGAAATTTGCTACGTCCAATCCCAGATAGTGAAAAATCTGAGGCCCCAAACCGGCTTTTATGTGGTCGATTACAAGACCGTTTTTGATAGTATCTACATTAAGCATTATAAAACTCCTGTCAGTTTTGCGATGAGTGCCATTCGGACATACATTCCGTATTTGACCTGTTTGAAATACGCTGCGCGCGGGTCGTCGTCAACTTCCGGGGCGATTTCATTTACGCGCGGAAGAGGGTGAAGTACTATCATGTTCTTTTTTGCGAGAGTCATTTTCTGGTTGTCGAGGATGTAGCTGTCCTTCAGGCGGAGATAATCCTGCTCGTTGAAGAATCGCTCTTTCTGGACGCGGGTCATGTAGAGAATGTCCAGGTCACCGATTACGCTTTCGAGCCGCTCGTCAGTCGTGTATTCGATTCCTGCCTCGTCCAATTCCTGCGTTACGTATTCCGGAACCTGCAGCTCGTTCGGGCTGATGAAGACGTAGCGGTTTTTAGGGTAGCGGCTCATTGCTTCGGCGAGGGAGTGGACTGTCCGTCCGAACTTCAAGTCGCCGCAAAAACCGATCGTGTGGCCTTCAAAACCGCCTTTTAATGCGCGGATGGTCAGCAAATCCGTGAGCGTCTGCGTCGGGTGAAAGTGACCTCCGTCTCCAGCATTGATGATCGGGCACGAAGAATACTGGCTTGCGAGGAGCGCGGCACCTTCCTTTGGGTTTCGCATCGCTATTACGTCAACGTAAGAGGAAACCGTGCGGATCGTATCGGCAAGAGACTCGCCCTTTGCAGTCGAAGAATTCGCCGCGTCGGAAAATCCCTCGACTGCACCGCCCAAATGAAGCATCGCAGCTTCAAAAGAGAGCCTCGTTCTTGTGCTTGGCTCAAAAAAAAGTGTCGCAAGAATTTTCCCGCGACACACATCATTAAAAGAAGAAGGATCAACAATAATTTGCTCTGCCAATGAACAGATTTCATCAATTTCTGATACTGACAAATCATTTGGTTTTATAAGATGACGACCATTTAACATATTTTCAGTTTATCACAAACATGGACTTTTAGTCTTTATTCTTCTATACTTTTTAATATGAAAATGGAAAACAAATCGTACTACGAAGACAGAATTCGTGCTTTTGATGCAAAAATCGAGGCACAGAAAATTGCATTTTCGCCTATGACTTTTCAGGCAATCCGCGCGGTTATTGAGCTTGGTCTCTTAAAGAAGATTTCAGATGCCGGAGATGATGGCATTACTATAAAAGAACTTTCCGCTGATTCCGGCATATCAGAATATGGCGTCGGCGTTCTTGCGGAAATGGCGCTCGGCATGGGCGTAATCAAAATCAATTCCACTTCCGATGAGGAAGCTGACGGTCTTTCCGGCCTTGGCAAGCTCGTGCTCGGAAAAATCGGCTGGTTTTTGCTTGAGGATGATTGCACCCGCGTAAATTTCAATTTTACGAACGATATCTGCTATAAAGGCGCGTTCAATCTCATTGATTCGATCAAAAATGGAAAACCGGAAGGTCTGAAAGTTTTTGGAGACCAGTGGACAACCGTTTACGAGGCTCTTTCGACGCTTCCTGACCGAGAGAAAAAATCATGGTTTGAATTCGACCATTTCTACTCGGATGTCGCCTTCCCGGAAGCTCTTCCAATCGTTTACAAGAACAAGCCGAAAAATCTTTTCGATATCGGCGGAAACACCGCAAAATGGGCTATCACTTCTTGTAAATACGACCCGGATGTTCATGTCACGATCATCGACCTGCCTGGACAGACTGCCGTTGCAGAAAAAAACGTAAAGGACGCAGGATTTGAGGGACGCGTCAGCTTTGTGAGCGGAAACGTCCTCGATGTGGAGACAAAACTTCCTGCGGGAGCAAACGCCGTATGGATGAGCCAGTTCCTTGACTGTTTCAGCCTGCATCAGATTACGAAAATCCTTACGAAAATCTACAACTCAGTTGACGAAAACTGCGACATCTTCGTAATGGAACCGCTCTGGGACATGCAGAAATTCGAGGGGGAAAGCTACGCCCTGCAAGCTACGAGCCTTTACTTTACGTGCATCGCGAACGGAAACAGCAAGATGTACCGTTACGGCGAGCTGGTCGAAGCGATCGAAAAAGCGGGTTTCAAACTGGTTACCGCGCATCACAACCTCGGCAGCAATTTCTATTCGATACTCAATTTTAGGAAGAAATAAAATCCCTCGCAGAGTTTTGGAGCTCACAGAGAATTTGTTTTATAAATCTCTGTGTTCCCTGTGAGAAAATTATAAAAACATGAAAGTATACGTAACAAAACTTGCATCATATCAGCCTTCTCAGGAAAATCCGGCGGAGCAGCCCAAGCTTGAGTATGTGGACGCTCTGTTCCGTCGCCGCCTTTCGCAGATTACGCGCATGACCATCGAGTCAGTGCACAGCCTTGGCGACGACGTAAAAAATCTCAAGCTCGTTTTCGCATCGTTTCGGGGCGAAATTGCGCGCCAGCTCAAAATAAACAAGGGGCTGGTGGAGGATGCGGATGTTATGCCGGCTCCTTTCTCGCTTTCGGTGTTCAACACGCCGCCTGCAGCCACGACAATCGCCCTTGGAATGAAATCCGGTTACACGGCAATCTATCCCGGACAAAATGATTTTTATTCCGCTTTTGTCTCAGCCGCAAGCTCCGTCATGTCCGGCTCAGAAAAAAAAGTGATTTTTGCCTACGCCGACGAAAAAATCCCTGAGGAATACAAGTCTTGCGATGGCTACACGGACGAAACTCCGCTCGCTTTCGCCTGCGTGCTTTCCTCGGAGCCTGACTCCGGTTCCACGGAAGTCGAGCTGAATCCAAAAAATGAAATCTTTGCATCTCCGCAGAAATTCCTCTCCTTTCTGCAGAAAATTATTAGAAGGACTGCTTAATGGAAAACAATCCCGAAGAAACTTTAAAACCGACCTATCCGGACGAAAAAATCAGCAACTATCCGATGTACGTGCTGCACATAATCGGAAAATTGATTGCTCTTCTCTTGTTCGGAATCGGAACAATCCTGCTTACGATAGTCTGCTTCCCGATTTTTAAGCTTCTTTACCATGACAAAAAAGAGTTCAGATACCACACACGATATTTGGTCTATGTGCTCTTCAATGGATTTATGGGAATCCTGTACGTGCTGGGTGTATCAAAAATCAAGGTTAATAAAAAGAATTATCTGAAAAATCTGAAATCGGCGATTATAGTCGCAAACCATCCGGCTTATCTTGATTCACCGGTGATGATATCAAGATTTCCGCACACGTCGATAATCGCCAAGGCAGCCCTCTCAAAGAAAAACATCATGCATGCGGTCATAAATGAGCTGTACATGCCGAATTCCCTGCCTTACGAAGTCCTCCTTGAGCGGGCAAAAGAGGATCTCGCCAGAGGAAATACAATCGTAATGTTCCCTGAGGGAACTCGAAGCACGCTTTATGGTCAGAACCGCTACAAAAAAGGAGCTGCCAGAGTTGCTCTTGCGACCGGCTGTCCGATAATTCCGGTCTATATCGGCGGAAATTGCAAAAAAGGATTGCGAAAAGGCGACAAAGTCCTGGAATTTGCGACAAAAGGGAGATATGTGTTTGACCTTCAGATAAAAGATCCCGTTCTGCCGGAAGAATTCAAAGATTTGCCGGAAGCTATAGCTGCAAAAAGAATGACCCAGAAAATCCGCGAAATTCTTTCGGACGATGCAAACGCCCAGTACCGATATTAGGCAATTCTAAAAACTGATGTTTTTCGAGGTACCTATTAGATTTTTCTGTCATTGCAAATCGGACTTGGACTATTGCGTACAAAAAACTAAACAACTATAATTCCAATATATTAGAGACAGTTTCAAAACTCGTCTGATTTTTGAGACTTTATCATTTTTATAGGAAAGAGAAATGGACGAACTTAAACAACAGATCAAAGAATGTATTATTTCTTCACTTGAGCTTGAAGACATAAAACCAGAGAACATCGTTGACTCAGAGCCATTGTTCGGAACCGGGCTCGGACTTGATTCCATCGATGCGCTGGAGCTTGGCGTTGCCCTCAAGAAAAAGTTCGGCGTAAAATTCAATGCAGAGAATGCAGATACGCGTGAACATTTTGCTTCAATAAATGCCCTCGCAGAATATATTTCCGCAGAGCGAGCAAAAGCAAACTAATTTATTTGGAGTTGATTTTAACTACTATGACAAAAGACGAACTTTATGCAAAAGTCAAGGCGATTTTGATTAACGATTTTGACATCGAAGAAGATTTGATCACACCAGATGCTTTGATCGCCGACGACCTTGATTTGGATTCCATCGATTCTGTGGAAATGATCGTAAAAATGAAGCCGATGCTGAAAGACAAGGTTGAGCCAGATGCTTTCAAATCAGTAAAGACTGTTCAGGACGTAATCGACATTTTGGAGCCGCTTACAAAATAAGCAGGGCTGGTTTAAAAATAAAAACGGTTGATTCCAAAAGGCAATCAACCGTTTTTTTGTTTTTAGTTTTTCCTAAACTTAAAAACAAAGTTTTTATCATCGTAAAAGTTATCAACTGATATAAGAACCCAGCCCTCATCCTTGAGCTGATCAAATTCAGCGTCAGAAATGTTTTCAATAGTCAGACATCCGTCCATGAAGTCCTCCTAAATAAAAAATTCTCTCCAAAACTTTCTGAAATTCGATATTTGCAGTGTAACACTATTTGATTATTTTGACTAAAAAAGTTTAAAATATTTTCGGAATTCCGAGCATTTTTTTTAAAAAGTCTCTAAAAATTAAAGATTTTGGAGATTTTAAGAGGGGAAAATGAGCATTTTTTCTAAATTGTTTTTTATTATACTTTCTGTCGTCTATCCGGTTGCGGTGTTCACTTGCCTGGTGATTTTTAACGTGCCGATAAAAGTCTTCTCTCTGTTCATCGTTTTTATTGCGCTGGTGTATGTTCTTGTTGCTACCGGTGGCGGCTCGGATTCCCTTTCTTCGCGGCTCAAAAAAAACATTAGGCTTTTGGTCAGCGCGGCACTGATGCTTTTTGCGGCCCTCGTCTGTCTCGCCACGGGCAAAATCTTCTTTATCAAGCTGTATCCGGTCCTGATGAACCTGATCTTTCTCTTTACGTTTGGCTCGACCTTGCTCTTTCCGCCGAACCTCTGCTTCCGTCTTGCAAATCTTACCGACAAAAACCTTTCGAAGTCGCACATAGCCCGCAGGGTCGAACGCTATTGCTTCGGGGTTACCCTGATATGGTGTGTTTTTTTTGTGCTGAATGGCAGCGCGGCTTTATACACAGTTTTTTGGAAAAGTGATAAAATATGGTCAATCTACAACGGCGGAATTTCCTACGCCCTTATGAGCGTTCTTTTTTCCGTGGAGTTTATCGTAAGGAAGGTTGTAAATTCAAAAATGCCGAAATTAGCTTACATCACAAAATTCGATTCAAAATCATGGCCGCTCGATAAAATCATGTGCTACGAGCATAAATGGAGCGATAAAAAATACCTTACATGGAGCGATTTCCTTACCGAAAGCGCGAAAATGCGCCGCTTTATCAAAAGCCACGGCGATTGCGAAAAGTGGATTCTCCATTGTGAAGATTACTGGCACTTTTTGTGCACATTCGTCGCGCTCTTGCAGTGCAAAAAAGAAGTCCTGCTCACCGCAAACATCAGCCCTAAGTTTATTGAGGAAATGAAAACTGGAGCAGGAACCACAACTCTCTTCCTGACAGACCAGACCGAAGTCGAGGGCAAAAAGATCGAAGACGCTTTCTTTATTCCGAAAGTGCTCGAAGACGAAGCTGAGCCTGGCGAGAGCGAAAAAATGGAGACTCCGCAGATTGTTTCCGACGAGACAAAAATCATCCTGTATACATCAGGCTCGACAGGCCATCCGAAAGCCGTTCATCAGCGAATGACCGAGTTTGAGCTGGACAACGCTTTTATTCTTTCAAAATGGTACGATGAATTTGCCTCACGAAAGCTGTGCGCGGTCAATTCCCAGCACCACATCTACGGCTTTTTGTTCACGATTTCGCTTCCGTTTGCTGCGGGCGTTCCGTTCCGCCGAAAGCGAATTGAATTTCCTGAGGAATTTGAGGCTCTGGACGACGAATCATACATAATCATTGCAGTTCCGGCTTTCTTAAAGAGAACTTGTGCCGAGATGGGCGAAAAAAAGCTTCCTCTCAAAAATCCGTGGATTTTCACGTCGGGTGGGGCTGTCTCACCGGAGCTTGCAAAAGACACGGAGCGCGTTTTCGGCTTCTGTCCGCTTGAAGTGTACGGCTCAACCGAAACTTCCGGCATCGCTTACCGCCAGCAGACAAAAAAAGGCCTTATCTGGACTCCGTTCGACAACGCAAAAATCTGGCTCGACAAGGACGACGGCTGCCTCACGATTATTTCCCCGTATATCAAAGATCCAGCCGGTTTTAAGACAGGCGATCTTGCCGAAATGTACGAAGATGGCACTTTCCTTCTAAAAGGCCGCGCTGATTCAATCGTCAAAATCGAAGAAAAGCGCATTTCCGTTACTGAAGTCGAGAACCGCCTGCTACAGAGCGGACTTGTCCTTGACTGCTCGGTCGTTCCAATGCAAGACCGAAGACAGTATCTTGCGGCGGCGATTGTCTTGAATGCCGAAGGAAAAAAGAAGTTTGAAGGTACGGAAAAATATCTGATTAACCGTCACTTCCACGACTATCTCTTGCAGTTCTTCGAGAATGTAGTTCTTCCGAAAAAATGGCGTTATCTTGAAAAACTCCCGACTGACGTGCAGGGAAAAAAGCATAAGCCGGAGATTCAGGCACTTTTTGAAAACAGCGACGGAGAATAAAATTGATTCACGGAATTCCAGAAGAAGAAGTTGTTGAAAAGACAGAATCCTCAGTTCAGGTCAGAGTAAAAATTCCTGCCACAAGCGATTATTTTGACGGGCACTTTCCGCAGTTTAAGCTTTTGCCAGCCGTAGCTCAGATAGATTTACTTGCCCATTATGCTCAGAAATATTTTGGAGTTGCTGTTTCTACTCCGAGCATTAAGCGTTTTAAATTCAGCGATAAAATTCTGCCTGATTCAACGGTGCTTTTCTCGCTGGATTTTGATGCAGAAAAGGGTAAAGTCACTTTTAAGATTTCTGATGCTGGCGATGGAAAGTCTTATGCCAGCGGAAGTTACAGCATAAAGATTTAATTGCTATAATACCGTCGGGAAAATCTTTTTGAAAAGGAAAAAGGGAAAATGGAGAGAGTTAGAACATCAAAAGGAGCGGCAGTTTTATTTACTGCTGTGTTTATTTCACTTTTTACAGCGTGCAGTTTTAATAAAAGTGACAGCAAAAATTACGTATTTCTTCTTGCACAAGGAAATGGAAGTGGTGCACAGTCAGCCGACAGGACGCCAAAAGAAGCTATTGCCATAGGCGGCGTAACTTTTGAAAAGACAAGCGAACTGTATGCAAGTGAGAGCGCTGCCGCAATAAGTGGAAATACGTACACTGACAATTATGAGGGTGTTTTTTCTGACGGAAGAAACGTTACCCTTTCTCCGTTTATTATGGGAAAATATGAGGTAACGCAGGAACTTTACGAAGCTGTGATGTCGAATCAGACTGTGACTGTCAGAGGGACAGAATATACTCTTGCCGCAACTCCTTCTGAGTGCCGCAATGATAATTCAGACTATGTAATAGCGGTTGGGGAAACTTCGTCCCTCCGCCCTGTGGAAAGCGTAACATGGTATGACGCAGTATATTTCTGCAACGCTTTGAGCGAAAAACTTGGTTTTACAAAAGCATATACAATTGAAATTACGGAAGTAGATTCTGACGGACATATTTGGGAAGCAGCTGTTACTCCTGTTGCAAATGCAGACGGCTATCGTCTGCCAACGGAAGCCGAATGGGAATTTGCTGCCCGTGGCGGGACCTCTTCAGCCGAAGCGTGGAACTACGTATTCAGTGGTGCAGACACAGCAGAAGGAACAAGCTATACAGCCCAGATAAATACCGGTTTGGATCTGGTCGGCTGGTATAAATATAATCTTGGTGGTACCAGTTCTGCTACAGCCCTTTCAAGTGGAACTGCCGGTTATAGTACCCACGAAGTTGGTAAAAAGACCGCAAATGCTCTTGGACTTTACGACATGAGCGGCAACGTCTGGGAATGGTGCTATGACATATACGGCGACATCGACGAAACGGATGCTGTAACGGATCCAGTTGGTTCTTTATCCGGTGATGAGCGAGTTGCACGTGGCGGCAGTTGGGGCGAAGACGCTTCCCTGTCGTCTGTTTCCCGCAGATTTCAAAGTGTACCAGATATCTATTACTTGGATGTTGGTTTCCGCGTGGTTCGCTCCGCCAACTAAACTTACAGCCTGTAATTCCCTTAAAATTTTCTGAAAAACTTGATAGATGGTGATATAATATATGTTGGAGCATTTTCGGGAAGGAGGACGGAGAATACTATGAAAAAAAGTTTTATCTTTAATAAGGCTATATGTCTGTATAGGGGGGGGCTTCAGATGGATTTTAACCCCCGTTCTTCTGTCAAAGGAGCTGGTCGCCGGGCTTTAGTTGCGCTCTTTCTTTTATTTCTTGCCTTCTTTTCTTTTACATTTTCTTCCTGCTCAAACCTGTTTGATTCTTCTGACAATTCTGAAAACCAGAAAAAATTTCTTCTCTTAAGCAGCCTCGCTTCAAGAGCCGGCGGTAACAATGGCACGTCCGGCAATTCTGAATCTGCTGGCTATGCGACAATTACCGGCACAGTTGCACTTCCTCAGGGGGCGTATCCGGCACAGGTTGTAGAAAAACTGAATGCCGCGCTTAAAAACATCTCTAAGGAAGATACTTCTGCGGATGCTTCTGGCATAGTGGATTCTGGTTCTGAACTTTCTGCAGCTTCTTCTGGCACAGGTGCTGCAGAAAGAACTTCCGAATCTTTCCAAGTTCCAGAAATCTCAAAATCTGCAATATCGACTGTTCCTTCTGATTTAACAACTCTTTCGGCCTACGCATATTACGCATGTGCGACAAACGTTGATACCGGCGAAAAAATCGAGGCTTCGAATTCAAACTTTTCTGTTATCGACGGAAATGTTTCTTTCTCTATGACGGTTCCTTACGGAAAATGGCTGGTAGAATCTTCTATAAAGAATTCTGACGACACATTAATTTACAAATCGCCTCAGGTTGAGACAGCGCTTTCGGCTGATAATGCTGTTTTTAGAGCAGATCTTGTACTTAAGCCATTGCAGACATCTGGCAAAAAAGGAAAACTCAATCCTTCTATGACAGTTCCGACTTCTATATCGAAAGTTACAATGCAGCTTCTTGATGGAGACAGTTCAAAATGGACTGCGGCCGGTCTTAAAACCGAAGAAACCACTGTTTACAAAAGCGGTACAAGCGTTAAAATTGGAGCGACAAACGGAAGTGCAGTAGAACTTGCTTCTGGATGTTACCGCGTAAAAATAAATTTCTACGGCAATGTAAGTGTGGGTACTATATCTTCTGGTACTACAAATTTTGAAACCCCTCTTCTCTACAGCATAGAGCAGCTTTTTAATGTGTACGATGGACTTACTACGAGTACATGGTATGATCCTGCAGCTTCTTCAATTTCTGCAATCAAAGCAAACGGAACATTCCAGCTTTCAACTGACTTAATTACAATATCTTCTATTACGAATTTTTACGTAGACGGCGTGAACGGAAGCGACGAAAATCCGGGATCTTTTTATGCACCGGCAAAGACTCTTTCCAAAGTCATCGGTTCAATTGTTGCTACAGGCGATTCTTCAAAAGACTACACGATAAACATAAGCGGAGAAGTTTCTCTCAAAACAGGTACAAATACTACGGAACTTCCAAGTTCCATCAGCACAAAGATAAAATCAATAACGATTCAGGGCAACAGCGGAAGTTCCACAGACATTCTTAAAGGAAATAGGAAAGGCACTGTCCTTAAAATCTCTACGACAAAGCCAGTCACGATAAAAAATCTCAAGATTACTGGCGGAAATGGTTCGAATGGCGGCGCAATCAGCATGGTGAGCAGCTCCAGAGTTACTCTTGATGAAGGAACTTTAATCGGTGACATTTCTGACGTCTATGCTTCCGGATCTTCTTCATCAGAGTGTGCAAACTATGCAAGTTACGGCGGCGGAATTTACAATGACGGCGGAACTTTAACACTCAAAAGCGGTTCCTGCGTAAGCTACAACAGGGGAAGTCAATATGGTGGCGGAATTCACAATAAATCAGGCTCTGTCACAATCGAAGACGGCGCAAAAGTGCTGTGCAATGGGGCTGGCGACGGCGGAGGAATCTATGTTGCTGCCGGTACTCTGGAAATGAAAGGCGGAAGAATTCAGACCAATTATGCTTATGGTACTAACAGCGGTGGTGCTCTTTATATAAAAGAAGGTGCAACCTTTAGAATATCCGGTGCGGTATATATTCCGTATGTCGATACCACTGCTTCAAATGTGGCTAAAAATGATGTTACCTTTTATAACGAAAAAGTTATTGTTCAGGTTGCTGGTGCTTTAACCCTTCCGGAAGGTGTTCCTTCGACTGAAAGCAATCTCACAATCGGTTTTTACCAAACCAGTAACGCATGGAAAGTTGGAAATGAATTTGCGAAAGTCTACGGCTCATTATCGAACATCAGTCCGTATCAGGATTCTTTTGCTTTTACGAACTCCATATACGAAGGCATTGCTTCTTCGGACAACAAATCGCTGACAATGCAGACGCCTCTTTATGTTGCGGGACCGGAGATTCACCCAAAATGCGGTGTCGCCGGAAGCGACAGCACCGGTAACGGTTCAAGAAAACGTCCTTATGCATCAATTAAACAGGCTTATAATTACAGAATTAACAACAAATCTCTAGATTACATAGTCTATGTCGATGGAATCCTTACAGGTGCTCAACAACTTTATTGTTCAGAAGACAATGCGAAATCAGTTCTGGTGTTAGGTGTCAACGGTTTGGATTCAAACGGCAGGCCTGTGGACGGTTTTGACGGAAAGTTTGCTGATGGAAATTCTGAACCAGTCTTAAAGATTGGCATGTATTCGGAAACTGCTCCGATAACGCTCAAGAACCTTAAGATTACAGGCGGAAACTCAACAAAATCCGGTGCAGGGCTTTTCCTGAGCACTGGTGCTAATCTTACTGTTTCTGACGGCGTTTGGATTACCGGAAACACCACACAGGAAACCGGTGGCGGCGTTTATATAAGCAAAGGTCATATCGACTATGACAATGGTGCTTATTCCAAAATTACAACTTTTAAGATGAATGGCGGAACTATTGAAGGTAACGTTGCTGCAAAGGGCGGAGACGCAATTTTTTATGATGGTTCAGTTGAAAAAAATCCTAATAATAGCAGTTATCAACCTGCTGGTTCGTCATGTACGCTTGGAGGAAATGCCTATATTCCGGCTTCTGGAACAAGCCCGGAAACATATTCAAACATCATTCAGCTTGCCAACAATGCAAAAATAACGGTTGATTCTAATTTAACAAAACATTCATCAAAGAAGATAAATGTAACTTCAACAGACCCTGCAAAAAAACGCGTAATGATTACGGGAAGTGCCTTGAGCTCCAATGTAAGCAAATTTGCACTCGTTCATAATGGAGGATTCCAGATTAATACAGCTTCAACCGATCAGGGAAAACTCAAACTCAAATACACACCGAACAGACTTTATATAAAACCTGACGCAGAAAACGCATTTTCAGTCACGTCCAACTTCGATAAAGATACAACCTGGAACCCGCCTGGTATAGGAAAAACATGCCTTAACGAAACGTCTTCGCTGGCAAACTTTTATTTTAAAGATTTGGCAACTGTGAGTGCCTTTATTAACTATCAGGACACCAAGCAGGATTATGTGATTACGATTGACGGTAAAATAGAAACAGCAGGGACTGTGAATCTTAATGCTCCGGAGACTGCGGTATCTTCAATAAAACTGACAGGTAAAACAGGCCCTTCGACGGACATAATTGACCGAGGATTGCAGGGAAAAACAACATACAATGAGAAAAGCTATTATTCCAGCGGCGGTGTATTAAAAATTACGACAAAGGCTCCGGTAACGATCGAAAAACTCAAAATTACCGGTGGATATAAATCTGATGACTACGGCTACAGTTCAACTGCATATCCTGGTACGGGAAATGGCGGCGGAATATGCATCGGAGATAATTGTACCGTAAAGCTTGGAGACGGAGTTCATATTGTTGGAAATTACGCACATAGCTATGGTGGCGGTGTTTATGTCGGACAAAATTCAAAACTCTTTGTGTACGGTTCTGCTTTAATCGGAAGCAATTCTACCTCTACAATTTATGAAAGAACTGGCACTGAAAACCTTTGCAACAGGTCAGATCTTTGTGGCGGTGGAATACACATTGCTAATGATGCCAGCTGCTATCTTGGCTATGACAGCGAGACTCATGAAAAAACACTTACTGGTGGAGTTTGCCATAATTATAATTACAGTGGCTCTATGTATGTAAGTGACCCTGCAGTCGGTGGCATTAGCCATAAAGGCTCTGTGTTAAAATGCGCGAGCGGAAACATTTCTTATAATAAAGGCAGGGGTGGAGGCGGAATAGGAATTGAATCTGGAAATTCTGAGATTGGTGGCGTTACCATTCAGGGGAATGTCGCAGAATATTATGGCGGTGGTATTTATGTTAAAGGAAACAAAAATGTTGTGATTGGAAGTTCCGTTTCTTCAAGGCCTACAAGATTGATAGGCAATACCGTTACCGACTATGGGGGATCTGGAGGTGCTATATCTTACTATGTTTCTTCTACTGGTAATACTGATAATGTTATTACTCTCAAAGGATATATTTCGATTCCAGATGGAAGTTTTAAAAATAATGATATTAACCTTTACATTGGAAGTGAAAGCAGTTTTTCAAGCATTCTTACAGATGGAATCCTTACCACAGGCAAGATAGGAAAAATCTCACTTTCGAAGTTGGATAATAACAGACCTCAATATAACGACATTGGATATATTGACGGACGCACTATCATTAAACATGGCGACAATTGTTCAGATAATCAGTTCAAAACGGACACAGCAAAATTCGACCTGCTCCCGGACTCAACCGGCAAAAAATGGACAATCCTCGACGACGGAACAATCGCGGCTGGCATTGTGACGACAATGAATGATCTTCCTGAAACGATAGCAAGTCTTACGTCGGACGGGGAAAAAATTGTAATTGTTGATACCGGCAAAGTTTATAGCTTTAGCGGAAATGTGAAGAATGCAATTAACAACTCACCTTATAAGATGCATCTTGATTTCAGCAAAACAAATTTGGACAGCAACGTTAAATTTGACTCGCTAAATAATCTGCAGTCTGTCACTATGAAGGCATCTGAATGCGTCAGTGGACAACAATTTAAGGATTGTCCAGATTTGGAAAATATATATCTTTACGGAAGTTTTACTTCTGAAAATGACCCTTATGGACTTGGAACTACGAACTTTATAGTAAACTGCCCTGCATTGAAAGATATCTTTTTCATGGACGCTACATCTCTTTATTTGGAGAACGGTCTTTTAAATTACACTAATGACGGTACAACTTATACAGGAGCAGGCAATGTGAACATACACATTCCTGCAACGGTCACACAGTTGGAAATATTGAATAACTCCGCAAGTCGTTTCTCTAATGTTACTTTCATATACGCTGGAACTGCTTCAAATTTGACATCGAATGTGAGTGTAAAACGTGCAAGATATACAACGAGCGTCAACTGGGCAACCGATATGTCTGTTAAAATTTATTACAACAACAATACGACAAACTACAAGACCTGGACTCCAAATACAAATTCGGAAACCGGTTCATGGAGCTAGGAAATCCATTATCCCCAGCGACGGACATATAAAAAAACCGCCCTGCTTAAACGTGCACGAGTTTTTGTACACACAATCTTTGCAGGGTGGCTTTTTTGCTGACAGGTCAGTTTCTTTCAGAAAGTTCTGTCTGTTGGCCGTAGTCATAATCCGGAGCGTATCCCTGCATCTCGATTTGGGCTGCCGTACCGTCGGCGAAAGTACAGTTTATGTCGTAACTGATGTCCCGCTGTTGTTGATTTTTTGCTTTCATTGTAAAATTGCGGTATGAGCGAAAATTTTAATCCCTGCATTTTGATTCCTGTTTATCGTCACGGAAAAGCCTGCGCACAGGTCGTTGACAATATTCTTCAATACAATGTTCCAATTATTCTTGTGGATGACGGAAACGCTGAGGAAACAAAATCCTATCTTCGAGGAATAAAAGAAAAGCATCCTGCCGTGGAGATTGTCACTCTCCCAAAAAATTCCGGTAAGGGTGCGGCGTTCAAGCAGGGCGTGATTTTTGCCCACGAAAAGGGCTACACTCATTTGCTTCAGCTGGATGCTGACGGTCAGCATGACAGCTCAAAAATTCCGCTGTTCATAGAAAAATCAAAGGCGAGTCAGGATAAAATGATTTGCGGTTATCCTGAATACGACGAAACGGCTCCGGGGCACAGAAAAAATGCCCACGCTTTTGCAAATACGTGGTGTGCGATTGTTACATGGAGTGGAAAAATCGTCGATGCGCTTTGCGGTTTCAGAATTTATCCGGTTGAACCGACTCTAAAATTCGTAACAAAGAAAATGTTCGACAAACGCATGGGATTTGACACGGAGATTCTCATCCAGCTTATGTGGATGGGGGTTGATGTTGAATTCTATCCGGTAAAAGTTACTTATCCGAGCGACGGAATTTCAAATTTTCATGCTTTCCGCGACAACGTGCGAATTTCATGGGTCTTTACGCGGATGTTCTTCAAGATGATTCTTGTTTCGCCGTGCCTTTTATGGAGAAAAATTCATAAATGACAAGAAAATCGGAACAGTGGTACGAAGTTGAGCAGCATCACAACCTCGGTTATAGAATGACTTTTGCCGTCATGAAAATTCTTCCGGCTCGTATAATGCGTTTTCTTGCTTTTCCTGTCGGATTTTTCTATTTTGCTTTTGGAAAAGCGACCCGTGACGTTTCAAGAAAGTATCTTTCGCATCTTAAAAACGGCGGAAAAGTTTCTTCGCTGGAAATTGCAAAGCACATAATCAGTTTTGCCCTGAATCTTGTGGAAAACATTCAGAGCTGGGCAGGCACTTTCTCTTTCAAAAATGTTCACTGGCAGGACGATGATGTCGGCGATCTCGTAAAAAACATAAACGAGGCAAAGGGCACGATAATCGTCATCTCCCATCTTGGAAATCCTCAGATGCTTAAGGGACTTGCGTCGCTCGGAGAATCTGGAACCGACCGCAAGATGAGCATCACGACAATTTCCGATGCCAAAATCTCGGGCGGCTTCAACGCGCTTTTGAACGAGATAAACCCTGACTCCGCCGTAAATCTTGTAAGCTCGGACAACATCGGTCCCGAAACGATTTTTTTGATGCAGGAGCGTCTTGAAAAGGGTGAGGTCGTCGTGATTGCAGGTGACAGAGTCAGCGCACATACAGACCGAAACATAAGGATTCCGTTTCTCGGTGAGGAAGCAAATTTTCCGTATGGTGTATTCCTTTTGATCGCGCTTCTGAATGT
Organism: uncultured Treponema sp.; assembly: GCA_947170195.1. Taxonomy (GTDB): domain Bacteria; phylum Spirochaetota; class Spirochaetia; order Treponematales; family Treponemataceae; genus Treponema_D. The sequence continues at coordinate 19,527 of CAMVSS010000004.1, read as the reverse complement.
TCCTACATATTTTATAACTGGCTTGCGCCAGAAAGATTTCAGCCTCAATCCTCAGTATGACATGTTCGTAAAAAAGAATGGAATCAATTTTGATTGCGGAAGAAAAGAGCGCGAGGAACGGATTTTAGGAACTGCGAAAAACTATGCTGGAAATCTCGAATCCTTGTGCAAAATGCATCCATTTCAGTGGTATAACTTCTTCGATTTTTGGAAATAGACGGTACCGCCAAGGACAAAGTTTTTCCGAAAACGGATTTTGCTTTGGAGAAGCACTGCCGCACAAATTAACAAAGATTTTCAAATATGTTATACTTAAAAAATGTTTAAGGGAATTTTTCAGCGAGTTTTGTATTTTTTAGATTCTGTGCGAGCCTTCTTTTTTAAGATTCTTCCTGGTATAGGCAAATTCTTTTCCGCGGCGCTTTTGGCGGGACTTTTCTGCATTCCGATGAGCATTCAGTCGGTTGATTTGTACGATGCGGAAGCTGCCGTGCAGTATATCTTCCCATTTTCACTCCCCCTCACTGATGTTTTGTTTTTGGAGAACGGAATCTTAAAATATGTTTTCTTCCTTATCTATTTTATTCCGTTTACGGCACTTTTTACGCTGATTTCGATTTTTATACGCGAAAAACTTGCCAAGCCGCTTTATATAACGACTTTCATAAGCCTTACGATTTATCTGGTTTTATCAATAATCTGTCTTATTCTTGAGGCTAACTGCCCGACGTGGTTCGTGCTGGTTCCGTGGTACACGTATGCAATCTTTGGTGGGGCGGTCGTAGCTCATGTAGCCATGTCGATTTATACGCTCGTCTACCTGCGAGTCTCCAAGCCTGAGTACAAAGATTACAAGGTGCTCAAGGAAAATGACCAGAAAAAAAGCAAAGTTTCCATCAAGACAAAATTTTTTGCATCTGTAATCGGAACGCTCGCCGTTGTTCTTACGACTTTCATGATTTTGATTCTTAACGGCTACAAAAAGATGATTACCGAGGCTGTCAGTGATGTCGGCAGAACTCAGGCAGAGCAGACCGCCGCTGTCTACGAATCAGCAGAAGGAAAATACGAGAAAATCGTAAATTATTTTGAGCAGCAGAAAAAAACCAATGCAATCGCCGCTTCTCCATACGAGAGAATCGACATCATAATTTCGAGCAAAAATGAGCAGATTTTCATCGAGAATCTTGGGCCTGAATCGGAACTTCCGGCATTTGATGTATTTGCATACACGACGGCGCGAGCTTCAAAAGTTGATGAATCAGAAAAAAAACTCACCGACGAGCAGGCTCACGATTTTCTCCGCCGCTATCAGAACGGTTCATTTAGAAAAAGTCCTGTTTATGACAAAGCAAACCGAACCTGCAAATATATTTATCCTGTAACGCTGTCAAGAAAAGCAGGTCACAGGCTCGTAGGTTTTTCAATCGTAACATATCGGCAGGACGTGTTGATGAAGCAGTATTTTCAGACAAAAGTCTTCGTATTCACGTTCAGCCTCATCTTTCTGTATGTTTCAATTCTGTTCGTAATCTTCATGGCGGATGTAATCGTAAATCCGTTGATTTATCTCCGTGCGAACGTCCGAAAAACTTCCGCCGGAATTTCTGAGATGCTTTCCGGTAGCGCAAAAATTGTTCCGGAAGAGATTGTCTATGACGATTCAATAAAAACCCGCGACGAAATAAAAGACCTTTCCGTTGAAATCGACAACATGTTCTCGCTCATAAAGGGAATCGTCCCTTACATTTCTTTCTCAACGCTTCAGCATGCAGAAAAAGACACCAAGCGCAGCACTATTTCCCGCGACATCTGCTTTTTGTTCACCGATATCCGCGGCTTTACTTCGATCTGCGAGGGAATGCCGCCAAAGAAAGTTGTCGATATCCTTAACCACTATCTGGACATCGAAACGGAAATCATCCTGAACAACGGCGGCGACATCGATAAATTTGTCGGCGATGAGATGATGGCGTTCTTCTCCGGCCCTAAAAAAGAATACAATGCATGCAAAGCCGCCATGGAAATTCGTCAGGCGATGCGCGAGCAGCAGGAGCTTGCAAGCGAGGATGGCTCGACTTTCATTTCGATCGGAATCGGTATCAACTCTGGAAAAGTCGTCTTCGGTTCGGTCGGATCTCGCACAAGAAAAGATTTTACATCGATCGGCGACACCGTCAATCTTGCCGCACGTCTTGAAAGCGCGAACAAAGCTTACGGCTCAAAATCCATCATCACGGAAAACGTTTATTCAAAGCTCAAGGATTCGTTTATCTGCCGCGAGCTGGATTTCATAACGGTAAAAGGAAAAACCGAGCCTGTCAGAATCTATGAGATTTTGCAGACCACGGTGCGCGGAACAGAAAAATTGTATGATATCAAGGAGCTTTTCGAAAAAGGTCTCAGCTTCTACCGAAAGCAAAAGTGGGATGAAAGCGAGAAATTTTTCAAAGCCTGTGCTCAGAAATATAACGACATGCCATCAATCGTATTCTTGGACAGAATTTTCCACTTCAAGAACAATCCGCCTGCAAAAGACTGGGACGGAGTTTTCAAGATGGATGTGAAATAAAAACGGACATGGAGTTGTGACAATGGAATCAAAGATGCTGACGACAGAAATAGAATTTAAAGTTGATTTTTTCGAAGTTGATTCGATGCGCATTGTGTGGCACGGAAACTACGTGAATTATTTCGAGCGCGCCCGATGCGCACTTCTGGACAAAATCGGCTACAACTATCTCGACATGGAAAAAAGCGGCTATCTTTTTCCGGTAACGGAAGTCAAAGTGAAGTACATTCACTCGCTCCGTTTCGGTGACACTTGCCGCGCAAAAGCTATCCTTGCCGAGTACGAGAACATGATTAAAATCAATTTCGAGCTGTACAATGCCCAGACCGGCGAGCTGACGACAAAAGGTTCTGTCAGCCAGATGTGCATAAAAGCTTCCACCGGTGAGACTCAGTTTGTCTGCCCGAAATGTTTTACGGACAAAGTAGAGAAACTTCTTGAGGAAATGGACTGATGATGATAAAAAGACTTCCGATTCTGATTTTTTCCGCATTTTTGGCTTGCTCGGCCGCATTCGCAGATGATTTTTCAGATGTGTGCTCAAAAATTGCTGAGCGAAAAGTTACAAAAGGAAGTTTCGTTCAAACTAAATCGATCAAAAAGCTGAATCGCGAGGTTGTATCGCGGGGAACTTTCATCATTGCGGACGGCGAGGGCATTTTCTGGAACACCGAAAAGCCTTTCCCGTCAAAAATGGCCGTAACAAAGTCGGCTGTAATCCAGACATCCGCATCAGGAAAAAAATCAGTGATGAAGAGCAGCGGAAACCAGACCTTCGAGGAGTTTTCTGAAATCCTTTCATCGGTTTTTGACGGAAATTACGAGAACCTTGAGAAGAATTTCGAAATCAACTTTTCAAGGAATGGGCAGATTTGGAGCGCGGTTCTTGTTCCAAAAAGTGACGTTCTCAAAAAATTCACAAAGAATATAGAAATGGCCGGAGATTCCGCTTTAAAATCAGTCATCTTGAACGAAAACACCGGCGATTTCCTAAAATACGAATTCTCAAATCAGGTTTACGAGGACTCACTGACTGCAGATGAAAAAGCTCTTTTCACCGAACAATAAAAAAAATCTTCTGTTGTGGCTCGCTTTTACAGCGAGCATCCTTCTTTCTTTTGCGCTGTCGCTTGTTTTTTCACCGAACATAAAATTCAGCACAAGCCTCTTCGATATCCTTCCCCCGTCATCGGATCTTTCGGAAGTTCAGGACGCGGACACGATTTTTGCCGAACGCACCGGGCGCACGCTGACTCTCCTGGTTCAGAATGCTGATTTTGATAAGGCGAAGCGCGATGCAGAAAAGCTTTATTCATTCTATACATCGCAGGATTCCGGAAAAGATTTTTTCGACGAGCTTTCCCTCTATGTCTCTGACGAGTCTGTAGACGAAGTTACTCGCTGGATTTCCGATTGGAAATTCAACCTCCTTGATTCTGAATCCACCGAGCTTCTGGAGAACGGCGGAGAAGAAATGTTTCAGGAAGATTCCCTCGGCAGGATTTTTGGCGCGTTCAACATCGCTGATCTTTCTGTGCTTTCCGAAGACCCGTTTTTGATTTCCGAAAAGGAACTGACCGGATTTTTGGGCAGCGGCGCGCTGAGCGCAACTTCAATGTCTCCGAAGGACGGAGTTCTTGCCTGCTTTAAAGATGGAAAATGGTTCGTGCTGATTCGCGGAACAATTTCCCAGTCGGGAGCAAGTCTTCTGAACAAAAAATCTACAGTAAAAAGCCTTTACCGCGAATGCGCCGCAATACAATCTGACTCGGATTCCGAATTCATTTTTTCGGGAGTGCCTTTCCACAGCTACGACAACTCTTCGAGCGCACAGTTTCAGATTTCGTTAATCTCCACAGTCAGCCTGATTCTGATTGTCGCGGCTTTCTTCCTGATTTTCAGGAGCCTTTTTCCTGCGCTGGTTTCCGCACTTGCCGTTGTTTTCTCGTGCTCGATGGGCTTCGTTTCCGTCCTGCTGTTTTTCCGCTCAATACATGTGCTGACCTTTGTCTTCGGAACCACGCTGATAGGAACCTGCCTCGACTATTCGATTCATTTTTTTATCAACTGGAAGTTCAATTCGGCTCTCAAGGACGGCGCGGATGTCAGAAATCATATTTTTAAGGGTGTCGGCCTGGGATTTTTGTCCACGGAAATCTGCTTTGCCTGCCTTTTTGTCTCGCCGTTCCCACTCTTGAAGCAGGTCGGACTGTTCCTTTTTACGGGACTCGCGGCTTCTTTTCTGAGCGTAATCTGTCTTTACCCGCTTTTTAATCTGCCTGCGGATCGAAAAGAGCTTTTGTTTAAAGAAAAAATCGGTTTTATCGATGCAAAATTCCGAAAGACGAAGAAAATCATTCCGGTCGTTCTGGCCGTTCTTTCTTTCGCGGTGATTTTTGAAAAGCGCGGCGAACTGAAAATCTACAACAATATCAGCACTTTGTATTCCATGACCCCTAAAATGCTTGAGAACGAGAAAATCTCAGCCAGCGTGCTGAATACGGGATCTTCCGGCTGGTATTTTATTTTGAGAGCGGCGAGCGAAGAGGAGCTGCTTAGGAAAAACGAGAATCTGGACAAGATGCTGGACTCTGCGATTCAGGATGAGCGGCTCGAAACTTACCTGTCCGTGACTCAGTTCGTTCCGTCCGCCGCCACCCAGAAAAAAAGCTATGATTCGCTAAAAAAACTTGTTCCGCTCGTTGATTCTCAATATGAGCTGCTGGGATTCCCTGAAGATTTTGCGTCGGCATACAAAAAAAGCTTTGAAGAGTCAGAAAACAGATTTTTTGGCATGGACGACCTTCCTCAAAGCTTGAAAGCCGCCGTAAAGAGCATTTATATCGGAAATGTTGACGGAGAATTTTATACCTGCGTCATGCCTCTTCACGTCCGCGGCGATCAGTCGGAATTTTTCAGGGAGTTTGCCGCAAAGACCGATGGCGTTTATTTCGTAAACAAGGTGACTGACATCTCCGCGCAGCTCGATTTGCTTTCAAAGAATATGCTGAAGCTGCTTTTGGTTGCGTTCATCATAATTGTGGGGATGCTTTTCTTGCTGTACAAACCTGCGATCGTGGTAAAAATCGCTTTCGTGCCGTGCCTTGTGTCACTCGTGAGCGTCGCGGCTCTTCTTCTTGCAAAGATTCCGCTGAGCTTTTTTCCGATAGCATCATTGATTTTGGTGTTTGGACTTGGGCTTGATTATATCATATACGAGGTTGAGGGAGCGAAATCAAAGGAAAGAGCTGCCCTGAATGATTTCGCGATTTATCTTTCGTTTGTGACGACCGCCCTTTCTTTCGGGGCTTTGGCTCTTTCTTCGTTCCCGCCGGTGCACATGCTTGGACTTACTGTTTTTGTCGGGCTTGTGACGGCGGTTTTGGGCGCGCTGACGATAATCGAAAAGTAGCGTTCAGATCAGAAACCGTAGTTTACCAGGAAATGCTCCACGTTTTGGTTTCTGAAAGAGTCAGAATTTCACCGACGGATACTGTTTCGCTGATTTTTGATTTTGCGAGCGGCGATGACAATTTTATTGAGAGCGTTCCGTTGAGCAGCTCGTTTGCGAAAGTTGCTCCGTAAAGCGAAGCGACGAGTTTTTTGTAATCTTCGAGCGACATCGTTTCCCCTATGAGCGACGGAATCATCAGCATGTCAAAATAAGCCTGCGAAGTTTCGTCGAGAATGTCATAGAGCGCACGGAACTGATCCGGTCCCAATGAGAGGGAAAGGGAATTTTTCGAGCTTTTCAAGATTCCTGATTTTGAAAGCTCGTTTTCTGAGATGGAAGAAATGTTTCCCTCGGCCGCGATTTCGGTCGGAGACGGAATTGTTGCGCGGGCATCCCTGATTTTGAAGCTTTTGAGGGCTGTCTCGATGTCCTCCGTGTAGAAAATCGGGTCTGAATCCGCGACTCCTGAAATTGAGCGCAGAGTCTTTGCGGCGATTTGTGAAAATCCTGTTCGGAAGGAGACCAAAATATCTCCGTTCGGCTTTTGCTGAACGTTTACGGCCGGTGAGCAGGATGTGAAAGCGATGGCTGAAAGCAAAAATGCAGCCGATGAAATCCTAAAAATCCGAGAGAAAAATCCTTTTTTCAACATGGTTCTCCATATAAGGGAACCTCGAAAAAAATGCAGTTTTTCGAGGCAGCTCTTTAAAACAGATTATTGAACGGAAGAGTCACTTTTACGCCCGTCGAAAGCAAAAGTCCTGTGGACGTGCTTTTTTTTGCAGAGAGCGCCGATCCGTCCCATTTTTTAAAAACAGTGTAGTTGAGATCCGTTACGACGCAAACCCTTGCTTTTTTGATTATTGCTGACGGAGAAGAAACGGAAATTCCGAAAATTCCTGGAAAAATCGACTGTTTGAGCAGGGAATCATCGTCTATGTCGCGCGGATGTTTTACGTACAAAACCGGTCCGCCATAAACTCGAAAATAGTTCAGAAAAGATACCGAAAGAACAAAAGGAAGCCGAAGGTTCCGTGTCTGAGTGTCGTAGCACAAAATTGATCCGATTCCAGGCTGAACATATTTGGAATTGTAGCTCAGATTGACCATGGAAGAGCCGCCCCTGAACTGCAACCCGATTCCATTTGTGCTGTAGAAATTCCAGTTGGTCATGACGCTTGCGTCTACCGTAAAATGGCGCAGGATCCTGACACCGAGAGCGTCATTTGACGCTGTTTTTGATGAGGAAGAGCCGCTCGTCCCGCTGCTTTTTGAAGCAGAGTCAGACGATTCATTTTTTTTTTGAGAAGAACTTTCCGCAGCTGAGCCTGTTGAATTATCAGCCAGAAGCTCAGATTTTGATGCAGGCAAAAAGCGTGTCGAGCAATAGTAGTGAGCTTTCCAATAAGATTCTTTGAGCGAGGAAACGATTACGCCTGTGTTAGGGCCGTCGCTCGCGCAGTGTATGAACTGATTGTTGCCGATGTAAATGCCGACGTGCGAGATGTTTCCGCTGGATGTCGTCTTGAAGAAAACCAGATCTCCTGCCTCGCGCTCTGAATCTTTTATCGGGGTAGAAAAAGAATAGATTGCACGTGTGGTGCGCGGCAGCTGAACTTTGATGGATTCCCTTGAGACCGCAAAAACGAATCCCGAGCAGTCGAAGGAATTTGGACCGACTCCGCCTGATGCGTACGGTGAACCGATGTATTTTTTGCTGTATTCGACCAGTTTTGAACGCATAACGGCAGATTCGCTTCTTGAAACCGACACTTCTTCTGCAAAAGCGAATGCTCCGATGAATAAAATTGCGATGGCAAACAAAGTCGAAACAAAAGTTTTATTTTTATCCATATCTTAAATATCGGTATTTTTTTAAAGAGAGTAAAGTAATATTCGCAATGCTCCCGTTCGTCGAGTAGCACGCTCCCACCCGTAGATTCGCACCAGACGGCAGCAGAATCAAGACTCTTTGCGTTCTGCAAACTTATGTGTCATAATTAAGAAAGCTCTGACCGATTCATAAAACGATTGGCAGGGTGTTAATCAGAACTGTATTTTAAAAATGGGGCATATCTATGAAAGACTATTTGAATTATATTCCGTGGAAATTTCTTGATGAGTTCAGGGGCAAGGATTTTGCCGGTGAATGGCCGACCTTGCCGGAAATGTTCTCTATCTCTGTAAAACGATTCGGAAGCCGTCCTTGTCTTACCGATTTTGAGGGACCGGACGGAAGCAAAAATACGATGACTTATGCCCAGACGGAGCGCAGGGTTTTAAAGCTTGCGGCTTGGCTCAGCGGAAACGGAGTCAAAAAAGGCGACAGAATCGCCGTGTCAGGTAAAAACGCTCCAGAATGGACGATCGTTTTTCTGGCTTCCCTGTATACAGGAGCTGTAATCTGTCCGATCGATTACGCACTGCACGACTCAGAGGTTGAGAATCTTCTCAACACCGCAAAGCCAAAATTCCTGTTCGTCGATGAAGAAAAATATCCGCACTTCTCGGAAAAGACTTTTGATTTCAAGACCTATTCTTTAAGCCCGAAATATCCTGACCAGTACGTATACAACCTCTTTTCAAGCGAGGGTGGCATCCTGGATATGCCTGAGGAAAACGATCTGGCCGCAATTTTGTTTACGAGCGGCACAACAGGAAAGCCTAAGGGAGTAATGCTCACTCATAAAAATCTGGTTTCAGACTGCTATATCGCGCAGACGAGAATGCGCCTTTACGAAACCGATGTTTTCTATGCCTTGCTTCCGATCCACCACGCATATACGATGCAGGCTGTTATGATCGAAGCGCTTTCTGTCGGTGCGGAAATCGTCTACGGAAAGAGCATGGCGGTCTCAAGGCTGATGAAAGAGCTGAAAGAAGGTCAGATAACGATGCTTCTCGGCGTTCCGCTTTTGTTCAACAAGCTGCTTGCCGGAATAATGAAGGGCATCAAATCAAAGGGCGTGCTCGTGAATGCGGCGATTCATGTTATGCTCACAATCTCTTACCTTTGCAAAAAATTCTTTAAAATCAACATCGGAAAAAAGCTGTTCAAGACGGTTCTGGAGCAGGCAAACATCTACTCGCTCAGAATTGCAATCTGTGGCGGCGGCCCGCTCGCTGACAGCGTATTCAAAATCTACAACGAAATGGGAATTGACTTCGTTCAGGGATATGGACTTACGGAGACCAGCCCAATCATCGCGCTCAATCCGGTGGAGCACTTTAAGATTCAGAGCGTCGGACAGTATTTCTTCCCTCACATGGAGATGAAGATTATCGACGCGGAAAAGGACGGCGTTGGTGAGGTTGCCGTAAAAGGTCCGATGGTATTCAAGGGATATTATGAAATGCCGGAGGAGACCGCAAAATCATTTACAGAGGACGGTTTCTTCAAGACAGGTGACCTCGGATGGATTGACAGCGACGGCTACCTGATGCTCAGCGGTCGCGCCAAGAACATGATCGTTACCAACGGCGGAAAGAACGTATATCCGGAAGAAATCGAAAACTTGTTCCAGCTAGTGACGGACATCGAACAGATTACGGTTCAGGCTTTCGTCGAGAATGCGGCAAGCAAAAATGAAGAGATCGAGGCTTTGATTTATCCGAGCGACGATGTGTTCAAACAGCTCGGCATTGAGCGCGAAGGACATTCTCAGGACAGCGATGTATTCCTGCTGATGAAACTGCATGTTGACCGGGTGAACCGGCAGCTTCAGCCTTACGCCAGAATCAAGAAAATCACAATCCTTGAAAAACCTTTGGAAATGACGACGACAAAAAAAGTAAAGCGAACATACAAAAAATGAGATAAATCCGGGGCCCGATGCCGTTGAATGCGGCGTTGGGTTCCGTGACTCATAAATCCGCTTAAAAAATCTCTTTCCGAATAAGTCTTCGCGAATTTTTTCATGAAAAAAAATCACCACCGTTTTATTAAATTTGTTTTTTCTGCACAGCTCATAGCCGTTCTCTTTTCCTGCGCTTCCGTAAAAAGAAGTTCGGAGATCGATGTCGAGGACGACGAAATTTCCGACAAAAAGATTGTCAGGCTTGCTCCCGATGTTTCGGAGAAAATGCTGGACGCATCTTATTGGATTTTGCGCTCGAAAAAGCCTTATGAGATCAAGATGTCAAAAAAGCAGATTTCGGTCTGGAACGACCTGATGCTTGATCACGTTTATTCCGGCATCGGAAAATCCCTTTACGCCCTGACCGATTTGCGTGCGGCTGATTCTTTTATCACAAACGAGGACATTCGGTATACGATGCAGCGGTATTCTCCGGGGCACCCGTGGTACGAAAAAAAAGACGGCGAGATCCGCCAGCTGACAAAGGCTGATTGGCAGAAGTTCTACAAGCTGATGAATTACAATGAGCTGGGAAGCTCCGCTTATTTCCTCAATGCGACGCGCTCTGACAAAACCGAGCTGCGTGATTTTCCTGTCAGAAAGGCGGTTTGCGTGCGAAGGGCAAACATAAGGCTTGTTCCCTCGGACAATTTTTACAGCGACGATCAGGATTTTTGGTACGACGACATAGCCCAGAATTCAGGCATCCTGATGAACGAGCCTGTCCTGGTGCTTTGGGAAAGTTCCGACAAAAAATGGTTCTTCGTGCAGTCCAGTTTTTGTACCGGCTGGATCCACCGCGAGGATGTGGCGTTCTGCACGGAAAAAGAATTCCAGAGGTATTTCGATTACACAAATCAGCCGTCATCGTCATTCGTTACGGTGACTGTGGACAGGCTGGTTCTTTCCGATGAGTATGCGGTCGGAAAAATCCCTGAGGAAGAAAAGACACTCCCTGAATTTTTCATGGGAACGTATCTCCACACCGCGGACTGGGACGACCCGAAATTTTCAGATTCCTTTTCTCCGCGAATCCCTTATGCGAGCTACCTCGTTGAGATTCCCTACAAAAAAGCGGACGAATCTCTCGGAATAGCCTACGCTTCGTTTCCGGCCGGTTGCTGCGCGCGCGGACTTTTGGACTACACCGAAGCAAATGTGCTGAACCTTGCCTTTAAGCCGCTGGGAATCCGCTACGGCTGGGGAGGAATGGAAAGCGCGCGGGATTGCTCAGAATATCTGAAAGATATATTCAGGTGCTTCGGATTCATGCTGCCAAGAAACAGCCGGGGGCAGCTCTCCGTTTCGGGAAAGACCGAGGAGCTTACAAAAAAATCCGTCGCCCAGAAAAAAAATGTGCTCGCATCCTGCTCTCCCGGCGATGTGCTGGGATTTCCCGGTCATGTGATGATGTATCTTGGCTCGGAAAACGGGAAAAACTATGTCATCAGCGCGCTCGGCTCTTATTATCCGCAGAAATTTGACAAAAACAGCGAGGAAAGCAAGGCCGCTGTAATAGACGCTTGTTCCGTAAATGTGAACACGCTCGACGTATATAGAAAAAATGGTCTGACATGGCTTGAGAATCTGACGCAGGCAAAAAGTTTTGTCCTGACCGCGGACGAGGCTTCTTTCAAGCGAAAAATCAGCTTTAACAAGAGCTGGCAGTTTGCGGAATTCTCAAAAATCAACAGCGGTTCGGCAGTTTTTTATTCTGCAAAGCAAAAGCAAAAAAACATCACGGTCGCGCTGAATGCAGGTCACGGTACGGCTGGCGGCAAATCCGAAAAGACTTTCTCGCATCCCGACAGATCGCCTAAGCTTACCGGAGGGACAAATCCTTTGGGCGCAGTCGAATCGATTGCTGTCAGCGACGGAATGATTTTTTCAGATGGAAAAACGGAGGCTGAAGTGAATCTTCGGACAGCTCATATCTTAAAATCCAAGCTGCTCGAAAAAGGATATGATGTGCTGATGATTCGTGATTCCGCTGATGTTCAGCTCGATAACATCGCGCGCACGGTGATTTGCAACAACTATGCCGACATCCATATCTCGATTCATTTTGACGGAGACAGACAAAAATTCGACAAAGGCTGCTTTTATTGCGGCATCCCTGATGGTTTGAGAAAGCTTAAGAATGTGGAAAAACATTGCGCTGAAAGCACGAGGCTCGGAGAGCTGCTGGTCGCGGCTTTGAGGAGCGCGGATTTGCCGATTTATGCGGACGGAAAGCTCGACACTGATTTGACCCAGACTTCTTTCAGCACAATTCCGACCGTGGATATTGAGCTTGGAAATCAGCACACTGACACCTCCACCAAAAATCTTGAGGCTCGCGCGGAAGCCCTCTTGAGCGGAATCGAAGCTTTTTTCGCAAAATAGGATTTGCGAGGTCCGACATTCTGATTCTGCGGCCAGCGGTATTCTTGTTTTAGTGTGCAAAAAAAACTAGAATTATCCTATTGAACATCTGAAAACCGTCGCTATGAGCGCGGTTTTTCGGGGTGCCCTATATTTTGAATTCTGAGGTTTTGCGATGAAACACACCATGCAGGTGCTGCAGGAAGCAGCTTTGAAAAACGGACCGCTCTGTGTCGGACTTGATACGGACCCTTCTTATTTGCCGGAGTCGGTTTTAAAGACTTTTTCTTCCCCTGCGGAAGCGATTCTTGCTTACAACAAGGAAATCATCTCGCGGATTTCTGCGGAAAAAACCGCATGTTGCTGCAAAATCCAGATCGCATATTACGAGGCGATGGGCATCGAAGGCCTGAAAGCTTATGTCGAGACGATAAAGGCTGTAAAAAAGGCAGGTTTGATTGCAATCAGCGATATAAAGCGCGGTGACATCGCCGACACTGCAAAAGCGTATGCGCGTGCGCATCTTGCCTCAGGCAGCGACTTTGAAACCGATATCATCACGGTGAATCCTTATATGGGATTCGATACATTAAAGCCGTTCGCGGAGTACAGCAAGCCTGATCTGGGCGGAAAAGGCATGTTCGTTCTGCTCAGAACTTCAAATCCCGGAATGGTGGATATCGAGCAGCAGGAGCTTGCGGCTGGCGGCAGGGTTTTGGACAGAACGGGAAACGAGCTTGCCCGCCTCGGAGCTGAATTTGACTCGGTATACATGGACGAGACTTGTTCCCCGGTCGGAGCTGTTGTCGGCTGCACAGAAGAAAGCGATGCCAGACTGCTTCGCGACGCGTATCCAAAAATGTTCTTCTTGATTCCTGGCTACGGTGCTCAGGGCGGAGCCGCTCGAATTGCGGCAACGCTGCTCGACAAGGCCGGTGGCACAGTAAATTCCAGCCGCGGAATCCTTTGCGCATGGAAAAAAGACGAGCTGCTGGCAAAAAAACGTGAGTCAGGCGCTCTTACCCTGTCCGACATTGCTGACAGCGCCGCGCGTGCTGCAAAAGCATCCTCAGAGGATTTGCTCAACGCAAAAAGAGAGCTTGGCTTGTAGTATCGACATGTTTCGGGAGGACTGATTTTTGAGTCCTCTCGAACAAGTTCTTGTTTACGTGCTATACTTTTGGGCATGGAACACTTGACTGATTGTAACGGTATGCCACGCCCAAGCTTTGGTGTTGGAAAAGTATGTTTCTGCGGAGTCGTTGAAAGCGCGCGTCCTCTCGGAAGCATTTATCTTCTTAAAGTTGATTTTGATGGAAAAAATCGAGATCTTCCGCTTGCGGGGCAGTTTTACATGCTGCGCTCGGTCAAATCAGAAGTCCTTCTTGGTCGTCCTATCAGCGTTTATGCCGCCGAAAAAAAAGGCGATTCAGTTCAAATATCATTTTTAATCCTAAAAAAAGGAACCGGAACTCAGGAGCTTTGCTCTCTCTGCGAGGGAGACGGAATCGAGCTGATCGGGCCTGAGGGAAACACTTTCCCGGTTCCTAAAGAAAGCGACAAGGTTTGCATTGTCGGCGGCGGCGTCGGGGTTGCTCCTGTGGCCGGTTTTGCCTCAACCCTGGGCGATAATTCCTACGATTTTTACGCAAGCTTCAAAAGCGGCTCATACGGCCTTGATTTTGTTCATCCGGCCGAATTGACTGTCACAACAGATGACGGCTCTGTCGGCGTGCACGGAATGATCACCGCCGCCCTCACGGCCGACACCCTGCGCTCGAAGGGATACACCGTGGTTTATGCCTGCGGCCCGACTCCGATGCTTGCCTACATTCAGAAAATATGCGCCGAAGCAAATGTAAAATGCTATCTCAGCATGGAGAACAGAATGGCGTGCGGAGTCGGCGCATGTCTGGGATGCACAATCTCCACAAAAGAAGGAAATAAACGTTGCTGCAAGGACGGCCCTGTTTTCGACGGCTCGATCCTTGACTTTACGCCTCCTGCATCAAAGCCAGCGCGCCGCGAACCTCTGAAAGAAAACGAAATCCCGGATATGAGCACAAGTATCGCCGGTGTCAGATTTGAAAATCCGGTGATTGCGGCGAGCGGAACATTCGGTTATGGTTCGGAATACGGCGACCTTTTCGACGTGAATACGCTCGGAGGTATTTGTTCCAAGGGGCTTACGCTTGAGGGACGTCCGGGCAATGGCGGGGTTCGTCTCGTTGAGACTCCGTCAGGTTTGATAAACTCAATCGGACTTGAGAACCCGGGAATAGCTCATTTTATCGAACACGAGCTGCCATCGATGCTCAAATTAAAGACAAAGACGATCGCGAATCTCTCCGGTTCGTCGCTGGACACCTATGTCGAGGGTGCAAAGCTGCTTGACGCGACAGATGTTCCGATGATTGAGCTTAATATCAGCTGCCCGAACGTAAAGGCCGGCGGAATGGCTTTCGGAATGGACTGCACTAGCGCGGCGAGCGTCACGTCGGCTGTTCGGGCAGTCACTAAAAAGCCGCTCATGGTAAAACTCAGCCCGAATGCTCCCGACCTGATCGGAATTGCAATGGCTGTCCGGGAAGCGGGCGCGGATGCAATCAGTCTGGTGAATACTTTCCAGGCTATGTCCATCGATATCGAGACCGGAAGGCCTGTTTTTAACAATGTCCGCGCCGGATTCAGCGGTCCTGCCGTAAAACCGATAGCTCTCCGAATGGTGTTCGATGTAGTTCAGGCTATGAACAAGCTTCCTGAGAGCGAAAGAATACCCGTGGTTGGCCTTGGCGGAATTTCCACTTGGCGTGATGCCGTAGAGTTTATAATGGCTGGAGCGAGCGCAATCGAGGTCGGAACAGCCACTTTTGGAAATCCTTTTGCGATGAAAGAGATTGTCGAAGGTCTCCGCGAGTACATGAAACGCAAAGGCTTCAGGTCGCTGGATGATTTCCGGGGAAGCGCGCAAAACTGATTTTCAGCTGACGCGCCAGGCTATGGAACGGTGGCGAATCCAGTCGATGCAAGTTTCTTGCGTCGACCGAGGGTTACCGAGCCGTGGAACAGCCGGCAAGCGAAGCTGGCGGCGCCCATTTAAAAATTTTCAGAGGAAAGGTTATGGATTATACGAATATTTTCGTGGTTTTGTTTATCGTCGGCAGCGCGTTTGGGTTTTTGCTCGATACAACGCTTGATTTTATTGATTTCAGGTTCAGAAAAAAGCATGGAACTGAGATTCCGCCAATGCTTCAGGGGCATGTTGACGAGTCTGTCTTGAAAAAAACTTGCCGCTACGAGGATGCAAAGTATAAATTCAGCATTCCGCGCTCGATTTTTGGGCTTGCGCTCGGCTATTACCTCGTTTTTTCGGGATTTTATCCTGCGCTGTTCGGCGTGGTATTGGGCTGGACTGAAAATTCTTTTTTCTGCGCGTATTTCTTTTTGATTTTGGGCTCTGTTCCTGCGCTTTTGCTAACCGTTCCGTTTGATTTGCATTCGGAATTCGGTATCGAAAAGCAGTTCGGATTCAGCAAAATGACTCTCGGGCTGTGGGTTGCGGACAGGATCAAGGGGCTGATTTTGAACCTGCTGCTCCTTGCGCCGCTTATTTTTGCCGCGACGATGCTCTTTAAGCATGCCGGGGATTTGTGGTGGCTCTTTCTCGGTGTCGTTTACCTGATTTTCAGTCTTGCCGTCTCCGTGATTTATCCGATTTTTATCGCGCCTTTGTTCAATAAATTCCAGCCGCTTGAGGACGGTGAGCTTAAGACCCGCCTTGAGAAAATGCTTGATTCGTGCGGTTTTAAGGCGAGCGGGCTTTTCGTGATGGATGCTTCGCGAAGAAGCGGTCACTCGAACGCGTATTTTACAGGTTTTGGAAAGTCAAAGAGGGTGGTTTTGTACGACACGCTGATCGAACAGCTTTCTGTCGAAGAGATTGAGGCCGTTCTGGCTCATGAGCTGGGGCACTCGAAAAAGCATCACATCATTAAGCGGCTCGTCGTTATGATTCCGCTCGTGTTTGTAGTTCTGTACGCCGTCAGCATCTTTATAAAAATGCCTTCGCTGTACTCGGGATTCGGTTTTGCTGTGGGCGATGTCGTCCCTTATCAGATGATGGTGGTCGGTCTGTTCCTGCTCTCTGTCGCATTCGGAGATTTTGACTGTCTGGTCAGCCCTGTTTCGAATTTTTTCAGCAGGAAGGATGAGTTTGAGGCTGATGCGTTCTCAAAGAAGCTCTGCGGAAGCGGAGATGCCCTTGTGACTGCGCTCATCAAGCTGAACAAAGAAAATCTGTCTGAAATTCAAGTGCCGAAAATCTACAGCGTGTTTTATTACAATCATCCGCCGCTGCTTGAGAGAATAAGCGCACTGAAGGCAGAAAAATAAAAAAGGTCAGGGAAACCATGCACAGTTTTTTGCTTCATAGTGCTGCTCCTTCCGGCCTGACACGGTTTTGAAGAAAAATCTTGCTGGCTCCTGACCAACGCAGAAAATCTATCATAACTGACGATTTTTTTCAATAGATGTGTGAAGATGTGTGAAAACTGAACGTTGCCGGCGCACTGAAGGTCGTCGGCGAGCGGACTATTTTATGTGTTTCTCCAGGTACTTCATCTTGTCTTTTCTGAACGCATTGTCAACTGCCGAATCAAAAAAGTCGATTCCTGTTTCGGCTTCGAGCTGGTAAAGGTTGTAGCGGTATGTGTCCAGGTCGCATGTTCGCTCATAGTCGCTCGGAATGCGGTTCGTAAATTTCCAGCATTTGTAAACGGGACTTCCGCCCTCGTAGTAGAGTACGATTCTGTAGAAGAATGCCGGAATCGCACATTTGTTGCCCAGCATGTATTTGATTTTCGCCGTCTCTTTGTCGAATACCGGGCCTGAAATCACATAGACGTTTCCGCTGTTTCTTGAGATATCCTCGATGTCCTTTGTGATTCTTGTCCAGGTCGTATCCGCAAGCTGTTTGCTCATAAGGACAACGTTTGTGGTAAGAAATGTGCTTTTCTGAACTGTCGGATTGCTCCCTGCGTGTGTGGCAGGAAACAGCTGGACTTTTTCAAACGGTGATGATGCCATTTCCTTTGGCGTGATTTTGTTGTTCTTGACGCGGTTGTCCAGCTTGTACTCTTCTGTGATCGTTCCGCTGACGATCATTGACGAATTGAGCTTGTAAAATGACCAGAGCGGCTGGCCGTAACGGTCGCTGTAGCATGTCTTGTAGTTTGGATTCTCAATAACATAAGCCGAGCTGTCGTTTGCGATTGGTGAAGCAATGTCCTCCGCAAAAGCCCCTAAGGCTGGAACCAAAAGCAAAAATAATAATGCAAATTTCTTCATATACTCCTCTGTTTTTCTATAGTTCCTATTTTAATCCTAGCGGGAAATAAAATCAAAAAAAAACATCAAAATTTGTAAATGTTGGACAAAACAGACTTTTAAAGCGCTGTTGTCAATTATAATTTGCGGAATCGGCGGAACGTGTGTTAAATTTGATTGAGCATGGATGTCCACGAATAGGTCGTTTTTGCCAGTACTTAACCTGCCAATGCTCCGGAGAGTTTATGATGCAAGATTTCCTAAGTTTTCTTTCCCAGAAGAAAACGCTGCTCTTTTTAATAATGTGCTTTTTTGTGCACGGTATCAATGCGGTTGTTTTTTACTTCCTTGGTTTTTTTCCACTCGCAATTCTGAATGTTCTTAGCGCAACGTTTTACGCCGCGGTTCTTAAGCTTTTCAAGCGGCATACTGATGTTTATATAATCTTTACATACTTCGAAATCATCACTTTTTCGTTCATAAGCGAACTTTTTTCAGGCGGCTCCTTTCTTTATATCTTCTTTGTCGTCGGTATGATTTCCACGGTCTTCTATCTTCTTCCGCCAAACAAGCGCATGAAGCACATTTTTCAGGGAATCGGTATTTTATATGCCATCGCGATTTACATAATTCGGATAAAACATTTCGCCCTTTTTCCTCAATATGAATCCATCGTCGAGTCCTATAAGTATCAGATCGGATTTTTTAATCTGTTCATAACTCTCTTCACGTTGTTTTACATTTCCAACCTTTATTTTATTGAGGTCAACACAGTAAACGACAAGCTGAATTACACGAGCAACCACGATTTGTTGACGGGGCTTTTTAACCGCCGTTTTTTTGAGCACATAATGAAGCGCAATAAGTCCGAGAACGAAAACAAGTACACGATCGCGCTTTTCGACATAGATGATTTTAAGAAGGTCAATGATACTTACGGACATCAGGCCGGAGACGAAGTTTTAAAAAAAGTGAGCAAAATTATCGAGGATTGCGCAAAAGAAAACTATGTCCCCGTCAGGTGGGGCGGCGAAGAATTCATACTCTATATGCCGCAGACTGACGGAAACGAAGCCTATGATTATCTGGAAAAACTGTGCGAAAAAGTACGGAGCACCATAGTTGAATTTGAGGGAAAGGAAATAAAAGTTACGATGACGGTCGGAATGTGCACCGGAACCAACCTTTCCGATTACGAGTCTGTAATCCGCGATGCCGACGACAGGCTTTACTACGGAAAGCGAAACGGAAAGAATTGTGTAGTCAGAAAAATCCTGAACGAAAACAAGCTGAAGAAGGCCGTGTTCTATTTCTCCCGCGCTGGCGAAAACTATGAGGTTGGAAACGTCGAAAAGGGAAGCACGCGGATCCTCGCGGAAATAATCGCGGAGAAGGAATGGGCTGATATTTTTGAAATCAAACCGGTGGTTCCTTATCCTGAGAGCTACGAGGAATGCAAAGCGGTTGCAAAGAGAGAGCAGGTGAGGGAGGAGCGTCCTGAAATTCAGCCGCTTCCGGACATTTCCGCCTACAACCTGATTTATGTGGGGTATCCGAACTGGTGGGGCGATCTTCCGATGTGCATGTATACTTTTTTCGAGTCAGTGGATTTGAAAGGCAAGACAATAGTTCCGTTCTGCACGCATGAGGGAAACGGATTCGGGCAGACCGAGCTGAATCTAAAATCAAAGCTTTCAGGCTGCCGCTTCAAGAACGGATTTTACGCTCAGGGCCAGAATGTTCAGTTTAAAACGCAGTCTGTTCGAAAAGCTGTCGAAAAATGGCTGAAGTCGTAAGGGCGGGGTTGAATGGCACGTGCCGAGATAATGGAATCGGCGAAAGTTTTTAAGAAGATATCAGGGCATAAAAAAAGGTCAGTAAGAAACTGACCTTAAAAGAACTTGAGACTGACACGATTCGAACGTGCGACCTCCACCTCCGCAGGGTGGCGCTCT
>CAMVSS010000003.1 GCA_947170195.1 uncultured Treponema sp. | reverse complement strand
GGCTGAGAGTAGGCTGTTTGCCTTGACCCATAACCTGATTTGGATAATGCCAACGTAGGGAAAATCATTTTTTTTGCTCGCTGCCGTCCAAAACAGGCGGCTTTTCTTTTTTTTAAGCTCCACCTAAAAAAATCATTGCTGCTATGCAAAACAAAGGAGTCCGTATGGTCAAAGTAAACGGAACGGAGCTTGATATAGCCGGAAAAACGCTTGCCGACTATCTTGCAACGACAAAATACGACCGGAACAGGATCGCAGTTGAAATCAACTGCTCCATAGTGCCGAAAGCAGACTATGACTCGACCGTCCTCAAAGATCAGGACAGCGTTGAGGTCGTCAGTTTTGTAGGAGGAGGCTGATATGATTCCTTCACGAACTGAATGGCAGGATGCGCTCATCCTAAAGCAGGGAAAAGAAAACTATGAGAAAATTTCCCGGGCAACGGTCGCGGTCTGCGGACTCGGCGGGCTTGGCTCAAACGTCGCCATTTCTCTGGCGAGGGCGGGCGTAAAGAAGCTGATTCTCACTGATTTCGACAAGGTGGACGTCACGAACTTGCACCGGCAGCAGTACAAGGCTGATCAGGTGGGAGAACCGAAGGCGGAAGCTCTGGTCAAGAATCTCCGGGAAATCGCGCCATACGTCGAATATGAAAGCCACGTGGAAAAAATCACGGAAGAAAACATCGTTTCGATTGCAAGCGAAGCGGACGTTATTTGCGAGGCTTTCGACAATCCGAACGCAAAGGCGATGATCGTGAATGCCGTGCTCGAAAAGATGCCGGAAAAATATCTGGTGTCGGCATCGGGAATGGCGGGCTTTGAAAGCGCGAACATGATACGGACAAGAAAGGTTTCCGATAAATTCTATCTCTGCGGAGACACGGTAAGCGACGTGAATGATGGAATCGGACTGATCTCAAGCCGGGTCATGGCATGTGCCGCCCACGAAGCGCACGCAATAATCAGGATTCTGACCGGAAGACTTGATGTGTAGTTTTTAAAGTAAAAAAAACGAGCAATGTTTCAAAAGTCTGTTACTTTTGAAATGCTTCAACCAGGAAAGCGCAAGGCTATGGAGCAGCGGCGGCAAAGCCGCCGGCCTCGAAAAGAGGCTGACCGTGAGGGAACTGCGGAACAGCCGACCGCCACTTGTGGCGGATGCGCCCAAAAAAGGAATAAAAAATGACGGAAGATAAACTTAATCTCGGAGGACACGAGTTCAGCTCACGATTCATTCTCGGCTCCGGAAAATATTCGATGAAACTCATTGAGGCAGCCATCAAGGATGCGGGTGCGCAGATTGTCACCCTTGCTGTAAGGCGGGCAAACACAAAGGAACATGAAAATATCCTCGACTATATTCCAAAAGGAGTTACGCTTCTCCCGAACACAAGCGGAGCGCGAAATGCTGAAGAGGCGGTGCGCATTGCCAGGCTTGCACGGGAACTCGGATGCGGAAATTTCGTAAAGATTGAAATCATGCGAGACACAAAATATCTTCTTCCGGACAATCAGGAGACTATCCGCGCAACGGAAACGCTCGCAAAGGACGGATTCGTTGTGCTTCCTTATATGTACCCGGACTTGAACGCAGCCCGCGACCTCGCAAATGCTGGAGCGGCAAGCATTATGCCTCTTGCAGCTCCGATCGGCTCGAACAAAGGTCTTGCGACACGTGATTTCATCCAGATTCTCATTGACGAAATCGACCTTCCGATAATCGTTGATGCCGGAATCGGACGTCCGTCGCAGGCATGTGAGGCGATGGAGATGGGATGTGCTGCTGTCATGGCGAACACTGCGCTTGCTACGGCGGGAGATCTCTCGCTCATGGCCCAGGCGTTCCGTCAGGCAATAGAGGCTGGACGAAAAGCGTATCTTTCCGGACTCGGACGAGTTCTTTCGCGCGGAGCATCATCTTCCGACCCGCTCACGGGTTTTCTGCGCGACTAGGGGATGAGGAAAGTGGAAAACTCATTTTTCGTCGACTCGGATTTTCTCAGCGAGACCGCGCTCAAAAAAAAGCACGAGCTTGAAAACAATCCGGCAAGCCGTACCAATCACATGGAATATATGGAAGGAATGGAAATTATCGAATCCGACGTGTGCAAGAAAGTCATGGATGAGATGCATTCCTACGATTATAAAAAATACACCGCGGCAGATGTTCGGCGCGCGCTGGAACACGACTCATGTTCTGTCGAGGATTTTAAAGCATTGCTTTCACCGGCGGCGGAACCTTTCCTTGAGCAGATGGCGCAGAAAGCGCGCGCGCAGACAAGCCGTCACTTCGGAAACACTGTCTATCTCTTTACCCCGCTCTACATCGCGAACTATTGCGAGAATTACTGCGTCTATTGCGGCTTCAACTGCTTCAACCACATACGGCGCATGAAGCTCAATGCCGAGCAGATTGAGCACGAGATGAAGGTAATCGCCGAAAGCGGCATGGAGGAGGTGCTGATTCTGACTGGCGAAAGCCGGAGCGCGAGCAGCGTGGAATACATCGGCGAGGCATGCAAGATTGCACGGAAATATTTCCGCATGGTCGGGCTTGAAGTCTATCCGGTGAACACGGAGGACTACAGGTATCTGCACGAATGCGGCGCTGACTACGTGACTGTCTTTCAGGAAACTTATGACACAAAAAAATATGAGGAGCTGCACCTGCTCGGTCACAAACGAGTCTGGCCATACCGCTTCGATGCCCAGGAACGCGCGCTTCGTGGCGGAATGAGGGGTGTCGGTTTTTCTGCTTTGCTCGGACTTTCTGATTTTAGAAAAGATGCGCTCGCCAGCGCGCTGCATGTACACTACCTGCAGCGAAAGTATCCTCAGGCGGAGATGTCGCTTTCTTGTCCGCGGCTACGCCCAATAATCAACAACGAGAAGATAAATCCGCTCGACGTGCACGAAAAGCAGCTCTGCCAGATTTTGTGCGCCTACAGAATTTTTCTTCCGTACGTCGGAATCACGGTGTCCTCACGGGAAAGCGCGGAATTCAGAAACGGAATCGTAAAGATTGCGGCGACAAAGATTTCGGCGGGAGTTTCTACCGGCATCGGCGATCACGAAAGCAAGTACACCGGAAAAAAATCCGGGGAGAACGAGGGAGACGAGCAGTTTGAAATCAACGACTCCCGAAGCTTTAACACCATGTACAAGGATATGTCTCAGGAAGGACTTCAACCTGTTCTGAACGACTATCTGTACATCTAGGACAAATAAGCCGCCACAGGAGGCATGATAAAAAGCACCTCCGTGTACTTTTCGCGGACGACTTCTTGCCGTTGGCAATAACTCGATATCCGCTGCCTCCACGCAACGCCGCACTATAACGCAGACGCTGAATTTTTATGGGAGATTTTCATGAAGAATTTTGACTCGACTTTGTATTTCATAACTGACAGCACACCTTACAAGCAGGAAGAATTTCTGAGGCGCGTTGACGAGGCTCTTTCAGGAGGCGCGACAATCATCCAGCTCAGAGAAAAGAACCGGACGACAAGGGAATACATCGACCTCGCCCAAAAAGTGCACGAAATCGCACTGAGGCACAACGTTCCGCTCATCATTGATGACAGAATCGACGTGGCGCAGGCAGTCAAGAGCGAGGGCGTTCATCTCGGGCAGAGCGACATGCCGATAAAGACAGCGCGCAGCATCCTCGGGGATTCTTTCATCATCGGGGCGACGACAAAAACAGTGGCGCAGGCGGTGGAAGCGTACGAGGGTGGCGCGGACTATTGCGGAGTTGGGGCAATTTATCCCACGACGACAAAGGTTAAGACGGTGCTCACTTCAACACAGACGCTGTCCGAAATATGCGATGCGGTTCCGATTCCAGTGAACGCAATCGGAGGACTGAACAAGACGAATCTTTCAGTTCTTGAGGGAATAAAAATCAGCGGAATCTGCGCGGTCTCGGCGATAATGCACGCAGAAAATCCACGGAAGGAAGCGGAAACTCTGCTCCAGCTCGCACGAAAGCTGACGGAGCACTAAAATCAGGCGGAAAGAAAAATATTTTGCCCTATCCGCAAATCAAAAAATCATCTAAACTGAGAATGTAAATCATTTCAACAGAGGTCTATATGAAAATCGCTTTGATTAACGAAAATTCTCAGGCTGCAAAAAATGCAGTCATCTTCAACGCTCTCAAAAAAGTTGCTGACGCACACGGATTTGAGGTCGTAAACTACGGCATGTACTCTGCTGACTCACCGTCACTCACCTACGTACAGAACGGAATCCTTGCGGCAACGCTCCTTAACTCAAAGGCTGTTGATTACGTTATCACGGGATGCGGCACTGGAGAAGGCGCAATGCTCGCATTGAACAGTTTCCCGGGTGTCATCTGTGGTCACGTCGCAACTCCGCTCGATGCATACACGTTCGCTCAGATCAACGACGGAAATGCAATCTCAATTCCGTTCGCACTCGGTTTCGGCTGGGGCGGCGACCTCAATCTCGAATACATCTTCGAGAAACTTTTCTGTGAGCCAAGCGGACAGGGATATCCTCGCGAGCGCGCAGAACCTGAACAGCGCAACAAGAAAATCCTCGACGGCGTACGCGAAATCGCATTCAAACCGTTCACCGAAATTCTTGAATCTCTGGACAAAGACCTCGTAAAGGGTGCTTTCGCAGGAGAAAAATTCAGCGAGCTGTTCTTCAAGGATTGCAAGGACGCTAAAATCGCAGAAACAGTAAAGAAAATCATCGGCTAATTTTCTGGAGGCGGCATGCAGGCAGTATCAGAGACAGAACTTGATTTCTCCGCACGGCTGTTTGCATGCCAGAACATTCCTACATTTATCCTTCGCCCCCCGTATGAGCAGGACAGAGCAAAAATTGACGGGGAGCTGAGGAAGCGTTTTTTTCCTGGAGAATCGTATCCGCAGATAGTGGCATGGATCCGGGAAAACTGCACATTCGGATCAATCTACCTGCTCGAAGATTTCATGCATCTTTCGTCTGTCGTGGTTCCAATTTCCGACGAAGCATATTTTGTTGCCGCGCCGTTTTCGTTTGAGAAAATGCAGGTCGATGAAAACATGAAAATCGACGATCCGCAACTTCTTCAGTCCTTTTTTGACGAAATTCCAAAAGTCGCTTCCCGCGATCAGTTTCAGTCAACAATCTGCACAATATTCACACATCTTCTTCAAGTTCCGCTCACGTTCACATATCACTATTTTTCAAAAGAAAGTGATTTTTTATATTCCGCTGAGCAACCGACCCCGGAAGAACTTGAGCGGCATGCAGAGCTCATAAAAAATCGCTACGAGGTCGAAAACCGGATGCTTGAATGTGTCCGTGCAGGCGACGCGGACGGTGCGATTCTTGCCCATCAGAAAATGACTCAGTTCTCTTTTGCGCCCCGCACGCCAAATTCGCTTCGCAACAGCAAGAATTTTGTCATCGTTTTCAATACTCTCATGAGGAAAGCGGTTGAATCAAAAGGCGTAAACACATTGTATATAGATGAAATTTCACGAAATTACGCCATAGCCATCGAGAAATGCACGAGTCAGCTCCAGCTCAACGACCTCAGCGTCCGAATGATAAAAGGATATTGCACACAGGTGAACGCCCACGCCGTCAGGGATTACGGCGAACTGATTCAACGTTGCATCACATACATAAATTTCCATAGCACGCAGCAGCTAAGCCTGCAATCGATGGCGGATGCCCTGCACGTAAACGCATCATATCTCTCGGCTCAGTTCACAAAAGAGACCGGCTGCACGCTCACCTCTTACCTGAATAAAACTCGGATTGAGCACGCGCTTCCACTGCTCGCAGAAAAAAACCGCAGCATCGAAAATATTGCGAACAGCTGCGGTTTTGAAGACATGAATTATTTTACACGAGTCTTTAAGAAAATCACCGGGGTCTCTCCGTCCGCATACCGGCGCAATCTTTAGCGTCACTATTCAGATTTCAAGTCCCCCGACTTTTTGCTTATTTTTTATAATCGAAATCCGGAATGGAATGCCATCGCTCCTTGAAGTAGTGCGCAACCATCTTTGGTTTTCTGTCGCGGGTGAAGATTCCCTTCTTGTTTCCGTTCACGCGCATCATGCTCTGGCTTGTCGCAAAATCCGCGAAGTTCCATGCGTGCTCGCCAACCACGAAATCGTAATCGTCGAAAACTCTGTTGTTCATCTTGTAGTATTCGAGCTGATATTCCTCGGTGTAGAGCTGAGGAACAGTGTCATGGAAGCCGGCAACCGTGTCTGCCCCGTACTCGGTGATCATGAGCGGCTTTCCTGTAGTCTTCCAGAAATCAAGTTCCTTCCTGAGCATCTCTTCCGAAACTTCCAGGTCAGGGCCTCCGAAATACCAGCCGTAATAGCGGTTGATGCAGAACACGTCGCTCAAGCGGTGCGCCACATCGTCCTCAGGCTTTCCGCCTACAAGGGCACTTACCAGAGTGCAAGGGCGTTTCTGAATGTCGAGGCTTCGGGCAAGCTCAAAGAGAGGCGCGAAATACTCATAGGCTCCAGGCGCATAGCTGTCAGGCTCGTTCGCGATGCTCCACATGACAACGCATGCGTAATTTTTGTCGCGGGAAATCCAGTCGCGGATGACATCTGCGTGATGTTCCTGAGTCCGCAATCCCTTCTCACTGTCATAAGTGTCGACTGTCTTCACACCGAATGCAGCTCCGCCGCCGAACGCAAAGTTCAGTCCGACTGCAGGAGTCTCATCAATCACGACGATTCCCTCAGCGTCGCACTGGCGCATCATTTCCTCGCTGTAAGGATAGTGGCTCGTTCTGAAGCTGTTTGCGCCCTGCCACTTCATCAGCGAAATGTCCTTAGTGTTCATCGGGATGTTGATTCCGCGTCCTGCAGGGAAAGTGTCCTCGTGCTTGCCGTATCCCTTGAAATAGAACGGCCTGTTGTTGATGAGGAATTTCGTTCCGCGGACTTCCACGGTGCGGATTCCGTATGGAAGTGAATATTCGTCCTCGCCATAGGTAACAGTCACTTCGTAGAGATAGGCTGCTAACGGCTGCCAGAGATGGACATCGGAGATTGAAAGCTCGCCTTTTGCCCCGTTCACTTCCGCAACGACCTTGCCGGAAGCATCCTTTACGGAAACTTTGCAATCTGCGTTGCAAGCTTCGCCGGCTGTTTCCACGCTGTAATGCACGACCGCAGTTTTTGCGCTTCCGTCAGCATTCCATTCGACTTCGTTTGAAAGCGTGATGTCCTTTATGAATGCACGCGGCGTCGTGTAGATGCGCACAGCCCTCGTGATGCCCGCGTAATTGAAGAAGTCAAAATTCGGTTCGTTGTGCTTGCTCGGTGCCCCCCGTCCGCTGAACATGCCGCCGGCCCGTCCGACAGGAAGAGTCGAGCAGTCAATCTCGTTGTTCACAGCAATCGTAAGAAGATTTTCGCCGTCAGAAAGAAAGCCGTTCAGCTCGACTTCGAAAGGCAGGAATCCGCCCTTGTGCTCCGCGACGAGTTTTCCGTTCACGAAGACTTTCGCTAAATGAGTCACGGCATCGCATCGGAGGACGACTCTCTGCGAACTGCGGACAAACGAAGGGACTGCGAACGTGCGCTGATAGAACACCCAGCCCCAGTGATCGCGCACTTCCGCATCGTCAACCAAATCGTTGTACGAGGCAGGAACAGCCATCGTGCGGCTTCCCGTGAGCGGAGACGCAGCCCAGTTTTCGCTGAAGCCCGTGCCGTTTTTATCTAGTTTGAAGTTCCATACTCCGCTCAAATCAGAGAGCAATCGGCTGGAAGTCAGAATAGGATAAAGCATGTTTCACCTCGTATTAGTTTAATTTTAGTTTGAACCGTGCAGACGGATCGTATTTTCTTCGACGCGCTTCTTTGAAAGCGGATACAGGAAGAAGAGAGCAAGAGCCATGACACCGAATGAAATTGCCGGAGCAAGGCTCGCAACATTGTAGATTCCGTTCGTAACGTTCGGATCAAATGCGGTCTCCTTTGTGTAACCGATGCTTGAAAGCATAAAACCTGTGATACCTGCGCTGAATGCCTGACCGAGCTTTCGGGCGAATGAATAGACAGCGTATACTGAACCGTCATTTCGCTCGCCGTTCTTAAGTTCCATGTCGTCGATAACGTCTGTAATCATTGCCCAGCAGAGCAAGTTGAAGCATGCAAGACCGATTTCGCCGAGAACAGAGAAACAAATCCATACGGTGACGTTAGTCGTATGGAGGAAATGTACGATGAACATAGCTATCGAACCGATTATTGAGCCGATAATAGCGAATTCTTTCTTACCGATTTTTGCAGAAACAATACCTGCGAAAGTAGAAAGCACGAGCATTGTGCCTGTTCCCAAAAGCGGAACGATCGACATAGCGGCACGGTTCTTGAAATAGTTCGGGTAGATGTAGTTGTTCATGCCCTGGAACATCTGCTGTGTGACGAGAAGAACAAGTGCACATGCGATGATTCCCAAAAGTGAACGGCTTGAAAGAATAGTCTTGAAGAAGCTTCCAAGCTCGAATTTTTTGGTGACCTGCTTCATCTTTACGCGCTCAGTCGAAAGGAAGTAGCAGAGCGAATAAGAAGTTATACCGATTATTCCGCAGATAACAGCCGCGGTGAACATGCGCTCACCTGAGAAAATTACCTTTCCCGTTGCCACATCTTTATGGAATACAAAGAGCGGAAGTGCAGACGCGATACCTGTTATAGCGATTTTCGCACCGATGGAACGGAAAGTAGAAAGCGAAGTGCGCTGTTTCGGGTCAGATGTGATGGCAGATGCCATTGAGCCGTACGGAATATTGATTGCAGTGTAACAGACAGAACCGTACAGAAGATAAGTGAAGAACAGCCAGCCGATCTTGAAGCCCATCGGCATGTTTCGGAACCAGAATGCAAAGATGAGAGCACAAGAAATAGCGACCGGCGCCATCATGCGACGAATCCACGGAAGGAATTTACCTTTTTTTGTAACAGGACTTCGGTCGCAGACCTGTCCCATGAACACATCAGTAAACGCATCCACGAATTTTGCAACCATCATCATGAGACCGATAATTGCAGCAGGAACGCCCATGATGTCCGTGTAGAATTTCATAAGGAACATTGCGCACAACATGAATGAGAAGTCGTTGCCGCAATCTCCGAACATGTAACCGATTTTGTCCTTAAGACCGAACGGTTTTACCGTGTTTTCGTTTGCCATAAAAGCCCCCTTTTGATTCTTAGTTTACGGAGACTTTTATTGTCAGACTCGGACAAATTTTAGATATTTTAGGATTTTTTTGATTTTTTGAGCGTTTATCAGATTACAGCTCTTCGATTTCTTCCTGAGACTCTTCGTCACCTATGCCGTCAACCGGGAAATCTGTAAATCCGACCTTTGTTTTTACGGTTCCGTCTTTCATTTCTTTTACGTAAAAGACGATGTTCAGGCTCTGAACTCTTGCGCAACGCATCTGATCGCTGGTAAAAGTCTCGTCTATCTCAACGGTATCATCCTGCTTGTAAAAGCGACGCCAGCTTGCAAGCTGAGTTTTATAGAAATCAACAACAGTCTCATAGCGCATTCCAGAAATGCTCAGGCGGGCAATACGGTCAACCAGCTCGTTTGAATCTTCGCTAGGCTTTGCCTTTTTTATTCCCATTCGTGACCAAGATTCTTCTGTCTTGTTGGTAGAAGCGTAAAACATACAATCATCTCCGAATAGAGTAAATTTTTGCCTATGAATTAAATCTTGTCAATATAAAAAATATGATTGCAAGAAAAACTATTGATGTTTTTTTGCCAGTCGCTGAAAAAAGATTATGAATGCTACAGCTCCTGCAAAAATCACCGCGGCGATGACAAGCGGAATCATGACCGGAACGGAAAGATTTTTTGCTTCGTTGAGCATCCGTATTCCCTCAGGAAGACTGCAAAAACCAAATGCCGCAAAGATGATGAACGCAAGCGTTTTAAAGAACCAATCCGGCGTTTTTCCATGAAGGAAATAGCCTATCAGCAAACCGATTATATCAGCGGCAAACAGACCGATTGAAGCTGACAGCCAGATAAGTATTGCATCGGAGTTCAAGCCGTTAGTCGCGCCAAACGTGATGGCCGCAAGCTGAGTTTTGTCTCCAAGCTCGGCGACGAAAAATGTTGTAAAAACGGCAAGCGGCGCAAAAGAGAATCGGCTCGCGGTTTCCTCTTCCTCCTCCTCTTCCTGCAAAAGCGAAGTCAGGGAAAAAAAGAAAAATGCGGCGGCAGCGATGAATTTTACAATCCACAGATTTGTCTTTAGGAATTCATTCAAGATTCCGCCCGCAATTACAGCAAGCGCATTCAGCACGAGAATGGCAGCAGCCGTCCCGATGCAGATATCTCGAACTTTATATTTTGACGTAAGCGCAATGAGCATGAGCTGGGTCTTGTCACCCATCTCCGCAATAAAGACGGTGGCAAGGACCGTGAAGAAAAGCGTCAAGGATGTCATTATTTTCTCTCCTTATAAACTTCGCGTTAGTGACAGTGTATTGAAGCAGCGGACAGCGAGTTGTTGCCATCGAAAAGAACTCGCCCAGGATAAAAATTACACGGATGTACTTTTTATCCTGCCTTCCTTAAAGATTACAATGTCTGCCTGTAAATTTCGTACAAAAGCACGCCTGCAGCGACAGAAACATTCAGACTGTCGATTTTTCCGCAAGTCGGGATCGATACGATGGAGTCGCAGTGCTCTTCCAGCAGTCGGGAAATTCCCGTTCCCTCGCTGCCCATAACGATGGCGGTCTTTTTCGGAAACTGAATCTTCTGAACGGATTCGCCACCCGCATCAGCTCCGTACACCCAGAATCCGGCATCCTTGAGCTGCTGAACCGCCCGTGTCAGGTTGCGCACTATGCTGACAGGCACATAAGCATTCGCACCGGCAGAAGCTCTGGCAATAACATCGTTATCTGCAAAATCATTCGCGCTGTGTCGAACCGGCATCACGACGAGCGATGCTCCGAACTGATCCGATGAGCGTATAATAGCTCCGACATTATGCGGGTCTGTCACCGAATCAAGGATGATCACCGTGGATTTCTCGTCAGAAATCTTTGACTGCGCAATCCACTGATCAAAATCTACTGATTTTTTTTCTTCGACGCCCTCAGCAACGAGAACGATTCCCCTGTGGTCGCGGGCAACTTCGGGCAAATTCTGAACGAGGAAATCCAACGTCTTTGGTTCAACCTGAGAGACAGGGATGTTCGCCGTCCTTGCGATCTCAAGGATTTTTTTTATGCGAGGCCCCGCCTTTGCATAGGAAATAGAAATTCCGGTGGATTCACCTGATTCACACGCATTTCGTACCTTTTCTTCTATTGCATGAAATCCCGTAATGATTTGTGTCATAACTGTTTCTCCCAAAATCATGAGGTAAAAAAAACGGTTGAGCCATGATAAACTCAACCGCCTTCATGCTATCGTCCGCAGCACTTCTTGTATTTTTTTCCAGAGCCGCACGGACAAGGATCATTTCGTCCGATTTTTGCGCCCTCGCGGACTACGGTCATCGGCTTTACGTTTCCGACTGAGTAAAGCCACTCGCCGTTCACCTTCTTGAAATATCCGATTTCGTGGTGGATGTCACGGAGACCAGCCTTGTCGGTGTATGTTGCCTCGAATTCTACGATTCCCTCATCATCAGATTCTGTACCTTTTTCTGTGCGGAGAATCTTGAGACCATGCCATGTTGAATTTTTTGCCCAGTCTTCAGTCGCCTTTCGGTCTATTTCTGCGATTTTTTCGCCTTCCTCGCAAGAGTTGATGATAAAGTCAATTTCCTGTTTTTCGTATGATGAATAACGTGCGCGCATTAAAGCTTCTGCGGTCGGAGCCTTTGTCTTTCCTTTGATGATTGGCTCACAGCATTCACCGTAAGCTTTTCCAGAGCCGCATGGACACAAGTTTTTTTCAGCCATTTTCGTAAATTCCTTCTAAAAAAATAAAATTGTTAAGATTATACTGAAAAGACGATACAAAGTCATCAGTTTTGATGTTTCGCAGCGCCTTCAGCGTCACCTACGCCCTATCCACAGTTATCGCATCAAGATAGATGTAAGAAATTCCACCGTTCAGTTCAGCAAGGACAAATTTTCCAACGACGACAATCTCAGAATCCTCCGGAGGCGGATTTCCGTTGAAATCGTACACAAAATCGATTCCCTGCTGGCAGCAGGCAAGAGCATCGGAAACTATAACCGCATAAGACGGAGATGATAGCGCGCCATCCTCAAAAGTTTTGATTTTGCCCTTCATCTTGAAATATTTTCCGACATAGCTTTCCGGGTCGATCATCATATTGAAAACTTCCGCATAAACCATGTTGGAATTCATCCGGGTAAAATCACGGTCGACCACACCTGTAAAAGGTTTGTCTTCCGCCACAGGCTTTGATTCCGTCGTTTCTGGAATATCTTCTTGCGCAGGAGCATCTTGAGCAGAAACGGAAGATGCAAAATCATTTTTTGCGTCTTTCTGATTGCACGAGCTTAAAAGTACGATCGCACAAACTAAAATCGCGCTATAAATACTGATTTTTTTCATGGAGAGATTTATCCTCAATTTTCGGAAACCCACTTCTGTATACCGGCAACTACATCCGCATCGACATCATGCTCAATGCGACAAGCATTTTCCTCACACTGATCTTCAGGAAGACCAGTAATCTTAACAAGAAATTTTGTAAGGAGCTTATGTCGCCCATAAATATCTTCTGCGGCAGATTTACCCTTTTCCGTCAGTTTGATCATGTTTCCCATGACAAATTCAATATATCCGTCTTTTTGGAGTAAGCCCATTGCCCGGCTCACGCTCGGACGTGAAACATTGAGTTTGTGAGCAACATCTACAGAACGAACAAATCCGTTCTCAAGCTGAAGCCGCAATATCGCTTCAAGATAATCTTCGCCCGACTCATACATACTTACCTCCTTAATATCGCATGTATGAGTCGCCTTTTGACTCATACATGCTTACCCTCCGTAAAATATATCGAGCAAGTTTCAAAAGTCTGTTAATTTTGAAACATTGCTTACAAAAACCTCATTTCATTGCGTTTTTTGAGGTAAATTCGGAAGCATTTGCGGTTGCGTAGCAACTAGCAAAGTCCGTCCGGACTTTTGAAAGTACCTCTACCGTTTATCGCAAATCTCCGGCAACATCGAAACATCTGTCACCAATTTTTTCAATCTGCCGGATGATGTCCATGTAAAGCAATTCTGATTTGACATCGGCACCGCTCTCAAGACGCTTCCTTGCAATCTTTTTGAGCGCTTTTCGCTCGTCGTCAATCTGCTGCTCAAGCTCGCTCGCAAAGTCAAACTGCTCTTGAGTGAGCTTCTGAATTTTAGCAACATTTTTATGAATAAAATAGAGCAGCTGGCGTGCCAGCTCAAAATAAGGAAGAAGACGCTCGAAATCTTCCTGCCTGAATGACATTTCTTTTTCAATTGCCTTTTTGAGCTGAGAAGCGATGTTCAGACATCCGTCGGACATGCTCTCCATCTCGCCTATGAGCTGCATCATGAGCGCAACATTGTCCTTTGCCTCATCGCTCAAATGGAGGTGCGTACAGCGCACGAGATACTGTGTAAGCTGCTCGTTCATCTGGTCGCAATAGTTCTCAAGTTTTTCAATTTGCTGATATCCGGTTTCCAAAAATTCCTTCCCGAATTTAAGCAGCCCGGTCTGAAGCTCATCGAACATCTGAACAACCACATCTGAAAAGACAGTGATTTCTTTTTGAGCGCGGAAAACACAACCTTCAGGAGATTCGATTGCCATTCGCTCGTTGAATTCAAGCCTGTAAACGTTTTCTTCGCTGACCACATCGTCTTTGATGATTATGCTGACAAATTTTGAAATCTGATTTACGAAAGGAATAAAAATCACCGTTCCCATGACTTTGAACGCCGTGTTGAGCATTGCGATTCTGAAAACGATGTTATGACCAGGAGAAACAAGCTCTACGAAAGCGATGAACGGCTTGAAGAAAATGAGTGCGATTATCACCGTTGCCACATTAAAGAGCACGTGAACCGCCGCAGTTCGCTTCGCATTCGCATTCGCCCCAATTGCAGCCAGAATTGCATCAACCGTAGATCCGACCGAGCTTCCGATAATCATTATCGCGCCGAACCGCCAGAATTCGTTCAGCTCCTCGATGCTCGCATTTCCTTCCTTTGACATTGCGACAGCCATACCGATTACGATAGCCGACATTGCCGAAGAAGAATGAATCAGAGCCGTCAGCACGATTCCGATAAAAAGACCGATCGCATAGCTGATGATTCCGAAGTCGTTTACCTGATTTATAAAATTGATTACAAAAGATTTTACGATTGGTTCTGCAAAGAAGTTAGAAAGACCGCCGAGTCCAAAGAAAAGCAGGCCGAAGCCCATGATTGCAAGCCAGAATCCTTCTTTTGACTTGAATTTTTTTAAGATATAGAAAAGATAGCCCAAACCAAAAATCGGGATTGCATAATCTTTGATTTCGAAGCTTGAGCCGAGCGCGACAATCCAGCCCGTAACCGTCGTACCGATGTTCGCGCCAAAAATAACGCCGATTGCCTGAACTACGGTAACAAGCTCCGCGTTTACAAAGCTTACGAGCATTACCGTGGTTGCCCCTGACGACTGTATGATCATAGTGAGAATACAGCCGGTCAAAAGCCCGACAAAACGGTTGCCTGTCATAAAGGCAAGAGCCGCCTGCAACCGCTGTCCGGCGCTTTTTTGAATTCCATCGCTCATCAGCTTCATGCCGTAGAGGAGGAAACACAAACTTCCGACAAAATTAATAAGTTTCAGAATCATTTTATTCTACCATCTGTCTTGCGACAATTTTTCCGGCAACACTCAGAATCAGCTCGCTGCCCTTTGGAACGAAATATGGAACAGTAACAGTCTGACCTGTGTGTCTGAAACTTACTACAGGCATTCTTGCACCGTTAAGGCTGTATTCGAGCCTCATATCAACCGGATACGGATAAGCGTTCAGATTTGCGGTGAATACCCCCGTAACGTTTCCGTCCGCACTTTTTTTAGGAAGCGCCAAGACAGCACCGGTTCTAGTATAATTCTGCACGAATTCAGCCCCTGACGACTCCTGGCTTACGACAGTTCCGCCGGTCTCCCCGTTTGCGGCAGGTCGGGCAGTAAAATCAAATATAACTTTTGAAGTCGACATTACAGAAAGCACTTGCGAAACGTTCATTCCAACTATAGAAGGAATTCGAGTGCTCTCATAGGCAGGACCGCGGCTGACAATCAGTTTTACAGAAACCGGCTCAGATATTACGGTTCCCTCGGGAGGATTCTGCGCAAGAATAGTTCCGCTAGGAGATTCATCAGCCTTAAAACTCGGCTCCTCAAGAACGATCAGCGGGCGGGCTGAACCTGTAAACATAGTCTCAAGATTGATTTTTACTTCATCAAAATTCTGACCGACATAATTTTCCACGTGATCAAGAATGACACCACGGCTGACGGTCAAAGTGATTCTTCGACCTGCTTTTACGATTGCACCAGCAGCAGGATTCTGGGCAAGGATTTTTCCAGCATCATCAGGGGAATCCGTGTATCGGAGCTGAATTTTCGGATAAAGTTCCTTCGCCTGCATTTCGAGCAGCGCAGAAGCAAGCTCTTTGCCCACGATGTTCGGAACCATCACCTGCTCGGGACGGCGAACCGTCACAAAAAATACGATCCAGCAGATGAGGAACATAAAAATCACCGCTACAGCAGTGACTCCAAAAAATACTTTCCAGTGTCTTTCGAGCACATCGAGGATTTCGTTGCAGCGTTTCTTAAGATTTTCTTTTTTAAAAAACAGCCTCAGTCTTTCTTTTAGATTTTTTTTCTGTTCAGTCGATTCGAAATTGTTAAAATCCATTCAAAAATCCTTTTTTCGTTTTTTGACAAATCTGCTTTAGAATAGCAGTTATGATTCTTTTGTTCCATAAGGAACGCCCAAAACAGAGCCGATAAAATTTCTCGCTCCGTTCATAAAAGATTTATAATCCATAGCTTTTTTTGCCTGCCACTGAAGCTCTTTTGCAATCAGCACAGTTTTGTTTCCGCAGGCGATTTCTATTCCGACAGACTTTCTGTACGGAAGGACGGTGCCAGGTTTTTCTTCTGTCTGCTCCTCGGAAACGGATGCGCTCAGGATCAGAAGTTTTTGTCCGTTGCACTCGGTTGAGCACAGCGGCCATGGAGTGTAAGCACGGATTTTGTTCAGAATCGTGCGGGCATCCTCGGTCCATGAAATAATTCCGTCTTCTTTTTTAATAAACGGAGTGTAGCTTGTTTCTCCTGACTGCTTTTTCCCGATCAGCTCGGTATCAGATTTTGCAGCTTCGGAAAGAACTTTTTTCAGCAGCTTGACTCCGGCCTCGGTAATCGGGCTTGAGTTTCCGTCTCCGTCCATCAGTGAAAGCGTTGTCTCGCTGCCATCAAGCGGAATTTCCGTCTGAGCAAGAATATCACCCTCATCAGTCTGAAGAGCTAATTTTTGTACAGTCACACCAAGAGTCTTGTCCCCGTTAAGAAGGGCGGCAGGAACAGGTGTGCAACCGCGATATTTTGGTAAAAGGGACGGATGGAGATTGATTCCTCCGAGCGGGAAAAGCGATAAAAATTTTGGTCCGAAAATGCGTCCATAATCGAACGAGACGAGAAGATCTGCTCCCAACGGAGAAACAGCTTCCCGAGCATCGCTCAAAAGATGGTCGAACTCAAAAACAGGGATGGAACTTTCTCTTGCTGCGGATGCAACTTCTGTCGGAATCAAATCTGAATGGCGGCCACGAGTCGCAGGAGGATTTGTAAGCACTCCGACAATCTTAAAACCGCATTCATCCTGAGCAACGATGAGATTTTTTAGAACAATTGCAGATGCGAGCGGAGAGCCCGCATACAAGATTTTTAGACTTTGCATTTTGACAAATTAAATTATATCAGATTATTTGCTTTTTTTGGCTTCTTTTGCGGCTAATTTTGCGGCAATGCTCTTTGCTTTGCGCGCTTTTTCAGCTTCTTTTTTTGCAGCACGCTCAACACGTTTTTTCATTTTTTCTGTTACATCGGCTGCAAAATTTGGATCTCCGCGGTCAATGTACACAATTCCGTTGAGGTGATCATTCTCGTGCTGAATAATTCTTGCAAGGAGTCCGTCAGCTTCCAGCGTGAACGGCTTTCCGTTTTCGTCCAAAGCCTGCACGGTGACTTTTTCCGGGCGGCGAATATTCTCATTAAATCCAGGAATTGAAAGGCAGCCCTCTTCATAATCGCACATTTCATTGCTCGTCGCGATTATCTGAGGATTTACAA
The DNA here is from genome assembly GCA_947170195.1 of uncultured Treponema sp. Lineage (GTDB taxonomy): Bacteria > Spirochaetota > Spirochaetia > Treponematales > Treponemataceae > Treponema_D. The sequence continues at coordinate 32,622 of CAMVSS010000003.1, read as the reverse complement.
AAACACGTCGAACATCATCGTCTGAAATCACAACAAAAAAACGCTCGGCAATTCCAACCTGAGGAGCCGCAAGACCGACACCGTTTGCATCCAGCATCGTCTCAAACATCTCGTTAAATATTTCGCGCAAGTGATCGTTAACTTCTGCAACAGGCTCGCACTTTTTTCTTAAAATTTCTTCACCAAGTTTATAGATTTTCATTTTATCACTCTATCATAAAATGGATTTAGTTACTACACGGATAAAATACGCCCGCATCAGCTGAATATATAAAAAGCCGTACTCTCATCAAGAGCACGGCTTTTAGTAAACATTGATTGAAAGTTGATGTTTGTTTTACTTAGCTTTTCCAGAAATCAACCAAGACTGCGTGAAGTAGCTGTCTGAAATAGGATCGTCAAACTTGAAGTCTTTTACCATGACGCGAGTTTTTCGCCCCGTAACGAGGTTTGAAACCAAGTTTGAACGGCGCAACGGATATTCGATTCCGGTTACACCTTTTACCCATTCAACCTTCTCACACTCATAAATCTTAATGATTTTTTTATCATTCTTCTTGTCATAGTATTCAATTCTGACAGGAATATATGATTTTTTATCGTACCAAGAGATGCGGTAGCCGTATTCGACCTCGCTTTTCTTGTACGGTGTCTGCTTCATTTTCCAACATGTGTACTCAGTTCCAGAAACAGTGATTTTTTCTGACTGAGCAAGCATCTCGTTCTCATCTTCTTCTGGCTCACGAATTGTCATATCGTTGTAAGTAAGTTCAGTTCCAACGAATGACTTGTAGCGTTCAGACATCGGTATTCGGCGTGACTGGCGAAGGCTTGGAATATAAATCCAACGCTCATCCTGCTTTCCAACTTTTTCTGCCTGAAGGACTCGGGTACTTTTTACGCTTGCCGGACTCTGAAAATCGAAAACGGTGTTTTTAAGACCGTTACTTCCACCACCAAACTGTTTTACTTCCATGTGCTCAACTTTTCCATTGGCATCAATGTTATCGATAAGCAACGTGGAATAATTGTAATCTGGAACACGATCCAAATCACAAAACACAGTCAAAACTTCCTGACAAGTTTCGGCAAAAACAAAAGACGACAGGAATAGAACCGAAAAAAAAGCTAAGATTTTACTTTTCATAATTTTACTCCAAGTTCAGACAATTTTCAGATTTCATTCTTGCATAGTCTTTATTTTTTTGCAATGAACAATTATGACATTTTTACTAAAATCTCTAATTTTATATAAAACTAATTTAAACGGATCCGTGCAGCACGGGCATGACCGGCGAGGCCTTCAGCATCTCCAAGAATTCCCGATGCTTTTGCAGAGGCAACAGCACCTTTGCTTCCCTCGATGGTGCGCAGCGTTGTGACAGTCTTTAAGAATACACGGACGCTCAGGCCGCCTGTGAATCTTGCGCTTCCTGATGTTGGCAGAGTGTGATTCAATCCAGCCGCATAATCGCCAAATACTTCCGCGCTTCCATGTCCGATAAAAAGCGAGCCGTAGTTGTGAACGAGAGAAGCAATCCTGTCGCGCTCCTTTCCTTCTTCCATGGCGAGTTCCAGATGCTCAGGAGCCTTTTTGTTGGCACATTCGGCAGCCTGTTCAAGATTTTCGCAGACAATGATTCTTCCGCAGTTTTTAATGCTCTGTTCGGCAGTTTCGCGGGTCGGAAGTACGGCAAGCTGCTTTTCAATTTCTTCCGCTACGGCTTTTGCCAGCTCCTGTGAATCAGTTGCCATGACAGGCTGTGCTACAATGTCGTGCTCTGCCTGAGCAAGCAGGTCAGCCGCTACCCATGCAGGATTTGCAGATTTGTCTGCAATTATAAAGACTTCGGTCGGGCCGGCAACCATATCGATTCCGACAGTTCCGTAGACCAATTTTTTTGCTTCTGCTACGAATTTGTTGCCCGGACCGACGATTACATCCGTGCGCGGAATTGACTGAGTTCCGAATGCGAGCGCACCGATTGCCTGAGAACCTCCGCAGGCGAATGCTTTTGTAACACCGCAGATATATGCAGCCGCCATAATGTTTTCATCTGCATAAGGCTTTCCGCCAACAAACGGTTTTCCAGGGAGTCCTGTTCCGGCTTTTTCAGCAGCGGCCCTGTCATCAGGATGAACGCGTGGCGGAGTACACAGAATCACTTCTTTTACACCGGCAGCAACGGCAGGAGTTATAGTCATTACAACAGTCGAGACGAGCGGAAAACGTCCTGCAGGAACGTAAACACCGGCGCGGTCAACAGGAATATTTTTCTGGCCTGTAAAAACACCTTCAGAAAGCTCAATCTCAAAATCATCGAAAGATTCCCGCTGTTTTTTTGCAAAACGGAGTGCCAGGTCGTGGCTGTATTCAATAGCCTTGTAAAGCTCAGGATTTTCCTTCTGCATTTTTTCTGCAGCGGCCTTAAGTTCAGCATGCGGAATTTCAAGTGAAGCAGGCGCAGAAACGTCGAATTTTGCTCCGTACTCACCAAGAGCCTCATCGCCGCGTTTTTTTACATCGGAAAGAACATCTTTAACAATATCAATTGAACCACCGAAATCTCTTCCGTCAAAAAAGGAAGGTTCGATTTCTTTGTAAGACTGTATTTTTATCATTTTTACTCCTCCAAAGTTGTTGGCAACGGCAAGAACTCGTCCGCGATAAAAGAGTACACGGAAATACTTTTTGTCGTGTCTGCTCCTGATATACAGCTATCCTCAGACTTCTTCTGATTCTATAAAATTTCTGCCACAAACTCAATTCAGCGAAAAAATTTATCAAAAAACTCAAATTTCTTCTCTATATTAGCTTATATTCCGCAAAAAAAATCAAATGTATTTTTTCATTCATATTTTTATAGATAAAACTTTATGATAAACTCCCCGTACGAGGTAAAAAGAATGAAAAAAATTATCACTCTTCTTTTATGTGCGATGCTCTTTTCTGCAGCATACGCATCTGAAACAACCATCAAATTCGGTGCACGTGCATTGGGCGGTCTTGATCTGACAGATCAGCTTGTTCCTAAATCACATGGAATCAATTTGTACGCAAACATTCCGCTCCCATTCGTAGACGGACTGGGCGTTCAGCCAGAAATTACAATTGCACGACGATATATTAAGACAACGCTCACTCCTATATGGTTCTATCCATTCTGGAAAGTATCAGGCACAGCGGATTATACCGTACTTGAGCTGCCTGCGATGGCAACGTACACATTCAAAATCAACGACAGCCTTGCTATCACACCGGAAGCAGGTCTTCAGCTCGATTACATTATCGACAGCGGCGATTACAGCCCAGACCACAACCTGCATCTGGTCTTCGCAACGGGCGCACGCGGAGAATATGCGCTTGGACCTGGAGACATCGTCGGAGGCGTACGATATTTTGTTTCCATCACAACAGAGGAAGGACATCACATTCAGGGAGTTGATTTCCATGTCGGATATCAGCTCAAAATGAATATCTTCGTAAGTCATTCCTCATCAAGCGGACGTTCTTCAAAATCAAGAGGAAAAGCTATCTAAACTCCATCAGAGAGATTAGAACAGAAAAAAGCAGAGGCTGTTTCAAAAGTCAGACGATTTTTGAAACAGCCTCCAAGTTTACATCAAAAGCCACAATGGTATGAGGTTTTTGTAAGCAATGTTTCAAAACTAACAAACTTCTGAAACTTGCCCGGCTGTCCAATAAGCTTAAATGTCATCTGCTTACAATGCGCAAAACGCAGCAATGACATGAACTTATCAGGCAGCCTTTTTTTTTATCTGCCGAAGCGATATCGACTAGCGCAAATCCTGCTTGCGAATCCAGTCCTGGTCGGTGTAAGTGCGGTTCTCGCCGCCCATGCTCCAGATGAATGTGTAGTTTCTTGTTCCGAAACCTGAGTGGATTGACCATGACGGGTTGATTACAGCTTCTTCGTTGTGCATGATCATGTGGCGTGTCTCCTGAGGCTCACCCATGATGTGGAATACAACGTCGTCCTCCGGGAAGTCAAAGTAGAAGTAAACGTCCATGCGGCGCTCGTGTGTATGAGCCGGCATAGTGTTCCATGCAGAACCTGTCTCGAGGTGAGTCATTCCCATAGAGAGCTGGCAGGTCTCCAATACATCCGGGTGAATGTACTGGTTGATTGTGCGGTCGTTGATCTCTTCTTTTGTTCCCATGTGAACATGGTTTGCCTGCTCATAAGTAATGATTCTTGAAGGATATGTGCAGTGAGCAGGAGTTGAGTTCATATAGAATTTTGCAGGATTCTTTGAATCTTTTGATTCAAGAGTAACGTCCTTTGTTCCGGCACCGAGATAGAGAGCGTCGTAGTGCTTTACTTCATAAGTAACACCGTCAGCGACAACAACACCGTCACCGCCGATGTTGATCATTCCAAGCTCGCGTCTCTGAAGGAAGAAGTCAACGCCGAAATCTTTCATTGCGTCGATGTTCTTGTCGAGCTTAACTTTTTTGTCCACAGGCATACATCCGAGAGTTACGATTCGGTCGATGTGGCTGTAAACTGCGCTTACATCATTCTTGATGAAAATGTTTGAAATGAGGAATTCCTTGCGGATTTCATCTGTAGTCATTCTTTTGAATGGCTCTTTTCCTGTTGAATAGCGAATATCCATAGTTTATTTTCTCCAATGTGGTGACCGAGCTTGCCCGGCTGTATGCGCGGACTGAAGAATCACCAAATTTTTTACTGTGTGGTCTTCACGATAAGCTCAACCACCAAAAGTGCTAGTCTTTTTTTGTATCGGAAACGGATTTTTTGATATCCTTTCCGAGATTCACGAACGCTTCTTTTACGTCGCCGCTGCTGTCCTTGATTTCTTTGCCGACTTTCTTGCCGACCTTCCCGATTTCTTTTCCGACTTGAATGATGTCTTCTTTTATTTCCTGCGCGCTTTCTTTTGCGCTTTCATTTTTTGACGATTCAGCAAACGTCGCTGACGAAGCTATAAGGCAGGTTGCCGCCGCCAATGCAAATATCTTTATTTTCATAATAAAAATATATCTTTTAAATCATTCGCTTTCCACTGTTTTATGACGGAATTTTATAAATTGCCCCGACGGTAATTGTTCAGAGTCAAAAAAATCACTACAATTAAATTCCGTTATGAAAAACGGTTTTGACAATGAAAAATATCTGAAGATTCAATCAGAGCACATTAAAGAAAGAATCGCCAAATTCGGCGACAAGCTGTATCTGGAATTCGGCGGAAAGCTTTTTGATGACTATCATGCTTCCAGAGTTTTACCAGGCTTTCATCCGGATAGCAAACTAAAAATGCTCATGCAGCTCGCTGATTATGCAGAAATCGTAATCGTCATAAGCGCAGTTGACATCGAAAAAAACAAGATTCGCGGCGATCTCGGCATCACCTACGACAAGGACGTCCTCCGACTTCGCGATGAATTCCAAAAGCGCGGTCTCATGGTAGGCAGCGTCGTAATAACTCATTACACAGGCCAGCAATCGGCAAAGGCTTTCAGGGACAAGCTCAAAAAACTCAAAATCAAAGCATACTATCACTACACGATTCCGGGTTATCCTTCAAACGTTCCTTTAATCGTAAGCGATGAAGGATTCGGAAAAAATGATTACATAGAAACATCACGTCCGCTCGTAGTCATTACGGCTCCAGGACCAGGATCTGGAAAAATGGCTACATGCCTGAGCCAGCTCTACCACGAGAACAAGCGCGGAATAAAAGCCGGCTATGCAAAATTCGAGACATTCCCGATCTGGAACCTGCCGCTCAAACATCCTGTAAACATCGCATACGAAGCCGCAACAGCAGATTTGAACGATGTAAACATGATTGATCCGTGGCATCTCGAAGCATACGGAAAGACGACGGTAAACTACAACCGCGACATCGAAATCTATCCTGTCCTCGACGCAATCTTCAAGGGAATCTACGGAAAAAATCCTTACAAATCCCCGACGGACATGGGCGTAAACATGGCGGGCCTTTGCATTTATGACGATGACGCATGCCGGGAAGCATCAAATCAGGAAATAATCCGCAGATATTACACCGCATTGAACCAGCTGGTCGAAGGCGACGGAACAGAGGATGAGGTCGATAAAATCGAGCTTCTGATGCAGCAGGCAAAAATCACGACTGATGACAGAAAAGTCACAATCGCAGCAAAGGAACGCGCCGCAAAATCAGGTCTCCAGTGCGCTGCAATCGAGCTTGATGACGGAACGATCATAACCTCCGAGACTTCTCCGCTGCTTGGTACGAGCGCAGCATTGCTCTTGAACGCAACAAAACATCTGGCAGGCCTTGACCACAACCTGAAACTCATTCCGAAAGAAATGATTGAGCCTATTCAGAACATGAAAGTCTCTTATCTTTCGGGAAACAACCCTCGTCTTCACACAGATGAGGTTCTTGTCGCGCTCGCAATGCTCAGCAACACCGACGAAAACTGCAAAAAGGCTCTCGAGCAGCTTCCAAAGCTCAATGGGTGCCAGGTTCACTCAACGGTAATGCTCAGCGAAGTTGACAGAAAAATCTTCAAAAAGCTCGGCGTAAACGTAACGTGCGAGCCTGTAAGCAAAGAAAAAAAGAGCCTTATCGGATAATCGTCCGGTAATATCTATAAATGGGAACCTCGAAAAGTCTGAATTTTTCAAGGCTCCCTGAAATCAATAAAAACGTAAAAGATATAGGGAGAGATTCTAAAACAGCCATGAAAACGATTAACGGAAATGAACTCACAATCGAAGATGTATGCGACGTTGCATACAAAAATGAAGAAGTTGCACTGCCTGAGGACAAGGCTTTTTGGGAAAGACTTGAAAAATCACGAAAATTCCTTGAGGAATATATCGCAACCGGAGTTCCTACCTACGGAGTTACGACAGACTTCGGAGATTCCTGCCACAACCAGATAAGCGTTGACAAGGCTGGAGAGCTTCAGCGCACAATCTGTACTTACCACGGAATCGGCCTCGGACCAAAATTCGACCACGAAACAGGCCGCGCAGTCGTCCTCGCACGTCTCAACGGAAACATCAAGGGCGGACATTCTGCAATCAGACCGCAGCTTGCAAAAATGATGCTCACCCTGCTCAATAAGGACATCATTCCGGTGATTCCGCAGCTCGGCTCGGTCGGAGCTTCAGGAGATTTGACTCCGCTTTCATACCTTGCAGCCGTAATCATGGGGCAGCGCGACGTTTACTACAAGGGAAAAATCGTTCCGGCAGCCGAGGCATTTAAGGCTGAAGGAATTGAGCCGCTTCCTATCGAAGCAAAAGAAGGCCTCGCCCTGATGAACGGAACCAGCGTAATGACGGCAGTTGCTTCGCTCGCATGGAAAAAAGCCCAGCGCCTTGCAAATATTTCGGACTTTTTGACGGCCGTAACTTCAGAAATCACACGCGGAAAAGACACTCCTTTCATCACAAAGGTAAGCCAGCTCAAGAATCACCGCGGCCAGATGGAATCGGCAGTTTACGTTCACAACATCATCACTGAATCAAAACGCGTATGGAGATACGAAGACTTCCTTAAGAATCAGATTGAAAAACTCGACGGAAAGGGATTCGTTGCCCAGCAGAATAAGATTCAGGACAGATATTCAATCCGCTGTGCGCCTCAGATTACAGGCGTTTACCGCGACACACTCAGAATTGCCCGCGAATGGATTACCGAAGAACTCAACAGTGCAAACGACAACCCGCTTGTAGATATTGATGCACAGCAGCTCTACAACACAGGAAACTTCTACGGCGGACACATCTGCGCAGCCTGCGATTACCTCAGAACAGCACTCGCAAACATCGCCGACCTGAGCGACAAACAGGCAGAAGTAATCATCGACGGAAAATTCAACGGACTGACAGAAAACCTCATTCCGTTTACTCCGGCAGATCATCCGCGCGCAGGACTCAGGCTCGGATTTAAGGCCGCTCAGATTACCATTTCTGCAATCCGCGGTGAAGTTGCGACATACTGCTTCCCGGTTTCGCTCACCAGCGCACCTACAGAAGCTTTGAATCAGGATAAGGTTTCGATGGGTACAATTTCAGCAAGAAAACTTTCCGAGCAGATTGAACTCGTATTCCTCCAGTTTGCGACACATCTTCTTGCAGCAATGCAGGCAGTGGATCTGGCAGGAAAAGAAGACTTCGCTCCGTTCACAAAGAAAGTTCATGACGAAGTACGCAAGATGAGCGCATTCGTAGAAGACGACCGTGCTTTGGATAAAGAAGCAACAGCCGTCGCAGAATGGCTCAAGAAAACCGAGCTTTTTGCATAAAATTTCGGCAGAACCGACTTAGAATTCTGTTCGCAAAACAAAAAAAAGCCATGCGTGGAGAGATTTCAACACACGCATGGCTTTTTTATCAGGTTAGAATGGACTCAAAGACTTTCCTACAGCTGTGCATAGGAAAAATTCTTTTTATGCACCAAGAAGTTTTTTTACTGCCTCGAGAGCATCAGCATCCGGGGCAAGCTGCGATTTTGCAGTTCCGACAAGCTCAGCACCTGCGGCACTAACTCTGTCGCTCCAGTCAGAAAGGAACTGTCCGTCGCCCCAGTCATACGAACCAAAAAGACCGACCTTTTTTCCTCCGAGTTTATCCTCGATCGAGCTGAAGAAAGATTCCATAGAATCCTCAAGCTGCTCGGCACCCATTGCAGGACTTCCCAGCAGAATCAAATCCGCAGCGAGAACCTTCGCGCTGTCAGCAGAATCAGCTGTAGAAAAATAAACATCAGAACCGGCCGCTTCCTTTACAGCATTTGCCATAGCCTCTGTGTTTCCAGTTGTAGATGCGTAAACGATTGCAACCATCTTTACACTCCTGTCTCTTCATATTTTTTGGTCAATTTAGGGACGCTCAGCCCCGAATTGAGCCATTTCATACAGATTTCGCTGCATGATTTGTACAATTTCATTTTTCGCTCAGCCTCATCAAGATTTCCGTAGACCTTCCAAAATCCTGAATATTTGAATCCGGAGCGATTGTGCTCAAAGCCCTCCACGTCGGTCAGCGGATATCCGAGAAAAAGTCCCACTTCATGCGGAAAATTCTCCCCGTGACTCAGCCGATGGATCAGCTCGCACAATATTGCGTTGAACCCCTTCTCAACCTGATATCCCTTTTCCCTCAGGTAAAGCAGATTTTTTTTGTCAGCGCAGACGGACTGAAGAAGATTTTTATCGAACACAAAAAACAAAATCCTTCCGTCGGATTTTTTTATTGGCACAAAATAGCGTTTGGATTTCAGAAAAACATCGCGCCACTCGTGGAGTTTTTCCTTTCCGCTTAAAAAACATTTTCCGTCCATCGAGAAAAGCGACGCGGGCTTTATTCCGCACAAAGACGGAGCCGAACAATGAACAATCGTCTCATCAAAGCCCATTCCTGAAAACTCCTTGCATGGAAACCCAAAATAAAAATCAGAAAAAAAATCCCGGACAGGCTGATGAAACAGTCTAAATTTTCAACCTGCCCGGGATATAAAAGACCACCGCAAAATTGGCGAGCGCCATGCGGCGAATCTTTGAACGGATCACATCAAACGACGTTCAATCTGAATCCGTCTCAACAAAAAACCGAACTGATTTTCTGTCTAAAGAGGTACTAACAGTTAGTTGTGGCTAACTTACACTGTTAGAATATGCTAATTTTCATTTTGTGTCAACAACATTTATTTCAGCTTGAAAATTTAAAAAAATTAAAAATCTCCACTTGTTTAGACAAAACTGACTTTTTTTTGAAATACCCTATTTTTCTTCGTATTTTTCATTGACATCAAAAACCTGTAGCTATATAGTGTTTTCAATTGTTCAAAAAAACACTAAATATAGCGTCTTTTGTGTCGATAATAAAAATAATAACACTACCACATTTTTAAAAATGTCAAGTGTTTTTTTATAAAAATTTAAAAAATTTTTGAAGAGGGGAAAAAATGAAGATCATTAAACGCAATGGTGAAGAAGTTGTTTTTGATGTAAACAAAATCATCACCGCAATTTCGAAGGCGAACAAAGAGGTTCCACAGTCAGAACAGCTTTCCGCTAAGAAAATCGAAGAAATTGCCGACGACATCGAGAAACAGTGCGCAGCTGAGAATCATGAGATGAACGTTGAGGCAATTCAGGATCTCGTTGAAAAAGCCATCATGAAGGCATCAGCGTTTGACATAGCCAAAAAGTACATCACTTATCGCTATCAGCATCAGCTCATGCGAAAGGCAAACTCAACTGACAGTCAGATTCTTTCCCTTCTTGAATGCAATAACGAAGAGGTCAAACAGGAGAATTCAAACAAAAACTCAACCGTCGTATCAGTTCAGCGCGACTATATGGCAGGAGAAGTCTCAAAGGACATCACAAAACGATTCCTTCTCGACGAAGACATCGTAAAAGCCCATGAAGAAGGTTTGATTCACTTCCACGATGCGGACTATTTCGCCCAGCACATGCACAACTGCGACCTCGTAAATCTCGAGGACATGCTGCAGAACGGAACAGTCATCTCCGGCACAAAAATCGACACGCCGCACTCATTCTCTACAGCCTGCAACATCGCAACTCAGATTATCGCTCAGGTAGCTTCAAGTCAGTATGGCGGTCAGTCAATTTCGCTCACACACCTGGCTCCGTTCGTTGATGTCAGCAGAAAAAAGATTGAAAAAGAAATGCGGCTCATCGAAGAAAAGACAGGGTTGCATTACACATATGACCAGTTCAAAGAAATCGTCGACATGCGCCTCAAGGACGAAATCACGCGCGGCGTTCAGATGATTCAGTATCAGGTTGTCACTCTCATGACGACAAACGGCCAGTCTCCGTTCGTAACTGTCTTCATGTACCTCAACGAGGCAAAGAACGAGCAGGAAAAAGCCGATCTCGCAATGATTATCGAAGAAGTTCTCGTACAGAGATATCAGGGCGTAAAGAACGAAAAGGGATTCTGGGTAACTCCTGCATTCCCTAAACTCATCTACGTTCTCGAACCTGACAACATCGTCGAGGGCACTAAATACTACTATCTCACGGAACTCGCTGCAAAATGTACAGCCCGACGTCTCGTTCCTGACTACATCTCAGAAAAGAAGATGCTGGAACTCAAGGTAGACAAAAACGGAAACGGCCAGTGCTATCCTTGCATGGGATGTCGCTCATTCCTCACGACCTACCTCGACGAAAACGGAAAACCGAAATACTATGGACGCTTTAATCAGGGTGTCGTAACAATCAACCTTGTTGACGTAGCATGTTCTTCAAAGGGCGATTACAAAGCATTCTGGGATATATTTGATGACCGCCTTGAACTTTGCCACAGAGCGCTTATGAAACGTCACGAGCGTCTTTTGGGCACTCCAAGCGACGTAGCTCCGATTCTCTGGCAGAATGGTGCTCTTGCCCGACTTGGAAAAGGCGAAAAAATCGACAAGCTCCTCTATAACGGTTATTCAACGATTTCGCTCGGCTACGCAGGACTTTGTGAGTGCGTGCGATTCATGACAGGAAAACCGCACACCGATCCTGACGCAACGCCGTTTGCAATCGAAATCATGAAGCACCTTAACGAAAAATGTGCTGAATGGAGGGCTGCAAGCCATATCGATTTCTCTCTGTATGGTACGCCGCTCGAATCAACGACATACAAATTCGCAAAATGTCTCAAACGACGCTTTGGTGAGATTCCGGGCGTTACAGACAAAAACTACATCACGAACAGTTACCATGTTCATGTCACAGAGCAGATGGATGCTTTCACGAAACTTACCTTCGAAAGCCAGTTCCAGGAGCTTTCTCCGGGCGGTGCAGTAAGCTACGTTGAAGTTCCAAACATGGAAAACAATATCCCGGCTGTAATGGCTCTGCTCAAACATATCTATGACAACATCATGTATGCAGAGCTGAATACAAAATCAGACTGCTGCCAGAAATGTGGCTACACAGGTGAAATCCAGATTGTCACGGACAGCGACAACAAGCTCGTATGGCAGTGTCCGAACTGTGGAAATACCGACCAGACAACGATGAACGTTGCGCGCAGAACATGCGGATACATCGGAACACAGTATTGGAATCAGGGAAGAACCCAGGAAATCAAAGAAAGAGTTCTTCATCTGTAAATCTGCTGTATTTGTCGTAACGAAAGCGGAGGCAGATGTCTCCGCTTATTTTTTGCTGACGGGCTTAGTTTTATGAATTACGGTGCGATAAAAAAAATAGATATTGCTGACGGGCTTGGTGTCCGCGTTTCAATTTTTGTTTCCGGTTGCAGAATTCATTGTAAGGGATGCCACAATCAGATTACATGGGATTTTTGCTTCGGAAAGGAATTTACAAAAGAGACTGAAGATGAAATTCTTGAGGCTCTGAAACCCAGCTACATTTCCGGGCTTACCGTTCTCGGCGGAGAACCTTTCGAAGAGGAAAATCAGAAAGTTCTGACACCTTTCCTAGAAAGAGTCCGCGCCGCATATCCCCAGAAAAACATCTGGTGCTTCACGGGCTATCTCTATGACAAAGATTTGCTTCCACAAAAAGGACGTAAACACACGCCCTACACGGCAAGAATGCTTTCATGCATCGATGTACTTGTGGACGGACCATACATCGAAAGCCTTCGCGACCTGACGCTTAAATTCCGCGGCTCAAGGAATCAGCGAATCATAAACCTGAAAGACAATTGTCTTATGAACTTGTAATTAACGCTTATTTTGCTATAATAAATTTTATTTTAGGGGTACTTATGGGACTTTCAATTCGTGAAAAATATGCAGACATGTTCAAAAGCCTTGCAAATTTTTCTGTAGCTGCTGCCAAAATCGACGAGACAAACGTATATCAAAAAGAAAATCCAAAAACCAGAAAATTAATGGATAAGCTCGTCGAAGACAACATGGCTCCTGGAAGCCGCCTTGAAGGAAAAGAAAATTTCAAGGCATTCCTTGATGCGGTAAAGGCCGGAAAGCACGGTCTTATTTTGATGGAACATTATTCAAACACAGACCTTCCGGCACTTTGCTACCTTCTCGAGCACGACCTCGGAGATGAGGGCAAAGACCTTTCAAAAAGAATCGTTGCAATTGCCGGAATGAAGTTAAACGAAGCGAACCCAATGGTTCGTGCATTCGCAGAAAGCTTTACCCGAGTTGTCATCTATCCGACACGCTCGCTCGACAAAGCCGAGGCAAATGCCCAGACCGAAGAAGAGCGAATCGCCGAAGAAAAACGCGCGCGCGCAATCAACCTTGCTTCAATGCGCGCAATGGACAAATGCAAGCGCGACGGAGAGGTTATCCTCGTATTCCCGTCAGGTACGCGCTATCGTCCTGGCCATCCTGAAACAAAGCGCGGACTTCGCGAAATCGATTCATACCTCCGAATGTTCGACGTTATGATTCTTGTAACGATCAACGGAAGCGCGCTCACAATCGACATGAACAATCCTGACGACATGCTCGCAGATATCTGTGAGCCGGCTGTGCAGGTATTTGCCGCAAGCCCGGTAATCGAATGCAAGCCATTCCGAAAAGAATATCTTGCGACGCTTCCTGCCGATGAAGCGGATCCAAAACAGAAGATGATTGACCATGTTATGGAGCTGTTTGACAAGCAGCACGACGAGATCGAAAAGATAAAATAACTGATGCAGAGCTGACAGGCGATTTTCCGGCACAAACCGTCGGAATGCCCCTCCGCACAAATAAAAAAGGCTGCCAGAAAGAATAACTACACGACCTGTAGAATAAACTTTCTGGCAGCCTTTTTCGTTTTTAAGCTGGTTCTATGACATATCAACTTTTTTGAGGATTCTGATCAAACCTTCTTTTTCTACAAGGTCGATCGGACGGCCTTCTGCATAGCGTCTGGCTTCCTCACTGAAAAGACCGGCTGTAATACAAACGCCCCTGTCGGCCTTTGTCTCCGTGACTTTTGCATGGAAATCGCGGATATAAAGATCGGAAACAACGCCTGTCGTTCTGTAGAATCTGAACACATGAATCTCCTCCGAGCGGACAAATTCAATGTTCATCAAGACCTCAACGCATTCCGGAGTAACAGAAATATCGACGACCTTTGCGACCGCACGCTGATAATATTTCATTACGACGCGACGACAAAGAGCAACAAAATCACTGGTGCTTGCCATCAAATAAATCTGGAGATTTTTGTTCTGGTTCAGCTCCTGATACCTTGTAAAGAGCTGCGGAACATCCTTGTAAGACGGATTTATAGCCTGAATCTCGGTAAGTACTTCCAGGCCCTTTGAAATCGCCTTTGAATTCAAATATGCATTGGCGAGCCGGTATCTGATTTCAAGGGCAGTATCCTGAGGAACGTTCTGATGACGAAGACCGATTTCGAAATCCTGAATGGCCTTGTCCGGCTGCTGAATCTTCAAGTGGAACAAACCTGCCGCGAGACAAGATTTTGCGCCAAACTCCGGATCAGGTCGCAGATGCATAAAGACTTTCATCGCCTTGTCACCATAGCCGCTTTCGTTCATGGCATCAGCCATCGCAAAAAGCAGCTCTTTATTCTCTGGATTTTCGTCCAAAGCCCTCTTGAGATAGCCGAGCGATTCCTTGTAATGTTTTGCCTTGTACAGAGAAAGTCCGAGCGGAGAATTAATATTCTGAGCATCCGGTTTTAAAACAATCACCCTCTTGAAGTGCGGGATCGCTTTTTCAAATTCATTGTTTTTGTAGAATGCGGAACCAAGATAATAATTTACTTCAAAATCATTTTTATTTATCTGATATGCGGCTCCAAGACCTTTGAAAGCTTCCTGGATTTTATTCAGCTTTACGGCACAAATTCCCTGCCTCAGCGAAGCGAGGAAAGGATCCAGCTCTTTGTGAGCCGGAGCAACGCTCATCTGCGTCTCGTAAATCGGATAAGCTTTATCCCAAGCCCGTTCATTAAAATACAGTTCGCCAAGTGCAAGAAGACCGTCCGGGTTGTGAGGATCCTGAGCAAGTTTTCTAGTCGCCTCTTTTATAATCGTGGCGCGACCTTTCTGTTTTTTTCCAGAACCTTTCTTTCGCGTGGAAAAAGTGATTAAGATAGCTCCGAAAGCGACAATTATAACTACTGCAACTAAAGTAAAAAAAGTTGAATCCATATCTCTCTCATTATCGGCATTAAAACCGACCTTTTTATTATTTTTTTAACCTTTTCAAGATGTGTTTTTTAAAATATACTTAAAATACATCAGGAGTTAAAGTGAAAAGGTTATTTTTTATAGCTTTGATTATATCAGTTGCGCTCTGTCTGGTAAATTGTTCAAAAAATAAAATAATCATCAACACGACGAATGATCTGAACGGTCTGTCAATCGGCTGTCAGAGCGGCACAACCTCGGAATTTTTCCTGCGGGAAAACTTTCCGAATGTAAATGTCGTACTCTTCCAAACCGGAAATGATGCGTCTCTTGCCCTCAAAAATAAAAAAATTGATGCGGTTATGATTGACGAGCTTCCTGCAAAAGAAATCGTCAAAGAAAACAAAGATCTTACAATCTCAAAGCTCAAATTTCCAAAAGAAGAATATGCCGTTGCCGTAAAAAAAGGCGATAAAGAACTCCTCGATTCCATCAACAATACGATCACAAGAATCAAAAATGACGGCACTTTCCTAAAAATGATGGAAGCGTTCATGGGAAAAGATGCTGTCGCCGAATTTGAGGTCGAAAGCGTAAGCAGCGATGCTCCGCGCATTTTCATGGGAACAAATGCATCATTTCCGCCGTTTGAGTTCACGCGGGGAACAGATGTCGTAGGATTTGACATCGCGCTCGGACAATGCATAGCCTTAGACTGCGGCAAAAGATTCAAAGTGATTGATATGGCATTCAACTCGGTGATTGAGGCAATGATCTACGGACCAATTGATTTTGTTGCAGCCGGCATGACTATAACCGAGGAGCGAAAAAAGATTGTGGATTTCTCAATACCGTATTACACAAGCCATCAGGTCGTTATCATCAGAAAATAAAAATCTCCCAGCCCTAAGCCGGGGATGTTGTCCGCCAAAAAGATCCTGATTAATAATGAGGCGGCCGCCTGTTGGGAATCTCAACATTGTCCTGCAAATCCTGAATTCGGCCAGAAAGAATCTGATTTTCTTCACGCAGGATTCTTATCGTTTTCTGATTCTCCACAGCCACGTCCTGAAGTTTTTCAATAAAATCTTCCATGTAGGCGATTTTTGTCTCAAGGGCTATGAAGCGTTCTTCTATCTCACTGTTGTTCATTTGCTGCGGCCTTCTGTCGTTCGATGTTTTTCTTAACCCTGTCAGCAAAAAGTTTGTTCTGATCAGAGCGCAACGGCTGGCTAAATGCAGGGCCTCCGTCAGTTTCGTTGACACGATAAATTTTTGTGGAGTCCGTTGAGTACGCAGGGCTTGCCTTGTCATTAACCCACCAGTTGAGGACGGCAATGGCACCAAGCGAATACTTGATAAGGTTGGCGTTCGTTGCGGCGGTATCAGTCATGCGCTTTGCCCCGAGCAGTACATCGAGGCGCTTCGAAATGACGTTCGGAATATCGAAAGTGTATCTTTCCCACGGATTTTTGATTCCAAGGACAGAATCCTTTGTCTTTGCGGCTGCATCAATGTTCTTAGAAAAATTAAGGAACAGCCTGTACATGAATTCCGTTCGGATACAAAGCGGGCGGTACTGACTGTCGTTTTTCGGCTTCTCAAGGAGCAGCTGCTCGAATTCAAAATGAGGAAGAAAATTGTACTTGGTCTGCCAGAGCATAGTTGTGATCATTTTTTTACCGAAAAGGCTGGATTTGAAATCCCCCTGACTGTACTCGCTGTTCACAAAATCACGAATCTGATCGCCATACTGCTTTTCGAACAAATCTTCACGATATACTGACCATTCGCTCAAAACAAGCGACAGCTGATCCTTTATTTTTGTATCTTCCTCTTCGTTTTCTTCGGTGAAAACTATGTTTCGGCAGCCCTGGAAGAAATCTTCCGTAATTCTCAAGAGAGTCACGGTAATCTGAAGAGGATTGTATGGAGAAAGCAGGTTGTATCCGTCGCGGAACTGATAAAGCGGCTGGAAATACGGATACATGTCCGGCATGGTGTCGAGATGCAAAAATCCTGCGTCCGGGAAAAGATTGTCGAGCAGCTTTAAGCCCGCCTCAACGATCTCCATATCCTTGTTTTTTTCAGCTGTTTTCTGCTCCTCAGCTTTTTTATCTTCTTCGATTTTTTTCTGTTCTTCTTCTTTCTTTTCCTCGCTTCGCTTTTCTGCTTTTTTGTTCGGGAGAAGCAGGTCGAATTTTGTCAGTTCGAGGAAGTTAAGGATGTTAGTGCTCTGCCCCATGAAGAAATCCTGAAAATAATCAAATTTAGAGGAACACATTCTCATAAGGAGCGGATAAAGGCCTCGGATAACATGGCTGTAGATAAAGAACCATTCATTCATTGCGCTCTTTGCAAGAACCAGAGCTTTTTTCTGATCGAATTTAGGGTATTTTATGAGATCCCCGTAAATTTCCTTGAAAAAGTTCGAGATTCGGTTTTCGCCGAGGTAATAAATCTTTATGAGGTTTCGGTAGATTGTCTTTATAATCGGAATCAGCATTACGACCGTCGTCTCGTCCGCATTGTCCTTGAGGTTCAGTGCCAGAAGCTTGATGTCCTTCATGGTCCAGCTGCCGACGGTTTTCAAGAATCTGAATTTATCTTCGTTTGCTGAAATAATCTTGGTTTTGTAAGTGTCCGGACAGATCTGAATCAGAGATTTTACCGCGGTGATGAATTCCTGCAAATGCTCGATGTCTTTCTGAAGATCGTACTCAACGAATCCCTTTCTGACAAGCTCAGCACCATTTTTCTTGAAACGGCGCATAAAATTGAAAAGACCGAGGTTTGTCTTGATTTTATAATCTTCGCTCATCATGATGCGATCCATCAGCGAGCGTTCTTTTGATGTGAGTTCAGGCAGAATCAGATTTGGTTTTGCTTTTTTTTCGACGGTGGCAAATCCGACCTTGTTTCCGGCTTTTGCGCCACCTGCAGCGATTTTGGCAGCGGCCGTGGATGCAGAAACAGTTGAAGCAGATTTTCCTACGGCACGTTTTGAAAATTCTTTTGCTCTCGGAAATGCAGAGTAATCGATCGGCGCCGATTTTTCCTGAAGGATTTCGCCGCCGAGCTTTTTCATCATTTTCTTTGCTTCGTTCTCGTCGATGGGTCCGATGTTGCGCCTTGTGTTGTCGAGAGTTCCCGGTTCCCAGCTTGATTCAATCTTATCCGCCATATAATCCCCTGAAACGAATTACAATCTCAACAGTTGATTTTTCGCAAGCCCCACAAAATTATGCAGGACGATGCTGTCCCCGTCTTTTGTTTTTATCGTTCCTTCAAAAGTTCCGTAAATTGTTCTGAGCTTTGAACGCATTATAAGGAAACTTATATTTCTTTGAACGTTGGAAGCCGGTATGAATGTCAAATCAACCATGTTCTCAAAATCTTGGATAACCCATTTTTTTGAAACGCCAAATGGGTGTGTTATTCTTACCGGAGGAAGCGGCGTACAAACACCATCCACAATAAGAAAATTTCCATTTATATTTTCGGCATCTACAGCGTTTTCTTGTGTGGTAAAAATCTGGAATGCAAACTTTTTTTCGCCGCAAAGTCCGGCCGCGGCAACGAATTCTGTAAATGCATGGAAATTATAATAGGTTCTGTTTATGGAGATTAATGCCTGACCATCCATATCCGCATTTGTGACAGCATCGGAAAGCTTTGTTCTGTCCAGTGAAATCGAACCATGTATCTGCGGATTTGAAATGCAGGTCGCAGAACAACGTCTCTTTGACGGAGCCGGAACTACGGATGAGATTTCGCACATATCCTGATCTGAAAAATGAGCTATAAACGCTGCCTGGGCAAACGGACGCGAGGAGTCCCCTTTAAGATTGAAGATAAGCGAAAGGCGGTCATGCGGATGATCCCAGCTGATTCGGATATAGCGATTCTTATTAAAACTTGCGCAAAATCCGAAAAGCATGTTGTGGGGGATGAATCGTCTTCTCGGTCCCATAAAAGAACGGTAAGCGATTTTCCTTCCATTATCTTTGTTCCATAGGATTACATCTGCAAAACCGAAAATCTTGTGATCATAAAAATCAACCGATCCGACATAAGAACCAATATTGAACAAAAACATCAGCGAACTGTGAATGCGAAAATTCGTAATGAACTTTGGAAGCGGAACTCCGACGAATGGTCCCCTTACCCCTCGGATATCCAGCTTAGCCGGGAATCCGCAAAAAGAACCGAATTGAATTCTTCCGTTATGAACAATCTTTGCCGGAGGCATTGTCATTTCACGTGTATACAAAACAACCTCAAAAAATTTTAGATAAAGTTTCAAAACTCAAGCGAATTTTTAAAACTGGCTCATTAGTGTTGCGTATTATAGCATAAATATCTTAAAAAAACATTGTGAAATTCATATTTATGATAGAAAATTAAGGGAACCCCTAAAAAATTGCACAAGCGAGTTTTTAGAGATGCTCTTAATAGGCGGACAGCTGAAAAAATTCAACAGGAGGTTTCCCATGTCTGTTACACTCTATTCTCTTGGCGCTGCCCAGGAAGTTACCGGTTCTAAGCATATTTTCGAAATTGACGGACGCTCATTCATGATTGACTGCGGCGCATTCCAAGGAAAACGTGCGGAATCAGACCGAAAAAACAGGGAATTTGAAATTGCCATCGACAGGATTGAATCTGTAATTCTTACGCACGCACATTTTGATCACGTAGGACTCCTTCCTGTTCTTATAAAAAAGGGTTACAACGGAAACATCTACGCAACTCCTGCGACCCGAGATCTCGCCGACCTCATAATGATGGACAGCGCGCGCATTCAGGCTCGCGATGCTGAATATCTCAGAAAGCAAGCTGCAAAAAAAGGCGAGAAATTCACCTGGACTCCGCTCTACAACGAAAAAGACTGCCTCAAAGCAGCAAATCAGATAATAACGCTCTCTTACAACCGCAAAATGTTCATCGCGCCGGACGTGGAGCTTGAATATTTTGACGCGGGACACATTCTCGGCTCTGCGTTTGCATACATAACAATAAAGGGACAGCGCGACCAGAACGGGAAACCTCTCAAAAACACTTCGAAAGATCTCATTGCGATCTGGAACAAGCTTTTTGGATGGAAAAAAGACGAAAAGCGCAAAACTCCGGACAGACGAAAGGCATCTCCTGAGGAACAGGCAGAATATTTCGCAAACGGCGGAGTTGAGCGAAGGAGCGGTTACGACAGACGCGCCGGCAAGGATGAGCTCAGGATTTTGTTCACGGGCGACCTTGGCCGCAAAATGAAGCCTATCATCCGGGATCCGGCAACAAAATTGCCGCCGCCTGATTATATCGTAATCGAGAGTACTTACGGTGACAGAAAGCACGAGGACACCGCCATTGCAATGGACGAGCTCAGAAAAGTTGTCCGTCGTGCAATCGAGAAAAAAGGAAAGATTATCATTCCGTCATTCGCGATTGAGCGCACGCAGGAACTCGTATATTATCTCCACCTTCTCGTAGACCAGAAAAAGATTCCGCCGATCCCGATTTACGTCGATTCTCCGATGGCGGTAAATGCAACATCGATTTTTCAGGTGCATCAGGAATGCTACAGCGAGGACATCCAAAATGCCTTCCTCCAGCATCACAAAAATCCGTTCGGCTTCGGCTCGCTGAATTTTGTCACCAGCGTTGACGAGTCAAAGAATCTGAACAAAAAAGACGGTCCGATGATCATAATATCAGCGGACGGTATGTGTGAAAGCGGTCGAGTCGTACATCATATCGCAAACAACATCTCCGATCCGCGAAATACAATTCTCATAGTCGGCTACATGGCAGAAAACACGCTCGGACGAAAAATCCGAGACGGAGAAAAAGTCGTAAGGATAATGGGCAACGATTACGACGTAAAAGCAAATGTCGAGCAGATAAACGCTTTCTCTGCACACGCCGATTACGAAGAGAGCACGAAATGGCTCAAATCAATTGACACAAGCCGCCTCAAGAAGATTTTTATGGTGCACGGAGAGCCGAAATCCCAGGCGTTCTTCAAGGAATATCTCAACTCGCAGGGATTCCCTAACGTCGAGATTATAGAATATGGCAAGACTTATGATGTAGAATAGACTATCTCGAAAACCACAGTTTTTCGGGGCTCAATACTGAAACAAGGAATATTCACATCATGGCCGCTAAAAAAACTATAATTACCGTTGTAAAAACCATCGCCGTAATCGCAGGCACAATCGTGCTGTACATTGCGGCGGTGTATCTTTTCGTCTTCCGACCGACATTTTTGCGTCAGGACGTTTCGACCAAAAAACCGATTAAATATTTTAAGACTCAGGAAAATTACAAAAAGCACCTGCAGGATGAGGAAGAGCTGCTAAAATTCCCTCACGAAGAAATATCAATAACTTCCGTCGATAATCTCAAACTGGTCGGAATAAACTTTCCTGCCGAAAACGCAAAGGGCACATTGATTCTTCTTCACGGCTACCATTCCGACCCGCTTCGAGAATATGCGTCGCTCGCAAAATTCTATTACGAAGCTGGTTACAACGTAATTCTTCCGTACCACCGCACGCACGGAAAAAGCGAAGG
This sequence comes from uncultured Treponema sp., assembly GCA_947170195.1. Taxonomy (GTDB): domain Bacteria; phylum Spirochaetota; class Spirochaetia; order Treponematales; family Treponemataceae; genus Treponema_D. The sequence goes on along the minus strand of CAMVSS010000003.1, from coordinate 10,930 downwards.
AAAATATATCACTTTTGGGGTTAAGGAACGTTACGACCTGCGGGATTGGGTTTTTAAAGCGAACTCGCTTTACGGATCAGAAAATCCTCTCTATCTTCAGGGAATATCCATGGGGTGTGCAACAACGCTGATGACTCTCGGTTTCGATCTTCCTAAAAACGTCCTCGGAGCTATCGCCGACTGCGGATTCACAACACCGTCCGAAATCATCTGGAAAGTTCTGAAAAAAGACCGAAAAATTCCGACGGCGCCGCTGATTTTCAAGCTCGGCAATAAAATGGCAAATATGTTCGCGGATTTTGATTTTGATGATTACTCAACCCTGACAGCACTGAAACACAATTCGATTCCGGTGCTGTTCATTCACGGGACTGCAGATGATTTTGTTCCTATAGAAATGACAATAGCTAATTTTCAGTTCTGCCGCGCAAAAAAAGATTTATATCTTGTGGAAGGCTGCCCGCATGCAATCGCAAACCTCGTGGACGAAGAAAAATATCACAAACGGGTAATCGATTTTATGACAGAATCTGCAAATCAGGCAGAAAAATAATCCGAATAATCGGAATAAAGAGAACCGACCACTTCTGAAACTTTTTGGAGGTGGTCCTCCGTCAGCTCAAGGGCATGGGCAAAATCACCCTTCTCTATCGCATCCACAATCAAGGAATGCTCATTTTTTGCATTTCCGATGACAATTTCGGAGTAAAAACTCAGCAAACGGATTCTGAAATCATTTCCTGTATGAGATTTCATCACATCCCAAATCCACTGATTGTCCGTAGCCTCGTAAAAAAAATGATGGAAATTATCGTCCTGATGCAGGAATTCTTTTTTATCTCCGCTGAGCATCGCGGCTTTTTGCTGCATTATTATCGCGCGCAGCTTCGTGCAACAAATTTTCCGCTCGTTTTCATCTGACATTTTCTGGAGAAACAGTTTCAAGATTCCAATCTCCAGGGTAAAACGCATTAGGCGCTCCTGCTTGATGATATTTTTTTCCAAAAAAGATACCCGGGTTCCCTTCTGCGGGAAAATATCGACGAGTTTGTCCAATTCCAGACGCAAAAGAGCATCACGAATTGGGGAACGGGATACTCCAAGCTCCTCAGCGATGGATTTTATGTTCAGTTCCTGTCCCGGAGTGTATTCAAGATTGATTATTTTGTCGTGTAAAAATTCATAAACTGAAGGTACTGAATTCTTCATTGCTGTAGTGTCTATGGTCTTTAGCTGAAAAAACGGTTCCGCCGTGGGCAACAGAAAGCTGCACGAAAAAACCGTCTTTTCAGCTATCTATAAAAGGAACATCTAAAAACTTGCGGTCGCAACGCGACTAATGTTTTTAGAATTGCCTAAAATCAGTTTACCGCGAAACCGAGCAGCTTCGGAAGGAAGAGCGAGATTTCTGGAACGAACGTTACGAGGAGCAAACCGATTACCATGACCGCATAGAACGGAAGCATGGCCTTTACGGTCTTCTCGATGCTGATTTTTCCGACCGAACATCCGACGAATAGAGCTGAACCAACAGGAGGTGTACAGAGACCTACTGCGAGGTTGAAAATCAACATAACGCCGAACTGAATCTTGCTCATTCCAAGAGCAGTGATTACAGGAATCAAAATCGGAGTAACGATAAGAATAAGAGGAGCCATATCCATGATACATCCGAGAATCAGCAACATGAAGTTGATCAGAAGAAGAATGACAATCTTGTTGTGGCTGATTGACATGAGACCCTGAGTAATCAGTGTTGGAACCCTAAGGAATGCGAGCAGCCAACCGAATGCAGCGGCAGCGGCAATCAGCGAGAATACCATTGCGAGTGTCTTGATTGTGTTCATCAGGAGCTTCGGCATCATCGAAATCTTAAGCTCTTTGTAAACAAATACCGAAATGATGAATGCGTAGATACAAGCAATTGCAGCAGATTCAGTAGCTGTAAAAAGACCTGCGGTAACGCCGACCAAAATAATTACGGCCGTGAACAATGCAAGAACTGCGCTCAAAACGATTTTGCAAGTTTCCTTGAGGCTGAAGATGTCTCCCTTTGGATAGTGACGAACGATGCTGATTACAGCACAAAGAACAAGCATCAGGATACCAAGCATAACGCCAGGAATGAGACCTGCCATGAACAGAGCACCAACAGAAGCACCACCGGCAGCTACAGAATAAATAATCATGTTGTGGCTAGGTGGAATCAATACCCCCTGACAAGATGTCGCAACTGTAACGGCTACAGAGAAGTCCCTGTCATATCCGCCCTTCACCATCATCGGAATCTCGATTGATCCGAGTGAAGAAACGTCAGCAACAGCAGAGCCAGAAAGATGACCGAAGAACATTGAAGCAAGAACGTTTACGTAAGAGAAACCGCCACGGAAACGTCCGACGATTGCATTTGCAGCCTGAAGGAGTCGGTCAGAAATACCGCCGGCACCCATGATTTCACCAGCAAGAACGAAGAACGGAATCGCCATAAGGCTGAAACTGTCAACGCCTTTTGCCATCTGCTGAACGAAAGCCATGAGCGGAGTTCCGATATAGAACATCGTAATACAAGAAGAAACGGCGATCGCGAAAATGACCGGCATTCGGCACAAAATAAAAAGAACAAATGTTCCAAGCAAAAGCCACATGGCAACATCAGGATTAAACATTCTTTTCCTCCTTAGCAACTGCGGCTTCCTCAGCCTGCTGAGCGCGCATCTCATCAATAATCTGCTGGTCTGTTTTTTCCGTACCGCGATTTCCGTCCTCAATATTCTGGTGACGATACTTTGTCAATCCGAAAAAATCAAAGATTGCAAAATAGCATACGAAAATACCTGAAACAGGCATCATTATGAATTTTATGCCGTTCGGCCACTGGGTTGCAGGCAAAGTGTTTGCCATAGCTGTTGATACAAGCCTTGCGCCGTACACGATAAGAATATATCCGAAGAAAATCATAGATGCGAGAATGATTTTATTGATAGCCCATTGAACTTTTTTCGGAAAACGGTTGTAGAAAAGAGTGATTGCGATATGCAGACCTTTTTCTACACCGATTGCGAGTGCGATAAATGCTGTCCAAACCATCAGGAGAAGAGCAACCTCTTCAGACCACATGATTGAGTGCTTGAAGAATCGGCAGAAAACCTGCGCGCTGACAATTATGATGATAAAAAGCAGAACAACTTTTGAAAGTTCAAGCAAAGCACGATAGATACAGTCGAAGACAAAAGCAATGCCCGAAATGATTTTTTCAGCCATGGTGTAGCCCGGTTTGCAGACTTCCCCAGGAACTGATTTGATGAAGTTTTTGATTTTTTCAATGATTGAATTCATGTGAAACCTTCAGAAAAAGTATCTTACTGGTATACTAAAATATCAGTAAATAAAGACGCAAAAAGGCATAAGCATTTTCACTTATGCCTTTTTATTATTTATGCCGTTAAACTAGCGTGACTGAATATCTTTGATAAGATCTTCGTATCCAGCGCCGAATTTTGAATACAAAGGAGCCATAGCAGCCTGGAATTTTTCTTTCTCTCCAGCTGCAAGTTCTGTAATCTGGCAGCCAGCAGCGCGAACTTTTGCTTCTGACTCAGCTTCTTTTTCTGCCCAGAGCTGTCGCTCGATTTTAGCAGCTTCGAAAGCACACTCTTTGAAGATTTTCTGATCAGCTGGAGAAAGTTTTTCCCAAGTGATTTTTGAAACCAACTGCATCTCTGGAACACGTGTGTGCTCGTCGAGAACGAAGTTCTTTGCAACTTCGTAGTGTGAAGTTGATTCGTATGAAGGCCAGTTGTTTTCAGCACCGTCGATAACGCCAGTCTGGAGTGAAGAGTAAACTTCGCCGTATGGCATCGGAGTTGCGTTAGCACCAAGAGCAGCAACCATGCCCATCATGAGCTGTGATTCCTGAACGCGAATCTTGAGACCTTTTACATCTTCAAGTTTTGTGATTGGGCGAACTGAGTTGTAGAAGTTACGAGCACCAGCATCAAACCAAGAAAGACCGATGAGGTTGTTTTTACCCATTGAGTTAAGGAATTTTTCACCGATATCGCCATCAAGAACACGCCACATCTGAGCAGCATCCTTGTAAAGGTATGGAAGCTGAAGGATGTTCAATGATTTCTCGAATTCAGAAAGTGGAGAAAGAGAAACGCGAGTCAAATCGATAGCACCAAACTGAAGCTGCTCGATAACAGATTTCTCATCGCCAAGCTGTGCACCGTAATAAACATCGATATGGATTCGACCACCAGTCTTCTCCTCTACCAATTTTGCAAATTCATATGCAGCCTTTGTCGTAGGATAGTCCTGTGGCTGGTTTTCTGCATAGCGGAGCACCATCTTCTCTGGTGCTTTTTTGCTACAACCTGTAAGAGCTAAGCCAGCTGCAAGAATTACACTTGTTGCAATAGCCAACGTTTTTTTCATATTTTTTTCCTCCAAAAATTTATGAAAAATAAATTATTTGTATTGTTTTATCATGTGTCAAATTTTTCGTCTTGTCAAATCCAAAAATAAAAAAAGTGCGGAATTTTCAAAATTTAAAGGACTTTTGGAGCCGTCCGAAAGAGAATTTTGACATTCTGGATGCGCCGCTGGGACTGTTCGAGTATCTCAAACACAATATCGTCATGTTTCAGCACCTCTCCGGAGTCGGGAAGCTTGTCAAATTTTTCGAGAAGCCAGCCTGCAAGGGTGTCGTAATTCTCGCTCTCAAGCCCCAGATAAAGAAAATCGTTGAGATCGCTTATCTTCATGTCGCCAGGGACAATGTATTCCAGCGGAGAAACTGCTTTTATGCGGTTCTCAGGAGGAGTCTCATCATTCAAAGGATTCACGCTTCTTCCGAAAACGACCCGGAGTATATCATCCATCGTTACGATTCCGGTGTTGCAGCCGTTCTCATCCACGGCCACGGCGAAACTGACCTTCTCCTTCTTGAATTTCTGAAGGATTTCGATTGCAGAAAGTGATTCCGGAACAAACAAAACCCGGCTCATGCATTTTCTTGCGAAATTTTTTGCGTTTTTTTCACCGCTTCCGCTTCTGATGAGCGCGTTTTTGTAATAAATAACGCCGAGAACGTTGTCAAAGCTGCAGTCGGTCGTCTCTTCCTGATCAGAGCCGCAGACCAAGATGCGGGAATATCCGGTGTCGATAAAAGCCTGTATGACTTCATCATAGCCGGCAGAATAAGCGACGCACTTAACGAGGCTTTTATGCCGCATAACATCGCGTATGTTCAGGTCGGTAAAATCAAAAATCCGATAGAGCATCTTCTTTTCGTTATGCTCAAGGGTTCCTTCATGCTCACCGACATCGATAAGCGACTTCAGCTCTTCTTCAGTCACAGCATTCTTGTCATCTTTCCAAAGAGAATTCAAGATCAGCGTCAAAAACAAGGAGATTTTTGCAAAAATCCAAACGACAGGAAAGAAAACTTTCTGCAAAAATATCAGGGGAGCTGCGAATTTTCTTGAAACCGCCACAGGAAATACCGACGCGACAGTCTTCGGAGTGATCTCACCGAAAATAATCAGGACAAAGACCATCGCGAAAGTCGCGTATGCGGAACCTGCCTCGCCAAAGAGATTTATCGCGACAGTAGCCGCAAGACCTGACGCAAGAGAGGTTATAAAATTTATGCCTATAAGGATCAGGGAGAGAAGCCTGTCCGTATCTTTTTTTAGGAACGCGACCTTGCGGGACGGATTTTTCTTGCCCGCATGCCGATCTTCCTTCAGCATCTGCTTCAAAGTGACCTTTGTTATCGAAAGGAAAGCGGTCTCGCTCGCCGCAAAAAATGCCACGATTGCAACCAGAATAATCACGAGGATCAGCGGGAAAATAACATCAATCAATATTTTCATCGGAGTCCTCCCCACCGCTCTTTAATTTAGTGCAATGAACCTGATCCACCCTGAGACCTTCCATGGCGGTTACGGTAAATTTATAGCCTGAATATTCAAGTGATTCGCCCGGAGTCGGAATCCGGTCAAGTTTTTCAAGGATAAATCCGGCAAGAGTCTCGTTTTTGCACGGATCAAAATTTATGTGCAGGAATTCGCTCAAATCTGAAAGTCTGACGGAACCTTCAAGATCCGAGCTGTCAAAAGTCTTCGCATTTACATCGGTTGCACGCCCGCTTTCATCCACCTCGCTCACGATTCCGCCAAAAATTTCCCGGACGATATCCTCGGTGGTCAGAATTCCATCAGTTCCGGAATATTCGTCAATTACGACAGCAAAATTTTCTTTCGCTTCTGTCATCATGGATTGAATTGATGACATTTTTGTCGAGCCAGGTATAAAAAGCGGATCGCGCATGACCTTTTCAACGGAAAAATCTTCCCTGCAAGATGCATAGTTCAGCAAATCTTTTACATAAAGAACGCCGATTATGTCATCCAGATCTTTTCTGAACACCGGAAATCTTGAAAGTCTGGTCCGTTCGGAAAGCTGGACCACATCGCGATAATTCAAATTAGGCTGGATTCCTACGATTTTTGTGCGAGGAATCATTATATCCGTCGCTTCCAGATCGGTGAACTTAAAAACCCTGCTCATCAATTTTTTTTCATTGTTTTCGAGCACACCTTCTTCCGCACCGACATCGATAAAAGTTTTTATTTCATCCTCGGTAAAGGAAACTGATTTTTTTTTGGTATCAATTCCAAAAAGTTTCAAAATCGAACGGGAGATAAAAGTAAAGAAAACGACCAGCGGGCGCAGAAAATAAAAAAAGAAAGTGACGAAACCGCTTAGCCCGAACGCGATAGACTCCGGATGGCGCGTCGTGACGCTCTTTGGAGTGATTTCGCCAAAAATCAGAAGGAGAAGGGTCGAGATTCCCGTTGCAATTCCAAGACCGGCAGGGCCGAAAAGCTTCAGGAAGACCGATGTAAGAACGACAGAAAGGGCGACATTGACCAGCTCATTGCCGACGAGGAGCATATTGAGCAGCTCCTCTTTTTTGTCGAGCAATTTTCCGGTACGGACGGCCTTTTTATCACCTTTTTCGCGCAAAAAATGAACGCGGAGTTTGTTCAGCGCCAAAAAAGCACTTTCCGACGCCGAAAAAAGCAATGACAGAGTTACAAAAGTCGCTGCTGTCAGTAAAAAAACTATGAGTTTCGAGGGCCCTTCATCCATCGCTTATTCTCCAGCCACCGAATTAGCAGATGCACCCTCAAAACCATCGGCCCCTTCTGCAAAACCAGCGATCAGTTTTTCAAGCTGATTTATAGACGAAAGGATTGAGGCAGAGATTTCGCTTTCAGGAGCTGCTGTGTAAGCGCGTTCAAAATAATCCTTCATGAGCGAATAATCAGTATAACCGGAAGAAACTAAGTAATATGCCGCTGAAATATACGCAGCCTGTTTTTCTTCAGGTTTTATGGCGTTATTCTCGGCGACTTTTGCGAATTCCTCGGCAGCACCTTTTATATCCTCAGAAATCAAGTGGTCAACTGCATTTTTGAAAGCAATCACCTGAAGATAATCAAACAGCTTTCCGGAAGTGTTCTCCGTGTCAAGTTTAATGTATTCCTCGGCAAACGGACAGATTGCATAATTTCTGTCAGGGTTCGTGATTTCGAACAAGGTGTCTATCGCCTGCATTTTTTCTTCTTTTGAGCCTTTCTGTGCGCTTGCCACAATCTCATTAAATTTTGTGATCTCAGCCTCAGACGAAACAAAATAATCATCGAAATCCTGCAGTGTCAGCTGCTCGCTCAAATCAAATTCTTTTATGAAATAACCGTCTTTTGAGAGCAGAAGAAGCGCAATCGGCTCGCGGACATCGTAGTACTGAACGATCTTGAAGTTACCGTCGAGCTTTGCTTTGAGGGCTGCTGCGGCAGCTTTTTCTGATTTAGAAGCGTTTTCGTCAGCTTCGGCTTCGATATACAAACTTTCTGAAAAATCCAGGTGGGTAAGTACAAACTCGTTCGAATATTTTTTTGTAAAATCATCTTTTGAAAGAACATTTTCGTAAACAGCCTTTGACATCGGGTTGTAATCAAGAGCCGAGAAATAGACGAGCATGTTTTTTCCAGATTTCTGGGCTACTTTTTGGGCATCAGCATAGTTGTCAATCCAAGTCGAAGAATCGATTTTCTTTCCGCAAGAAGCAAGAAGAAGAACACCAAGCGCAGTTAACGCAACAAAAATTTTTTTCATATTTTTTCCTTTTTTCCCCCACTTCTGAGGGATTATTTTAAATCGGCGATTGGCTTTGCAAAAAGGCTTTGCGGACAATCAACAATATTAGAGTAAGTTTCAAAATCTGTTACTTTTGAAACTTACTCATTTTTGTTTACACTGAAAAATCCAATGTCGGATTTTGTTCAGCGTTTTCTTAGCTTACAATAAATCTTGATTTAATAAAAGGACAATACGAACAGAGAGAAAGATTATGACAAAAAATTATTAAATCACGTATTCAACACGGTTCAGGACGCGCTGAAGGAACTGTTTTGTGCGCTCTTCTTTCGGTCTGTTGAAGATTTCATAGCTCGTACCTTTCTCAACGACCACGCCGCCGTCCATAAAAACAACCTGCGAGGCGACTTCCTCCGCAAAGCTCATTTCGTGAGTGACGACAATCATCGTAGTACCTTCCTTCGCAAGCTCCTTTATGACATTCAGAACTTCGCCAACAAGCTCCGGGTCAAGCGCACTGGTCGGCTCGTCAAACAAAACTACATCAGGATTTGGCGCCACAGCCCTTGCAATCCCAACGCGCTGCTGCTGGCCTCCGGAAAGTTGCGATGGATAAAAATCTTTGCGGTCAAGAAGCCCGACTTTTTCGAGCGCCGCCTCTGCAATTTCACGAGCTTTGTCTTTAGGAATCTTTCTTGCGGTGACAAGACCTTCCATAACATTTTCAAGCGCAGTTTTATTTGCAAAGAGATTGTAATTCTGATAGACAAAGCCTGTCTTCCGCCTTACGTTCAGGATCGTTTTTTTCGACGCATTCCTAAGCGACGTCTTTATATCGTCAAACTCAAGCTCGCCGGAATCAGCTGTCTCCAAAAAATCTATCGTGCGAAGAAGCGTCGTCTTGCCAGAACCTGATGATCCAAGGATTGCAACGACATCGCCTTTTTCAACAGTCAAATCAACACCTTTTAAGATTTCATTCTTGCCAAATGATTTGCGAACATCAGATATTTTAAGCATATTTCTTTCCCCCTTTTTCTTCCGCCCTTTGTTCTTCATCTTTTTTACCGGTTCGGAATACGGACAGCGATTTTTCCCAGACTTTAAAAAGTCCCTGAACCACAGAACAAATAATTATGTAAATAACAAATATATCCAGATACGATTCAATGTAGTTGTATCCAAAAGAAGCCTCTATTTTTGCAACCGCAGTGATATCTTTTACCGTCATCATAAATGCGAGCGAAGTATTTTTGATTAAATTCACTGTTGCCGTGCACAAATTCGGAAGAGCGGCAACAAGAGCCTGCGGAATTATGATTCTTCTGAACGCCTGCCAGTATGTTAGTCCGCTCGTAAAACTCGCCTCGAGCTGACCTCGGCTTATGGTAAGAAGCGCAGAACGAAAGACTTCGGAAAGTCCTGCCGCTGTACTCAATGAAAAAACGAAAAACGCATAGATAATCGGATTCAGCGCGAACACATCTATCGTGATTCCTGTTTTCTTAAACCATGCGTTAAGCGCGGAAGGCAGCAGGGAATACACGACAAGAATCTGGAGCACGACAGGAGTTCCGCGAATGAAAGAAACATAGACTGCGCAAACTTGTCTTAAGAACGGTATTTTTCGGATTCGTGCCAATGCAATCAGAAAACCGAGGAATGAACCTGCCAGCAGCGACACGATTGTAATCAAAAGCGTTGTAGGAACTGCGCCCCATAATTCTGTCCGATAATCAGGTTTCCCTTGCCCATCACGTCTATAAGTCCGATCGTAAATGCAAGCGACCCCTCCTTTAGTATCACAAGCAAGCTGTTCCCCAAGTTCGGAATCGAAACTACAAAGGCTTGCGGCAAGATTATTCTGGTGAATGCCTCTGCTTCTGTAAGCCCTGATGTGAGGGCAGCTTCTCTCTGTCCATCAGGAATTGCAGACTAAGGAACTTGCGCAAAAAACAGGAATAAATAAACGTACTCTCGATGGTTATCTTGCTAAAAACGGAAATGAACCAACTGTTGGAAATGCCGTAAAAATCGCTCAGGTACTTGGCGTTAGTGTAGAATATTTAACAACAGGCAAAGATTCTGAATTCTCAGGCGAGAATCTTTCCCAAGAAATGATTCTTTTTCATAAATACAGGAGTTTTGTAAATAAAATAGAAAAACTTCCACAAGACGCAAAAAAGTGCATGGATTTTTTAATTGAGAAATTAGGCGGCTAATTACTTTCCGTAAAACTCTCCGCCACCAAAATCTTTCCAAGTTTTGTACATATCGACATAGTTCGCTTTGATGAATTTTTCTATTGTAGTAATCTGGGAATCAGTCAAATCCCCGCGTTTTTGCAAGACTGCCGTTCCATCAGCCTTTACAAAAAACTTCGCAGAATCAGCTTCGGTTAGTTTTTTGTCGCTTGCATGAACATGCATTGCCTCGACGATACATTTTGCTGTGAAGTATAAATAATGGTCGGCGATTTTATCTCTGAAATATTTAGGCATTATGTTCCTCTAAAAATTGAAGGTTCCTTTTAGCAAGCTCAATAACAATACCTTGTTCTATTTCATCCATATTTGTTTCGATGATTTCAAAATCATGGCTTATTACAATCGCACAGTCTGGATGCTCAAGATTTAAAATACTGATGAATCCGTCTTCCCTTATTGAGAAAGCATATCCATTTACTATAATTTTTGCGTTATCAGCGATTTTTTCCAATTCTTTTTCAGACATATTCGATTTTTACCTCTTTTATCGG
>CAMVSS010000002.1 GCA_947170195.1 uncultured Treponema sp. | reverse complement strand
ATAACACAAATAAGCGACACTACAACATAAGAACCCTTTCTGTTGGGGCTGCAACAGCAGGATTTGTGATTTATTCCATGCTGAACGGAATTACACTTTCATACATCTTTTTGATATATACGATTGATTCAATTGCATCTGCATTTGTTGGATGCAGCGTTATGTTTGGTGTTATGTGCGTGTATGGATCTAGAACTTCAAAAAATCTGATGGGCTGGGGTCGATATCTATTTATGGCTTTGGTCGGAATAATAATTGCAAACCTCATTCAGTTTGTGATGTCCTTTTTTACAGCTGCAAGTTTCTCGATGTTCAATATTCTTGTTTCGATTGCAACAGTCATTGTGTTTACAGGCCTTACCGCCTATGATTCTCAGAAAATCATCCGCACGGCAGAGAATGCCTATGGCAGTGACGACTACAGTAAAGTTGCCATTCTTGGCGCGCTTGAACTTTATCTGGATTTTATAAACCTGTTCCTGGCACTTCTCCGCATAAGCAGAAGAAGACGCTAGTTCCTTAAACTCTTCAGGTACAGATTTCTATTGCTAGATTTCCCAAAAAACAACGCCCGGCAACACGAGAACTTCGTATCACCGGGCGTTTTTTATTTTGCTTCAAATTTACTTACACCGCTGTAGTCGCAGGAACTGAGTTCTTTGCGTCAATCGGGTCGTTGTCCACGAACTGTGCGCCACCGCTTGCGTACTGGATGATCGGCTCTACTTCGCCTTTTTTCGTCCAGATTTTGCCGTTAGGAAGCTCGTCCGGGTTTTTGCCGATTGGGGCGTTGCTCAAAAGAAGCTTGAGTCGGTTGAGCTGGTTTACTTCTGAAGCACCCGGGTCGTAGTCGATCGCGCTGATGTTTGATCCCGGGAATCTTCGTCGCAGCTCTTTTATCATACCCTTGCCGGTGATGTGGTTCGGGAGACATGCGAACGGCTGTACACAAGCAATGCTCGGTGCGCCAGAGTGAATAAGCTCGACCATCTCTGCGGTCAGGAACCAGCCTTCGCCTGAGATGTTTCCTGTCTGAATCAATCCTTCTACGCTCTTCATCATATCCCAGATTGAGTTAGGAGCTTCGAATCTGCGGCTCTTTCGCAGGCATTTTTTCATGTACCTTCGGTAAAGCTCGAGTGCCCAGACTGCCAGCTTTCCGTTCTTTGCTTCTGATTTCGGGAATGCGAGTTCTTTGTAGCGGAAAACGCCGTCCGAGAATGTGTAGAACAAGAAGTCCATCAGATCCGGCATTACGCACTCCGCGCCCTCTTTTTCGATTACATTTACCATGTCATTGTTTGCTGTCGGATGGAATTTTACGAGAATTTCGCCGACGACACCGACGCGAGGTTTTTTGATCGGAAGAATTGGCAGGCGGTCAAAGTCACGCACGATGCCGCGAATCAACCTGCGATATTTGAAGATTGAGTTCGATTTGAGCATTTCTTCGGCTTTTGCGTTCCATTTTTCGTACAGGCGGTTTGCGCTTCCTGGCTCGGCTTCGTATGGTCGAACGCGGTAAAGAACGCGCATGAGAAGGTCGCCGATGAAAGCTGCCATCATTGCCTTGTGAACCATTCCCGGAGTGAATGTGAATCCAGGATTCTTTTCCATGCCCAATGCGTTGAGCGAGATGACCGGAACATGGCTCCAGCCCGCGTCGTTCAAAGCACGGCGGATAAATCCGATGTAGTTCGTGGCACGACAGCCACCGCCAGTCTGTGAGATGATGACTGCAGTTTTGTTTATATCGTATTTTCCTGATTCAAGCGCTTCAATGAGCTGGCCTGTTACCAGGATTGAAGGGTAGCATGCATCGTTGTTTACAAATTTAAGACCTGTATCAACGGCTTTCGGGTCAACCGAGTCAAGCACGACAAAGTTGAAACCTGAGTACTGGAATGCTTTCTGCAACAGGCGGAAGTGAATAGGCGACATCTGCGGACAGAGAATCGTGTATTCTTTTTTCATTTCTTCCGTGAAGATTACTCGCTGGTATGCCGCGCTCTTTGTCTCGACCTTTCGGCGGTTGCGCTGGCGAGCTTTTACTGCCGCGATGAGCGAGCGGATTCGGATTCGCACTGCACCGAGGTTGCTTCCTTCGTCAATCTTTATGAGCGTGTACATGCGGCTCTTTGACTTCATGATTTCGTCAACCTGATCAGCGGTTACTGCATCGAGACCGCATCCGAATGAAGTGAGCTGAACGATTTCGAGGTTCGGCATGCCGGATACGAAATTTGCCGCGCGGTACAATCGGTTGTGGTATGTCCACTGGTCGATGATTCGCAACGGACGTTCGATTGAGCCTAAGTGCGCAACTGAATCTTCCGTGAATACTGCAAGACCGAGACCGTGAATCATTTCCGGGATACCGTGGTTGATTTCCGGGTCGAGGTGATATGGTCGGCCTGCAAGTACGATACCGTTACCGCCCGTAACGACGAGCTGCTCCAATGCTTCTTCGGCTGCCCGCTGGGTGTCAATCTTGAACTGTTCCTGTTCTTTCCAACCCTCGTCAACAGCTTCAAAAACCTGCTCTTTTGTCAGAGTCGGGAAGTGCTTGTGAAGCTCTTCGTAGACTCGCTCGCGCAGGCGAGGCAAATCATAAATCGGCAAGAACGGATTCATGAAGAGAAGGTCTTTTGCCTCGTTGATTGAGTCGAGGTTGTGCTTGAGGACTTCTGGATATGAAGTTACGACAGGACAGTTGTAGTGGTTTCCTGCGCCCTTGTCCTCGACTTTTTCGTAAGGAATACACGGATAGAATATGAATTTGCATCCCATCTTGAGGAGCGATTCCATGTGACCGTGAGAGATTTTTGCAGGGTAGCAGACCGACTCTGATGGAATAGAATCGATTCCGCGCTCGTAAATCATTCGGCTTGAGCGTGGAGAAGTTTTTACCTGGAAGCCGAGTTTTGTGAATACGGTGAACCAGAGCGGATAATTCTCGTACATGTTGAGGACGCGCGGAATTCCGACTGAGCCCATAGGAGCTTCTTCCGGCTTGAGCGGAATGTAGTGGTTGAAGAGTCGTTTGTACTTCCAGTCGAAGAGGTTCGGCAATTCGAAGCCTGTTGACTCAACGCCTGTGTTTTCTTTGTTTGAGCCGTCAACTGTCTGAGCGTTTTCGTCTTTGAGCTGATGACGCTCCAATCCCTTTTCACATCGGTTGCCCGTGATGAACTGGCGTTTTGCACCGTTTGTAGTGAATGTGTTGATTGTGAGAAGACAGTTGTTCTGACAGCCGCCGCATCGTGTGAGTTCCAGATCGACTTTGAATGATTCGAGCTGCTCAAGAGTTGCGATGTTTGAAACGATCTTCGGCGGAGTCCAGTTCTTTTCCTGCCCCGGTTTTGGAGCAGTGAGGTCGCACCACTGGTCGTAAGCGATGAGTGCCGAACCGTATGCGCCCATGAGACCCGCAACATCAGGTCGGAATACATTTACGCCCGCGATTTTTTCAAATGCACGGAGAACCGCATCATTGTAGAATGTGCCGCCCTGAACGACAACCTTTGTGCCGATTTCTGAAGCGCGGCGGAGTTTGATTACCTTGAAAAGAGCGTTTTTGATTACTGAATAAGAAAGGCCTGCCGAAATGTCATCGATTGTGGCACCTTCTTTCTGAGCCTGTTTTACGCGGCTGTTCATGAAGACTGTACATCGTGAACCCAAATCGACCGGCTTTTTAGCGAGAAGTGCGCGTTTTGAGAATTCTCGGATATCGAGGTTCATTGAGTTTGCGAAGTTTGCAAGGAATGAACCACATCCTGCTGAACATGCTTCGTTGAGCTGAATAGAAGTGATTGCACCGTCCTTCATTCGGAGGCACTTCATGTCCTGACCGCCGATGTCGAGAAGGAACTCAACGCCAGGGACAAAGAATTCTGCGGCTCGGTAGTGAGTGATTGTTTCAACTTCGCCCGCATCAACGCCCAAAGCTGCCTGGAAAAGTGCTTCGCCGTAACCTGTAGAAACAGCGCGCGCGATGTAGCAGTCTTTTGGCAGGATTTTATACAAATCTTTGAGAACGCGGACTGCCAGATCGACAGGATTTCCCGCATTTACATCGTAGAAGTCCCACAGAATTTCGCCCTTTTTGTTGATGAGGACTGCTTTTGTGGTCGTTGAGCCTGCATCGAGACCCAAGAAAAGTGCGCCATGTTCGGCGTTCAGATCAGCGCGTTTCGCCTTGTCCTCGCCGTGACGTGCGCGGAATTTTGCCAGATCTTCTTCATCGACGAAAAGCGGATCGAGACGCTGTACTTCGTTGAGCTCTGCTCCTTCAAGATTCTTGAGCGAGTCGCGGAAATCTTTGATTGTAGGGAAGCTTTTTGGCATTGAAGAAGAGAGCGGATTGCAGACTTTTTCTGCTGAATAAGCAGAACCGGCAGCTACGAAAAGTTGGCTGTCTTCCGGAACGATGATTTCGTCATCTTTGAGCTTGAGGGTTTCTATAAAGCGAACCCGGAGCTGGTCGAGGAAGTGGAGCGGACCTCCGAGAAATGCAACATGACCGCGGATCGGTTTGCCGCACGCAAGACCTGAGATTGTCTGGTTGACTACTGCCTGGAAAATAGAAGCGGCGATATCTTCTCGTCGCGCGCCCTCATTGATGAGAGGCTGAACGTCTGTCTTTGCGAAAACGCCGCATCGTGCTGCGATCGGGTAAATCTGCTTGCATCCTGCTGCAAGCTTGTTGAGACCTGGTGCGTCAGTTTCGAGAAGGGCTGCCATCTGGTCGATGAATGCACCCGTACCGCCGGCACAAGTACCGTTCATTCGCTGCTCAACGCCGCCAGTGAAATATGTGATTTTTGCATCCTCACCGCCGAGCTCGATTACTACATCTGTCTGTGGAATGAGTTTTTTGACGGCTGTGGTTGCCGCGACTACTTCCTGAATGAAAGGAATGTCGAGCCACTGAGATACGGATAATCCGCCTGAACCGGTGACTTTTACGGAAACAGTATGCTTATCGCCAAGTTTTGCAGATTTTTCGATCTCATTCAAAGCCTGTGTTACAACAGTGATGATCGTATTGCGGATATCGGCGCGGTGACGCTGATAATCTCCATAAATCATTTTGTCGTTTTCGTCTATACAAACGACTTTAACTGTTGTGGAGCCGACATCGATACCAATTCTGATAGGTGTAACTGCCGGAGTAAATACTGTATTTGCTGTTTCCATTGGGAACTTCCTTAAAAATATGCATGTGCTGATGCGAATGTCTTTTTTTTGACAAATCTAAAAATCAGCACTTTTTTTAATAGAGTTCTTTATGATAACTATTTAATAGGAAGTTTTCAATAAGAAAAAGAAAATTACTTGTGCGCAATTTTCTTGAAGGAAATTAATTTTTGACGTTTTTTCTTTAAAAAATGCTATCGGCAGTTTATACTAAAAATAATCGGAGGAGAAATTTATGAAATCGACAAGTTTAAAAGCGAAGCTCCTGGGGCTTTTGCTTGGGCTTATCATTGTTTCCAACGGAATTCTTGGTTTTCTTGCTTATTCCATGTCAACGAATGCTTTGGAAGATTCTGTAGAGCAGACTATTACCGGTATATCTGAAAAAGTTGCCGTTCAAGTTCGTGATGCAAACGAGAGGGAATTCCGTATGCTCGATGCGCTTGCGAGCATGTCCGTTATTCGAAATCCTTCAATATCTATGGAAGAAAAAGTTTCGATCATTGTTGGTGCAAAGACGATCGATTCAAAGTATGAGAACATCACATTTTACGACAAAAACGGAATGTCAATTACAGGTGATGGAGCGCTTGCAGACTGTTCAAAGCGAGAATATTTCATCAGGGCTTTTGCAGGAGAACACTTCGTTTCAGACCCTAATTTCAGCCCTATAGTCGGAAAACTCATGATTTTTTACTCCGTTCCTGTTTACGATTTGTATTCCAACAAAATATCAGGCGTTGTAGCGGCGGTTTTTTATGGAGATACCCTTTCTGCCTTGTGTCAGGACATTACTATCGGAAAAGACAGTCATCCTTTTATAATCAACATGAAAAACGGAAAAACTGTTGCTGATTCAAATGTAAAATATGTGGAAGAGGGGCAGGTTCTAAAAGATGTAACCACAGGTGCAATGAATGAAGCGATAGTTGAAACCATGAGCGGCAAGACGGCCTACAAGAGTTTTTATGAGCCGCACCGCAAAAAGAAAATGGTCGCTTCGTATTGTCCTGTTAGTGAAGACAGCGAGTGGGCTGTATTTTGCATGGCACCGTATGACGAATTTTTTGGTGTCATAAAGCGCATGACGTTCTCGATGACCTTTGTTGTGATTGCGGTTTTGATATTTGCCAGCATAATAAGCATCATTATAATAGGAGTAAACTTAAAGCCGCTTAAAGCTGTTGATAATTCAATAACGGAAATCGCCAGCGGAAATGCAGATTTAACAAAGCGTATCGTCGTTACTTCCAATGACGAAATCGGAAACGTTGTAAAAGGATTCAATAGATTTGCAGAAAAATTGCAGGATATAATTTCAAACGTAAAGCAGTCAAACGAAAATCTTGGTATTGTCGGTTCTGATATGAATGCGAGTGTCGATGATACCGCAAGTTCGATTACGCAAATCATTGCAAACATAGATTCCATGAAAAGGCAGATTGAAACTCAAAATCAATCTGTATCTCAAACGGCGGGTGCTGTAAATGAAATCGCATCAAACATCGAATCCCTTGAAAAAATGATAGAAGGCCAGTCAGCCGGTGTTACTCAGGCGAGTGCCGCTGTTGAGGAAATGATTGGAAATATTTCTTCCGTAAATAATTCTGTTGATAAAATGGCGCAGTCTTTTAATGATTTGCGTGCAGATTCTCATACTGGAATTGAAAAGCAAAGGGCTGTAAACGAACGTATCACCAAAATTGAGAGTCAGTCGCAGATGCTTCAGGAGGCGAACGTTGCGATTTCTGCGATTGCAAGTCAGACAAACTTGCTTGCCATGAACGCGGCGATTGAGGCGGCTCATGCGGGCGAAGCCGGAAAAGGATTTGCTGTTGTTGCGGACGAAATCCGAAAACTCTCTGAAACTTCAACAGTTCAGTCAAAGACGATTGGAGATCAGCTTAATAATATTCGTGATTCAATTACCGAAGTGGTTTCCGCTTCAAATGAATCTAGCCTTGCATTTGAGGCCGTGTTTAGAAAACTTGAAGAAACAGATGCGCTCGTCATACAGATTAAGGCCGCTATGGAAGAGCAGAACGAAGGTTCAAAGCAGATAACCGAAGCCCTTCACAATATGAACGACAGCACTGTAGAAGTTCGAAACGCATCCCTTGAGATGGAAGAAGGAAACAAAATGATTCGCAACGAAGTTCAGCTTTTGCAGAACGCGGCGATGACCATGACGACCGGTATGGAAGAGATGAGCATTGGTGCAAAAAAGATCAACGAAACCGGAGCCGCCTTAAACGGAATGGCCGCCAGGATGAATGATTCAATTTCTGAAATCAGTTCTCAGATTGACCAGTTTAAGGTTTAATTTTCTGACAAATTGAATATTTCTGCCTCTTTGTAGTAAAATAAATCCACAGGTTTGCGCGGATGGACACGGATTAAATAAAATCTGTAAAAATCGGTGCTGGTCTGTGGATGTTTTTTTTGCGGGGGGATTGTGTCGACTTGCCGTGTTGTAATATCGCACTGGAAGTTTACGTCTTATCGGGGTGGAAAAAAACAGAGTCGGCTTCTGGTCGCCTTTTATTGGAATGTGAGTTTGATATGCTGTTAAATATTAAACGCCTGTTTTATACACTCTGTGATTTTTTTAGTACGATTTTTAAATTTTTTCTCGCTTTGGTAATGTACCTAAGTCATTGTTTTTTTAAATTTTTCGCAGTAATTTTTATAATAGGGTTTTATATTTCATTTTTTCTGATAGAGAACCGTTATTTTGTTAAATTCAACAGCATGGACTTTACGGTTTGGGACACTCTGAACGGAACTTATATAATTCCCTGCAAGTATTATAAATTGACATTTCCAGCTGATGACTATATACGAATGCCGGGAAATCAGAGTTTAACCATATTTATTGATGAAAATGAAACTTTTCATATATTTGATTCTGCACCGTACGGTATGGATTGTGAGAAATCGGAAGTAACATTAAAAAATATAAACTACGCTTTGTATTTATACTCACAGAATCATGAATTGTTCGAATTATTTAGAAATAAAAAAGATTATGCAAGATTTGATTATGATGCGCTTGAGAACTATGGAATTATACAAGAAAAAAATGAGGAAGAATATAAAGAGTTCTGACAGAAGATTATAAATGGATTTTCCAGTGCATGTTGAGCGGAATGATGTGGATAGCTATTGCAACAACAACTAAACTTTTTTAATAAAAACTCGCCAGTGCGCGGATGTCCCAGGTTTCCTTTTTTACGCATATTTTCACAATCGCTACAATTTGGTAGAATCTTTTGCTATGGATTTATTGAAGAAACTTACAGAATTGGATGCTCGTTTTGTTGAAGTCAACGAGATGGTTCAGGACCCGGATTTGGTAAAAGACCAGAAAAAATACAAAGATGTGATGCGTGAACACGGTCATTTGACGGCGGTTCTTGAGGTCGGTAACGAGTACCGAAAATGTTTGCAGGGCATTGAAGACGCAAAAATGATGATTACGGCTGAGGATGATGCCGAAATGAAGGAAATGGCTCGAGAGGAGCTCAAAGAACTCGAAGAAAAGGTTCCTCAGCTCGAAGAGCAGATTAAACTCAAGCTCATTCCGCCTGATCCGCTCGACGAAAAAAACATCATTCTTGAAATCCGTTCGGCTGCGGGCGGCGACGAGGCTTCTCTTTTCGTGCGCGACATGTGGGAAATGTACATTCACCTCTGTGAGCGCAAGGGCTGGAAATACGAGAACGTCGAGGCTCAGGAAACTGAGGTCGGCGGATTCAACAAAATTGTTACTCAGATTACCGGGAAATTCGTTTACGGAACTTTGCGCTGGGAATCCGGCGTTCACCGCGTTCAGCGTGTTCCTGCAACAGAATCTCAGGGAAGATTGCAGACTTCTACAGTTACGGTTGCTGTTTTGCCTGAGGCCGAGGAAGCTGACGTTAAAATCAATCCTGGCGACGTTCGTGTTGATGTAATGCGCGCTGGAGGACCAGGCGGTCAGTGTGTAAACACAACGGATTCTGCCGTTCGACTCACACATATTCCAACGGGAATTGTCGTAATCCAGCAGGATCAGAAGTCTCAGATTAAAAATAAGGAAAAGGCATGGGAAGTTTTGCGCGCCCGATTGTTTGACTATGAGCAGTCAAAGCTTGACGCAGAGCGTTCTTCTGCCCGAAAGAGCATGGTCGGAAACGGCGACCGCTCAGAAAAAATCCGCACCTACAACTATCCTCAGGACCGCGTAACTGACCACCGCATCAACCTTTCGCTCCACAATTTGCCGGGCTTTATGATGGGAAACATGGACGAAATGCTTGACGCGCTCAACGTCTACGCCAAGGAAGAAGAGTTTAAGGCACTGGACAGCTAGCAGTTAGCAAAGGGGGAAGCCTCCCCCTCGCTACAAAGGCTTCGCCTTTTCCGCTACCCCCTCTACGGGGTAGGGAGACGGTCGCCGTAGGCGAAAAAACTTGCGAGGCAAGTTTTTAGTCGAGTCTCGGTGAAGACTGTGCCTGAACCGCGCCCCCGTAACGCCCCTGATAAAAATTCCTGTTAAAATCAGCAAACTTTCTAACGAAAAATTTCCCCATAGATAATTATAGAATTTTCTTGCAATAACCTATTTAGCGTTATATCTTTATAATTAGAGGTAGTTTATTGCAAACGGTTTTACAGAATGATGAGACAGACTGTGCCTCAACTGAAGAAGCGATAAACGATAGCCGTATTTCATCTAGTGATACCGATTATGAAGAATGTGAGACAAATGACGTATTAAATGAAAATGAGAATACTACTAACGGAAAAGAATCCTCAGAATTATCAAAGAATGAAAATGGCAGTTTTTGGAGTAATGTAGAAGACTTGTTTTCTGATATGTTTTCCGCAGTTATAGATTTTATTACAGATATAAAGAGTGACTTCGAAGCCTCTGGTGGAACGGATGAAAATGGAATAGGTCTACCAATATCAAAAAACGCATCAATTATAATAACAACACCAGAAGGAACTCTATCAAAAGTCGCAAATTATAATAACTCTGACGAACTTTTACTTACCCCATGTGATTTAAGAAATGATTCGTCTGATATTAGTGTTCCATCAGATATTATTATTGAAATCAAACTTAAACCATAAAAAAAGGAGACTGTTTATGAAACGTTTCGGATATACATTTTTGATGCTGATATTTTTAACTTCCTATGCCTTTTCTATTGAATGGACATTTGATACTATTCCGCTTTCTGATGAAGATAAACTCATACTTGATGAGACGGAGAAAATCCTGTTAGAAACTGATTATTATGAAAAAGCTAAGGAATGCTTCAATCAATTCGAAAAAACACCTGATTCGGTTTATGTACAGGAGTTGAAAAAACTAGTAAAACAAAATATCGATTTCAGTTCTGAGATGAAAAAAAACTTTATGCCAACAATAAAATTTTATACCGATGGCGACTATGAAAAAGCTTTGCAGTCAGTCGAAGATTTTCTGAAAAAAAATCCGAAGGATTATATTGGCATTTCTATCCGTCTCATGTGCCTCAGCAAAACTAATCCGGAGTTAGCAATCAAAGAATGTGACAAGGTTTTATATTATTTTCCATTCAATCAGCAGATCCTTAGTATAAAAGGCGATGCCTATTCAGAATTGAAATTGTATAAAAAGGCTGTAAAAAACTATTCCATTTCATTGTTTGTAAAAAAATCCGCTGTTGAATATAACTCACGAGGGAAGGCATATTACAACCTCGGATATTTTAATGATGCTCTCTCTGATTTCAACGAATCAATTCAACTTAATCAAAACGGAAAGAATGAAGCTTATTTAAATCGTGCTGCCATTTATTATTTAGCACTTGAAAATGACAAGGCTGTGGCAGATTGTGAGACATATTTCAATAATGGTGGCAAAGCTGTCTGGGGAATAAAAATTTTGGCGTCAGTGTATGCCCGAACACATGATTTTGAAAAATCCCTTAAATGGTGTAATGAATTTATTAACACATCTCCAAACGCTTCAGATGCTTATTATACACGTGGTGGAACATACTTGCTTATGGGGCAATATAAAAAAGCCCTTGATGATTTTAATAAAGCGATAAAACTAAATCCTAGGTCAAGTTTTGCCTATTCGTCACGAAGCGAAACTTATAAAGAACTTAACAATATAAAAAAAGCTTTGGAAGACTCAAATATGGCAATAAAATATGCTGAAACAGCATTAGAAAAATGTCTTGCTTATAAAAACCGCGGAATTGCATATCTCGCAAAGAATAAAAATAAACTTGCCCTTGCGGATTTTGAAATAGCTCTGCAATATGACGAGTCGGACGAACTTAAAGATTTAATCAGACAGGCACAAGGATTATAGACATACGATACGCATTTTGTTGAGAAAAGTAAAATTATGAAAAACAACAGAAAAATAAAAACTTTAGAGTTAATGCCCCTTTCAAAGGAATTTTTTCTTTTACAGCAACCCAAAGAGGTAAATATTTTGTTTTTTTCAATACTTTTATTTTTTTTGATAATATAGGAAGGAAAATTATATATGCTTTAAAGACTTAATAAATATTCTTATTTGTGTATGTTAACACCGGCTGCTACCATGAACAACTTTGTCATATGGTAACGTTTGTTTTCTTTTACGCATTCGCCGATGGGCATTTATAGCAGTGAAATGGAATTTGAATCGGATGGATTCAGATTCTTGAATTCCAAAAACAGCAGTGTGTTGATTTTTTTTAACACTTGTGCAAAATAAACAGAAATTATGACCATCCAAGAAGCTAAACTTTACGGAAAATCAAATCTTCCTTCTTCTCCAACGCCGGAACTTGATGTTTCTGTTTTGCTGCAGCACATCACCGGGTTGGACAAGACGCATCTGCTTTTAAATCGGGATTACGAACTGACATCGGAGCAGGAATCTTGTTTTCTTGCCGCGATAGAAAGGCGAAAAACTGGTTTTCCGATTGCCTACATTACGGGGCACAAAGAATTTTTTGGCTATAATTTTTATGTCACGCCGGATGTCCTCATTCCAAAGCCTGACACGGAGCTTTTGGTGGAGCTTGCACTTGATGCGCTCGAAGATAAATTCCGCGCAAATCCGTATGCAATTCCGACAGTGTGCGACATGTGCACTGGAAGCGGTTGTGTCGGGATTTCGGTTGCAAAAACGCTCGAAAAAAAATCTCTTTCACTCTCTCTCGTTGACATAAGCGAAAAAGCGCTCGATGTCGCGCGGATGAATGCGAGCCGGCTGTTATCCAAAGAAAGTGCGCCGCATGGAGGCGGCGAAAAGCTGATTAATTGTCACGACATGGATGTCGTTCATTTCGTGCACTCAAATCTTTTTGAGAACATTCCGCATATCTTTGATTTAATTGTCACGAATCCGCCGTATGTTCCGCATGAAGAGTCCCTGGAGCTTTTGACGGACGGACGGAGCGAGCCTCTTCTTGCCCTCGACGGCGATGTCACCGAAAGCGGGGATTTTTCCGGCACGAACGACGGGCTTTCGCTGATTCGCAGGCTCGTTCCCCAGTGTTACGATCATCTGTCTCGGAACGGCGTGCTTATAATGGAGACTGGCGAGTACAACGCGCAGGAGACGGCGGAGCTGTTCAAATCGGCTGGTTTCCGCAACGTTAGAATCGAATACGACATGAACGAGATGATGCGCGATGTGGTGGGCGTTAAATAAAAGGAACTTCGGAAAACTCGCTTTTTGCGATTTTTTCGAGGTTTCCTAAAATGCCGCGCGGGGGTATGGAGTGGTGGCGCAGCCAGTCGAAGCGGAGCGCACGACCGCGCGTCAGCAAGCCACGGAACACCCCCAGTTAGTGGTTTGCGCTCAAAATCTGTAAAAACGTGCCTGAAAGTTGCCGAAAATTATAGCGGAGAAATTTTTCCGGGAGCTGACTGATGAAATTGCTTAGAAAGATTTTTGTATGCGCGGCTGTTTTTTTGTGTTCCGCCGCAGTTTTTGCTGACTACAACAAGTTCGGGGTGCCGGATTCATCGGCAATACGCAAGCAGATTGCGGAGAATTGGTTTTATAAGCCGCTTTCCGAGCTTCGGATGAACAGAAACGAGATTCGAACTAATTCTGTTGGTGAGAAATTTCAGATAAGGCTTGAGGAAACGGACGGAATCTTTTCGGTCATCGTTGCGCCGGAATCTTTTTTGTCTGTTGATTTTTATACTCAGAACGGGATGAAGCGCGATACTGTCAGCGAATATTCGGCTGATGCCGCGGGTTCGTGGATATTGATGCGCGATTCTGTTACGGAAAAGCCTGTCAGGATCAGGTATTATTTTGTCGCGGACAGCGATGTGTACGTTCAGTTTTCACCGGACGGAAACAAGACGCTCGCTGACTACGTGATTGACGGCTGTTATGCAGCCCGCTCGGTTCCTGTCGGCATCCCTTTTGAGAGGTTCTATCTGACATCGTTCGCGGAGGTGCTTTCCCTTACTCAGAAATCGCTCCCATGGAAATATGCGGAAATCCACACTGATCAGTATCACCAGAAGCTTCAGATGGTCGGTGTGATCAGAAAAAAGCTTTCGAAAATCTTTTATGAATGGGACGCGACGTATGACGAGAACGGAAAGCCGGTCAGAATTTCCGACGGAAAGCCTCGCGAGGTTGATGAGCGCGAGAAGGACGGAAAGCGACTTTCGATGGATGATGCAGGGTTCTTGAAATGGGTGGTTGACGGCCTCGTCGAGCCGATTACTGGTTCCGGTCTCTTTTTGAATCCGCTTCTGCTCCCTACGGTTCAGCATAATCCGCTTGGATATTCCGGAATTTTGAATGAGAAGGAAGCGCTTTTTTTTACTCTTGACTGGACTCGCAATCTGGCTGCCGCAAGACTTTCAGTTCAGACAAGAAAAACGTATCTTTATGAAGATTCAGGTGTTGATGTAAATATAGAACCATTTAGTGCGGAGGTTAATGAAAAGGGAATTACTTTGACCGCCGGTTATCTTAACAACACCGGATATGCCATAAAAAAGCTGCGCCCTGTTCTTTATGTTCTTGGCGTGACCGAACCGACTTTCTTTTATCTTGCCGCTGTGCGCCGTCGCGTGCCGCCATCAAAAGGAAAACCTGAGTATTATGTTTTTGACAAGTGTGCTGTGATTCTGCCGTATTTTGATCAGAATGGACAGTTTACGTGCACGGTCTTTGAGAACGGCGAGGAGATGACACTCAATCAGTTTGTGAGCAGTTATCCAGATTGCTATGTGCATCTGACCCGAGTGCTTTCTTCGGACAGGTTCTTCCCGCAGTAGGTCTTCGGTTTTTGGACGGAAAGTATTCCTGAATGCGTATGAAACGAACCTTCTTTTTGCTTGCACCACTGTTTTTGTTGACGCATGAATGTTTCTCGTCTGATGTCCAGCTCTCTGCCAGGCTTGAGTCAAGCTACAAGGCTGGCTTTTATCCCGGCGTCGTCCGCTATGCAGAGGAAATCCTGAAGGGCGACGTCTCTTCTTTTACCGCTGTTAAGGCGGCGGTTTACGAGGGTGAGAGTCTTTTCAGAATGGGACGGACTGACGATGCTCTTTCTCTGCTCAAAAAATATAATCTCAAATCTGAAGACTCGGTAAGCTCATATTTAAAATCTGCCAGGAACTTTTGGATCGGCCGGTGCTATTTTGGTCAGAAAAACTTTGAGGATGCTCAGAAATATTTTTTTGAGAGCGCGCGTTTGTTCTCCGGCGTGAAGAGGCAGGACGGAAAAAAAGATTACTATTCCGACGCGATTTTATGGGGCGCCAGAACTTACATAAATCTGAGAAGTGAGGAAAACAACGAGGAGAAAGCTATCCCCCTGCTCGAATATGTCGTTTCCAACGGAGAAAAATTTTCCCAGCCAGATTTTGAGGAATGCGCCGTAAATCTTGCCGTGTGCTACAATGACTGCCTGCTTTTTGAGAAAACTGATTCCCTTGTGAGGCAGTTCGAGAGTCTTTTTTCTTCCGGTGACAATTCCATTTCTGGCAATGCTTTGTATTCTTTGCTGCTCTTGCGCGGAGATGCTCAGCGAGAGCTTAAGAATTATGCGCTGGCCTACAAGATTTATTGTGACGTTATAGAGAATGCGCCGCCTTTCATTGCCGCCGAAGCGATGAAGAAAGCGTATGCCGTCTCTTCCGAGCATAAAAAAGAGGTCGGCGGCGAACCTGGGGATGTCATCGCGCGCGCTCAGGGGCGGCTCGCCCAGTTTCCAAAGCTGCTCGCGGAATTCTGGACGCGGCTTGCGATAGATGCCTTTAATGCAGGCGATCTTAAAAAGTCTTCTTCTTATTTTGACGAGGCTGAAAAATCCGCTTCGGATTATGAGCTTTGTCTTGCCAGCGTGTACCGCTCTCAGATTGTAATGGCATCCGGCGGAAAAGACTGCTGCGATGAAGCTATCAAAATCCTTTCGGACGGATTCAAGATTTCTGGTGCTGAAGACGGATCGGAAATCAGTCAGTACATTTCGGTTTTGCTCGCAAGATTTTATGCTTATAAAAAGGACTGGAATTCGTGCCTGTCTTGGGCAAAATCCGCTCTGGATTCAAAAAACGCGGATGTTTTGAAAGAGGCGTGGTATTGGTCTGCTCTGGCTCTTTATTCGGACGGACGTTATGCGGAATCTTACGCGCTGATCGAGCAGTATGAGAAAAATCTTGCCCCAAAAAGAAAGCTTTCAGTTGAGTCTGACTCGCAGCTCATGACTTTGTACGCAAAAGCCCTCGCGGAGGACGGAAAATACTCTAAATCAGAAGCCGTATTTGCTTCGCTCAAAAAGGGTGGAAAGCTGAACAACGACGGATATCTTGATTACTCGCGAACCTTGCTCAAATCCGCGATGTATGATTCGTCAAAGGCTCTCGCTTCCCTTGCGGACGGAGACGAGGCTTTGTATCTTTCGGCGCTGGCTTCTTTCAATCAAAAACGCTGGATGGAGGCGGAAATCCTCTTTGATAAGGTTGTTTTCTCAAAAACTCTGAACTCAGAGCACTCCGCTTACGCGCTTTTTTATCTCGGGTATTGCCAGTATCAGCTGGAAGAATATCTGCGTGCCCGGGAATCTCTCGACAAATTCACGCTCGAAAATCCTGATAATCACCTTTTGTTCCCTGCCCTGATTACCAGCGCGCGCTGCGCTTCTTTTTCAAAGAAATATGATGTGGCTGCTTCACGCGCGCTTTCTGCTGTGGCGGCTGCTCGGAGCGAGGACGAAAAACACGCGGCTGTAATATTGTGCGCAGGAATTTATTCTGATTCGCAGAAATTCGACGAGGCTTTGAGATTGCTTTCTCCGTATGTCGCAAAGAAAGATTCTTTCGGATATGAATGCAAGTTCCGCTCCGCGGAGATTTTTGTACAAAAAAAAGATTTTAAATCGGCAGATTCTTACTTTGAGGACGTCGCTTCCTCTTCAGGAAAAAATGCATCGGTCTTTGCGGAGGATGCTTTTTACAGGCGTGGCGAGCTTAAGTACATGACAAAAGACTTTGCCGGTGCCCGCGTGATTTTTGAGAATTATGGGAAAAGATGGCCTGAGGGAAAATATTTTTACGCGGCAGTCTATTTTTCTGCTGATTGTCTGGCCCGCATCGGGGATCGCGACCGTGCTGTCCTTCGCTATCTCCAGCTCGCAGAGTCAGATTTTTCTACCTCATATCGTTATGCGGCCCAGAAAAATCTGATCGATTTGTACGAATCGAACGGTGAGCTGAAAAATGCTTACGAGATGGCTCAGAAAATGCTTGAAGAGTACGGCGAACAGGCTGTCAGCGATGGAATTGGGGAAAAATCGGAGGAAATCGCCCTGAAGATGAGCGGGAAAAAGCCGGAGCTTTCCGAAGCTGACGTAACCGATGCTCAGAGCGCAATAAATCTCGCGGCGAAGTTTAGAAACAGCGGAGAGAACAAAAAGGCTGCCGACATGTATTTGAAAGCGGCTCTTTTTGCTCGGCAGAGCGGCGACAACGGTTCTGCTGAGAGAGCGCTTTACGGTGCTGTTGAGGCGTTTGACGCGGCAGGTCTCTACGGAGACTCAAAGGCCGCATACAACGAGATGAAAAAACTCTACCCAAAAAGCAGTTATACGAAAGAAGCAAAAAAACTTGTTCAGTAAGCTGCGAGTATAGGAGATTTTGAGATATGAAGATTAATTTGAAATCTGCATTTTTTGTTCTATTAATATCAGTTTTTTCGAGCGCGATTTTTGCTCAAACCAGGGAAGAAAAATCCGAGGAAAACATTGAGCTTCCTGACGTGACGACTATTATTTCTGGAGATACTTTTACGGCCGGAAATGATTCCGTTCCGGATTATCGCGCGATAATGCCCGAATCGGATTCTCCGAAAGTCAGTCTGCCTCGTCTTACAGAAGTTGAGAAATCTGAGGCCCCTGCAAAAAATGCGGTTGATCAGAATCCGAAGGAGCAGCTTGTGTTTGCCGATGGAGAGATTGGCGGCGGCTACCCGCTTTGCTTCGATGCTGATGTCTCTGTCTACCGGACTTCGGGTCGTTTTCCGTTCAGATTGAATTTCTTTCACGAGGGCGAGGAAGGCTTTTCCGGGAAAAAAGCGGAGAAGGGATTTTTTGCGCGCGAGACAGGAGTGGGGGCAAGCGGAAATTACTATGGCGACATCTGCGAGCACAGTTTTTCTTCCAGCTATGTTACCGATGATGACGGATTGCAGTCAAAATCAAATTCTTATACCGATGTCGTAAAGCATGATGTGTCGGCATCGTACAGCGCGCATTGGAATCTTCCGAAAGGTTTTTATATCGCCTACGGCTCTGACGGCGAATGGTACAGGCGTTACGGGCAGCGTTTTTCGGGCGGCTTGCGCTACACTGATTCTGAGGCGGCGGTTTCGACAGTTACGGCCGATCCTTTTTTGAGCGTCGGTTGGGGCGGTGCTTTTGGGCTTGATTTTAGTTTGACTGGAAAATACGGATTTCAGGGAAGCCTTGAGACTGCAAAACAGCTTAGAAAAATCGATGGCTCATGGCACAGGCACCACAGTCATCGCGGGCAGTTTACTCTTGCCGGATCATGGCATAACAGCTTCCTGAAAGTTTTTGCCGACGGTTCTGCGATAATCGGTAGCGCGACAGGAAAACGCGATGTCATCCCTGCGTTTACGGCGGGAACGGAAGTCAGAACATCATTTTTTGATTTTGGCGATCTGAAAATTATCGCGAAGGGCGGTCTCGACTCATATCAGGAAAAAATCAGCGAGCTTGAGCGAAAATATACTTTTGCTTACGCGACCTGCATTCCGCTTGAGACGACAGATTGGTTTGCCCAGGGAAGAATTTCTATTCCCGTTGCTCCTGTCCTGATTCTGAGCGGCGGCGGAGAATTTAGAAAAACCGCTTTCGGAAACGGAGTATGGGACGTCGATTATGACAAAAAGAATCGTCGGGCGAGCGGTCAGTATGCAATCGGAAATTATGAGTCTGATAATTTGACCTCGAGCAGAACCGATGTTTCGAGCGAAGCAGAAATTTCCGCGGAATTTTCGATCGTAAAGCTCAATGCGGGCTGGAAATCGCATTGGAAGGATGTTCCTGTTCTTGAGGACCGCCATTGCATATACGCCCAGGCTGCCGTGTATCCAGAAAGCCAGAAATGGAGCGCGGGAACATCCGCGAAGGTCGCATTCGGGGCTGGAAGCGATAAATGTCCGGACCTGGGCGCATGGGCAGAATATGAGATTATTCCGGCTGTCAGCGTTGCCCTGGAAGTCGACGATGCTATAAAATTAGTCAGGCGGACGACCAGAAAATATGCTGATTCTGACTACATAGAAAAGGCCGGCTGTGCGAAAGTGCTGGTAAAATTTCAAATTTAAATAGAGGTGTTTTTGATGATTGATTTTTTGAAATCCGGTGGAGTTCTGATTATTCCGATCGTAATTTGCGGTCTTTTTGCAACTTACGTGATTATCGAAAGATGTGTTTATTTTAGCTCTGTGGAAAAAAGGGATGCTAAGTTTAGAAAAAATCTTGAAGCAGCTATGGCGAAAAAAGATTTTTCTGCAGCTATGGCATTCTGCGTTTCTGCGGGAACTCCGTTTGCTCAGGTTGCAAAAAAAGCCATCGAATGCCGCAATCTCTCGGAAAATGATATGAGGGAGCTGGTTCAGTGCGAGATGGACAGCGTTGTTCCTCAGTTTGAGCATTGGCTGACTCTTTTGGGAACAATCGCAAACATTTCTACCTTGCTCGGTCTGTTTGGAACTGTAACCGGCAACATCAAGGCTTTCGGTGTGCTCGGTGCCGGCGGAACGATGGGCGATCCGGCTCTTCTGGCAGGTGCGATCTCGGAAGCTCTTGTTACTACGGCCGCAGGTCTCTTTGTTGCCATTCCGTCTCTGATATTCAACAACTATCTGGTTCGGAAGTCTGACAAGCTGATTTCCGCAATGGAATCTTCTTCAACAAATCTGATTTTGAAAATAATCGGAAGGCTTGGCTGATGAAAGTTTCTCGAAGAAAAAAGCGTGGCGTGAACGTGGATCTCACGCCGATGATAGATGTCGTTTTTCAGCTGATTCTTTTCTTTCTGGTCTCCACCACTTTTGCGATTCTTCCGGCGATAAACGTTAATCTTCCTCACAGCACGACTGCGCAAGGGGAGGGCGTCGCAGGAATAACCATTACGGTTCAGAGCGATGGAAAGATATGGTTCAATGATGAGGAGACTTCGATTTCTTCAATCGGAAATCTCCTTTCGAATTTTGATACCGGCGGAAAAGCAAAGGATGAATATCCGGTTACGGTTGAGGCCGACGAAAATGTCACAAATGGAACAATCGTAAAAATTTTTGACGAGCTTCGCAAAGAAGATTTTGTTTCTGTAAATCTCAGGACGACTGAACGATGAGAGAATTCGAGCGAAAAAGTTCCACATGCGGATTCTTGGGAACTCTGGCAATCTGGACGTTTATTCTGCTGTTTTTCTCCCTGTACGCGCTTTTTATGAAGCCGAAGAAATTCAAGACGGTTCAGATTCGCCTTGATTCAGCTCCTGCCCATGTTTCGCGTGATGCAAGCTTGACCGAAGCTTCTTCGTCCGAGACAAAATCTGCTGCAATCGCAGAGAGTGTTTCTCCGGCAAAAACTTCTCCGGCGAGCGCATCCGCAAGTTCGGCTGCCCCGGCGAACGCAAAGCCAAGCGATGCTCCTGCGGCTGCTTCAAAAGCGACTTCTTCCAGCAGGACCAGAGCTGCCGATTCCGCCACCTCCGCCTCGGCTCCAGCCCCTGCGCCGGTCCCGAAGCCAGCTAACGCCTCGGACAGGGCTTCGGCTAATGAACCAGCTGGAAAAGCTGCTGCTAAGCCGGCTAATGAGCCTGTCCTTCAGGCTGATCCTATGGCGGCTTTCCAGAAAAACACAAGCTCTTCCTCAAAAAAGACGGTGAGTGCCGCCGATTTTGACGCGCTGTTCGCTGATTCTCCGGCGCAAACCCAGAAATCTTCTTCGTCTGCGAGCCGAACTGCCGTCGCACCGAGCGCGGAAAGTTCTCTTTCTGGCTCGTCCGGATCCGCAGCTTCTGTCTCCGGGACTCAGGGCGTGTCTGGAAGCTCAAACTCGAACTCAAAAAACGGAACTGCCTCTGGCACGACATCGGCTGCGCTCGGTCAGATCGGAAGCGCCGTAGTTTCGAACAACAGCAACGGCGTAAAGTCAACGGTGAACGTGCATGGCGGAACATCTTCGGACGGAAAATTCTTGTTCCAGATGTCCGATGGTAGCTCCCGCGCGATCCTCAATCCGAAGTCTCCGGTGATCGTTCTGTCGAAAGAGGCCGCCGCACAGGTGGATGCTACGAGAAGCGTTGAGATCACTTTTTTGGTCAGCGCGGATGGTTCCGTCCTCGCCGGTGGAATCAATATCCCTTCGACTTTGCCGTCGCGGGTCAGAAGCGAAGTCGTCGCGCAAATCTCTCAGTGGCGTTTTACGTCTGGAAGCGGAACTGTCACAGCAAGTTTTGCCTACACAATTCAGAAATAGCGTCATATAATCTCCAAAAACTAAAAATCACGCGCGATATTTTCGTACAACCTCATGTAAAAATAAGGACATTTCATATTTTCATAGACCGATTTTTATTCTTCATATATAATTACTTGTTATGTTGCAGAATATAAAAGCCGTCGCTTTCGATATCGACGGAACTCTATATCCATCATTTAGTCTCTATTGGCGGCTTATTCCGTACGTGATTAAGCATATGCGTTTTTACCTGCATTTTAGCCGTGTCCGCAAGATCCTTCATCATACGGCGCCTCTTCCTGATTTTTATGAATATCAGGCTCGTCTTCTTGCGGAGGAGCTCGGTTGCGGAATCGCCGATGCGAAGGCTCTGATAAAGCAAATCGTTTACGACGGTCTCAAGCCATTTTTTGAGCGAATACATTCTTTTAAATATGTCTTTGAGACATTCAAAGCTCTCAAGGAAGCCGGATATAAAATCGCCCTGCTGTCAGATTTTCCTCCGGAACAGAAGGGAAATGTCTGGGGGGTTCTTCCGTATTGTGATGCCGTGCTCGGTTCAGAAGAAATCGGTGCGCTGAAGCCTTCAAAATATCCGTTCGGCATCATGGCAATTGCGCTTGATGTAAAGCCTGAGGAAATACTTTACGTCGGAAACAGCGTTCATTTTGATGTGAGGGGGGCAAAACTTGCCGGAATGAAGAGCGCGATAATTGCGTCGCCTCTGAAAAAAATCTTGAAAAAAAGTGTGAGAGAAGCTGATATCGTGTTTTCGAGCTATCGAAAGTTTACGGACATGATGATAAAATAAAAAAAGTCTTGGGTGGGGAATAAAAGTGCTTGCTGTCTCTATTTTAATATCAATTATTGTTTCGTCTGCGGTTGTTATCGTGGTCAGAAAAATTGACCGCGACAACAATTCCATGGAAAAAGTAAAGCGTTTTGCTGACAAACGCATTGAAGATTTTAATGAATTTTTCAAAGGCCAGGAGCAGAAGCTGGACTCCATATCGGCAAACCTTGAGACAAGGCAGGCTCAGGCTGTTGCTGCCGTAAAACGACTCGAAAAGCAGATTGAAGAATTCGACAATGCGAGCACAGAATTTGACAAACAGTTTGAGACAGTGGATTCAATAGCCGAAAAAATCGACGCTTACGGAAAAGTCCTCAACGAGCTGATGGAAATGACAGAAAAAGTTGAGCAGAACCTTTTCCAGCTCAAAAAAGAATCTGCAATCATCGACAAACTCAACGCACGGCTTGATACTCAGGAAAAGGCCGTTCAGAAAATCGAAAATCATATTCCTCAAATCAACAACGAATTTGCAAAGCGCAACAACGAGAGCCTCAAGCTTATTGGTACTGAGCTTCTCAATCAGTACAAAGAGCGCGCGCAGTCGCTTGAGGATATGTCCGCATCGGCAGCTCAGAAAACTGATGAGGCAATGAGCAGAATCGAAAACGACATAAAGGCTGCTTATGCGCAGGCTGCTGAACGCGCAAGAAATCTGGAAGATGAATCGTTCCGCCAGCTGACGGAGCAGGCCGACAATCGCAAAAACAGCGTCCTTAAAGTCATTGACGAGCAGACAAAACAGCTTGCGGATCACTTGGACAGCCGTCTTGATCAGGCGCAGAAGGAAAGCGTCGTAAAGCTTTCTGAGATCGAGAAAAATTTTGTTCAGAACGTGGAAAAGGTTTCTTCTTCTGCGAATGATTCCGTTGCGGCATTGCAGCAGAACGTGACCCAGAGCATAACGGAAATCAGGGACGGACTTTCAGCAAACGTAAATGACTTTCAGCAGACTTTCCTTAAGAATATCGAAAATCTTCGCGGAACAGTTGACGGCAATATTTCAGAAATCCGTGGAAGCGTGGAGTCTAACATCGCTGATATCCGCGGAAATGTTGACTCAAATATTACGGAAATCAAAAATTCTGTTGAGCAGAGTGGTGCAGAAATTACTGAAAAAGTTAATCTTCAGGTCGGTGCGCTCGAAAAATCAGTCAAGGAGAAAGCAGCCGCTCTTCATCAGGAATTCAATGCGGGAAATTCTGAGCTTAAGAAAATGCTTTCCGAAGCTCTCAGCACGGCAAAGGAAACTGCAAAAGAGCTTGCCGCAGAGGTCAACGGAAATGGCAAAACGCTGGAGTCTTTGCGGGAGTCTTTGGGAAAGCAGATTCAGGGCATTCAGGAACGCTACGCAAAACTTTACGAGAAGACGATCAAGGATGTGGACACAAAAGAGTCCGTCGCATATTCGAAATTTCAGGAAATCTCAGAAAATCATCTTTCTGCGTTCAAAACGGACGTTGAGGCTAAAATCAACGGAATGCATGGTGATATAAATTCAAAAATTTCTGCTGTTCAGGACAAGATATCCTCGTTCTCTTCGGAAGCGGACGGAAAAGTCACTTCTCTTTCAAGCACGATCGAGTCTCAGATCGGAAATCTCACGGGCGAGATGGAAGGAAAATTCAATGCCCTTCAGAGCGGCGTCATTCAGAAATTCTCAGGTCTTACGAACAGTGTTGAGGACAAGGTCAGCGACATTCAGCAGGACGTCGTTACAAAGATCACAAGCCTCCAGAACGAAGTTGACAAAAAGGTCACGGATCTGAATCTCTCTGTAGAGGGCCGGGTTACGGATCTTCAGCGTGACATAAATGGTCGTGTCAGCGGAATTCAGGGCGAGATGACCCAGAAGGTTGACGGCCTTCAGCAGATGGTCGAGGACAAGGTCACAAATCTTCAGAATCTGGTTGACTCAAAAGTCACGGGAATCGATGGCGTTGTTGACAGCAAGGTAAATGAAATCAAGAATCTTGTGATCGAAAAAGTAAATAATCTTGATGTTGATGTCGATTCGAAGGTTCAGGAAATTGTCGGCGGAATCGATGAGAAAGTTCAGTCGCTTAAAGATATGGTTGAGGAAAAGGTCAACGGTTTTGAGTCCGGCGTGAACGAAAAAGTTTATCTCCTTGAGAGCACGGTTGATTCAAAGGTCAGCGAGCTTGAGAAAAATGTTTCCGACCGCGTTGAAAATCTTAACGATATGGTTGAGTCGCGGGTTGGTGGAATTGAGGACAATGTTGCCGCAAAGGTCAGCGGAATCGAAAGCTCTGTCGATCAGAAAGTTTCGGGGCTTGAGGACGGCGTAAATGCAAAGGTTACAGGATTGCAGCAGGCTGTCACTGCGAAAGTCAGCGGCCTTGAAAACGGCGTGAACGAAAAGGTAAGCAATCTCCAGCAGGCTGTCAGCTCTAAGGTCAACAGCCTTGAGAGCGGTGTAATAGAAAAAGTAAACAGTCTCCAGCAGTCTGTTGTCGAAAAAGTCTCAGGTCTTGAGAACGGTGTCGCCCAGAAAGTTTCCGATTTGCAGGAGATGGTTGATTCCAAGGTCTCTTCACTTGAGGGCGGCGTAAACGAGAAAGTTTCGGAACTTCAGAATCTGGTTGATTCAAAGGTTGACGGTCTTCAGAATACGGTCGAGACAAAGGTCGGCGGTCTTCAGAATCTCGTTGAGTCAAAGGTTATAGTAATTGTTGACGGCGTTGAGCAGAAGGTTATGGATTTGCAGGCTGCCGTCACTTCAAACATGAATACGCTCGAAAGCGGTGTCAATGAGCGAATGGAAAAGCTTCAGGGAGCTGTTGATGGTAAGGTAGTAAAGGTTGAGAGCGATGTTTCTGAAAAGGTCATAAATCTTCAGAAAGATGTTGATACAAAAGTCAGCGCGCTTCAGAACGGAGTCCAGCAGGTTGTCTCTGGCTTGCAGGACGAGGTTGAGGGAAAGGTTTCTTCCCTTCAGGAGAACGTTTCGAACAAGGTCTCTGGTTTGCAGAGTGAGGTAATAAACACTGTAAGCAATCTCGAGCGGTCTGTCTCGGAAAAATGCGGACAGCTCCAGAAAAACGTTACGGATACTGTTGTAAGCTTGCATGAAGAAGTCGGCGGAAAAGTCACATCCCTCGAAGCTGACGTAAAGAGCCGAATCGCAAATCTTGAGAGCAGCGTGGACAGCCGCGTAACTGCCGCAAATCAGAAAGTTGACAGCGCGCTTTCAGAGGTAAAGAAGAATCTTGATGAGTCTACGGTTGATGCTCTTGAGGCCGCAAAAAAAATTACCAATACGGTCGTCGCTGCAAACGAGGAACTTCAGCGTTTCAAAACTCAGTCAGACGAGCAGATCAGTTCCATCAACAAGATGCTCAAGGATATGCTCAAGAATATCGCCGATGCATACGACTCAAAGCAGACGGAGCTTCTTGGCGTTGTGGACAAGCAGCTTGAGAGCTACCGAAAGAACATGGAATACCGCTTTGAGAAGCTTGAGCAGACGGGAGCTGATGTCGATGCACTTGAATCTTCACTGCACGGCGCTTTGCAGAAGACGCAGGAGCAGGTCCTTCAGGAATTCAATAAATTTATTCAGGAGCAGTCGGTTCGTCATGGTCAGTTCCAGACTAAGCTTGCGGAAGACGCAAAGATCGTCGAGAACCGCCTCGCGGAGCTTGAAAACTCTCTGAACGTCATAAAGCAGACAGCAAGCAACAATGTCAGCGCAACGCTCAAGGATTTCGAGGAGAACTTCGGTCAGGATTTGAAGCGCAGAAGCAACGCAATCGACGAAAATCTTTCATCTTGGAAGCAGACTTTCGATTCCAGGCTCGCTGTCCTTGCCTCTGAAGGTGAGGAGTCGCGCAGGGAGCTTGAGGCAAAATATGCGGAGGAGCTTAAGAACAAACTTCTCGCAATCCAGTCAAAGAATCATGAGACTTCGGAGCGTTTCGGCGTTGCCATTCAGAAGACGCAGGAAGATTTGCAAAAGCAGATCGCTGATGTTGAGCAGAAAATGCGTGATTTCTCTGAGAAAAACAGAAATGATCTCGCATCGGCAACGGCGAATTCAGATTCGTTCATCCGCGGAACTCTCAAAACTTACGGCGAGCGCTTGAACGAGCTTCTCAACAAGAGCCTCAAGGACACGGAAGGCAATATCGCAAAACTTGAGACCGACGTAAAAAATCGTTCCGAATCAAATACAAATGCGATCGACGCTATGGTCGGCGAGTTCAATTCATGGAGAACGCAGCTTAAGCAGCAATTTGATCAGGCAAAGACTCTCTACGAAACTCAGTTCTCAAATGTTCGGGCTGGTACCGAGCAGAAGCTTGAGGAGCTGCAGAACGAATTCGCTCAGAGCATCGATGAATTCAAGAAAGATGCCATCAGCCGCCAGCAGGAAATTTCCGGCAATATAGACGAACTTTCTCAGCGCGTAAAGGATTCTGTTGCGGGCTACAGAGAGGAATCTGAAAGAATCATAAAAGAGCAGCAGCAGATTTATGAGCAGATGATTGAGGAGACTAAAAACCGCGTAAAGGAACAGAATGTTGATTCTGAAAAGACTCTCCGCGAAATCAGAACTCAGATTCAGGCTATGAAGGATCAGATCGCTTCTCAGCAGGCTGACAGCGTTATGAAAATGCAGAATGACGCTACGGAGCTGCAGACTAAATTCAGCGAGATAGACAAGCAGGTCAAGGCTTTTGCTTCTCAGATGCAGGTCTATCAGCGTGCGGATGAGCTTAAGGCGCAGCTTGAGAATCAGATCGCTGAGCTTAAGGGCGATATTTCGCGCGTAGATCAGTATCAGACAATCGCAAACGAGCTTGAGAATCATTTCGCCAGCATCAAAAAGATGAATGACGATATGGATGGAAAACTCCAGCAGTTCAACAACGAGCGAAACAGAATCGACTCAATGGAGAGAAATTTCGAGCGACTTATAGAACTGAGCAGCAGCATGGACAACAAGATCAGCGAGCTTCAGACAACGAGCGACGACCTTCAGTCAATGCAGCTCACAGTCCGCGATTTCCAGCGAACCCTTGGTGATATTTCGGGACGCTATGACCGTCTTGAGAAAAAACAGGAGATGATTGATCAGGTCAGCAAGGAAGTTGACAGCACTTTCGACAACCTCAAGGATATCGAAAGCCGTCTTTCTGATGTAACTCGCAAGGCAAACAATCTGCCGGAAACGATTTCAGACATTCAGGGAAAAATTGATTTCATCAACAATAACGCCGGAAAAATCAATGACGCTGTTGATAAAATCACATCTCTGCAGAACTTGCTCGACGAGACAGAAAAGAGGGCGGAAGCTGTCAAGAACTCTCGTCAGGGAATCGTAAACAGCGAGACAAGGCTTCTGAATCTTTCAAAAGAAATAGATGATAAAATTGACCTTCTTGAGCGCATTTCAACTCAGGATTCGCCAAGTTCATCATCATCTATGCCTTCATCCGAAGAAAGGCTTTCGCCAAAGGATAAGGCCGCCATTATCGATCTCAAGCGCCGTGGCTGGACAGTCAGCCAGATTTCGCGTAGCATGAAGCGAAGCGAGGGCGAGATTGAAATGGTTCTCGAATTGGGAGGATTATAAACTTAAAATATGAGCACCTCGAAAAACTCACTTTTAGCGATTTTTCGAAGCTCCAAAATATAGATTTAAAAATAATCTAAAAATACCAATTAAAAAATTTCATGTAGAAAAGTTTGAAAAAGCAGCTGACAAAACGGAGTGTTCAACTAGTGGGGGAACATTTTGAAAATCAGCTGCTTTTTTAATTGTGGGAGTCTTTGGGAATTTCAGTCTCTGGGGATGCTTTTATTGCTCAAGGAGGCAGGTGCACCAGACTTCGACGCACTTTCCTGTTCCGACATCACCGAGTTTTTCGCCGGTCTTTGCCTTTACGAAAACCTGATTTTTTTGAACGCCGAGCACGTCCGCGATCGACTTTATGACCTGCTCACGGAACGGAATGAATTTTGGTTTTTCGAGCGCAATGACGCAATCAAGATTTCCCAGACGCCAGCCTTTCGCGCGTACATCTGACCAGCATTTTTCGAGCAGTTTTTTTGAATCCGCATCCTTCCATTGAGGTTCTTCTGGCGGAAAATATGAGCCTATGTCGCCCAGCCCGGCAGCACCGAGCAGAGCATCTGTTATTGCGTGGAGCAGCACGTCTCCGTCCGAATGTCCGTCTTCGCCCTTGTCAAACGGGATTTCGACGCCTCCGAGAATGAGTTTTCTTCCTTCTTTAAGGACATGCTTGTCGTATCCTAGGCCGACCCGAATCATTTAAGAAAGTCCAGATCGCCCTGATAGGTGATTTTTTTGTTTTCAGGATCGCCGATTATGACTTTTACTTTTGAGAAAGTCGTTCCGTCATTATCTTTGAGCTTTGAGGCATATTTGTCCCAGATTTCTGTGTCGTCCGTGAATTCCTGGGAGAAAGATTCTGCCTGGCGGTGTGCCTCAAGAATTCCTGAGAAGCGGAATGCCTGAGGTGTCTGAATCGCGATCAGATTTGCCCGCTCCAAGTGGCGTTTTATGAAGCCGTTTGCATCGATTTCTTTTTGTGTGTCAATTGGACGAAGGCCTGGAGCTGCGGCGCCGAATTCGCGGGCTGCAGTGTAGGTTAGCGAAACCGTTTCCTGAGATACGAACGGGCGTGCTCCGTCATGAATGAAGCAGATCGGGTTTTCGTCGCCAAGCTCGTCGTTTATTTTTTCGAGAGCTTCGTAGACCGAAGCCTGACGGGTTTTTCCTCCGGGAACGAAAAGAAACTTGCAGCCGCAGTTCTTTACGGTTTCGTCTGCAAAAAGAGCTTCGCGGCATTTTTCTTCGTTTGCCGCAAGCTCCTCTTTATTTTCGCTGAACGGAAATGTTACTGCGATGATTTTGAATTTTAAAGCGGAAATGAACGCTTTTGCGGCGGTTGAGAGAACTGTTCCGTTTTGGAGCGGAAGATATTCTTTTTTGATCTTTCTACCGTTCTTGTCAAAACCTATACGGCTGGAAGAGCCTGCCGCCACAAGAATAAGAACCGGGTATTCCTGGTTACTCGTCGTCGTCATCTCCGTCATCATCAGCATCATCTCCATCTGATTCATCTGAATCGTCATCATCGTCGTCGTCATCATCTGAATCGTTGCTGTCAGCACCATCCAGATCATCCGCGAATTCGTCATCATCATCCTCGTCATCCGGGCTGATGATTGCTTTCTTTACAGTTATTGCGCCGAGCGGTTCGAGTTTTGCATGGAGCATGGATTCTACTTCTTTTGAAGAGAGACCCATTGCGAATGCAATTTCGTCCTCAAGCAATTTTTTTGCATTGTCATAGAGTTTGCGCTCGAGGATCGGAAGCTCCTTTACCTTTGAGCGGTGGTACAAACAGCGGACAATGCTTGCGATATCGTAGATCGAGCCTTTTTTGAGAAGGTCGAGGTTCATCTGGTAGCGGAGTTTCCAGTCTGATGTGACCGGTTCGATTTCTTCGCCGAGCGAGTCGAGGGCTTTTTTTGCATCCTCCGCAGAGACTATTGCACGGATTCCGAGCATCTGAGCGTTTGCAACAGGAACCATAACAATCATATCTGAAACTTCGAGATAAATTCTGTAATAAGGAATCGTCTCTTCGCCGACTTTTCTTTCGAAAATTTCTTTTATCTGACCAACACCCTGGCTTGGATAAACAACGTGCTGGTCGATTTCAAACTGTGGATTTTCTTTACTCATATTCTTCCATTATATCAAAAAACTCTTTCAAATGCAAAAAATACCGATTCTTTTTTTGGGGTATTTTCTGCAAAAAAGTGCACGATTTTCTAAAGTCTGCTTGAATATTCTATATTGATGTGGTATATTCCTTAAACCATTCATTTATAGAGAAAGCAGAGGGCTTTCTTTTTCTTGCGTGTTTGTCAACGGCACAAAATCTTAACAGGTTTCGATGCTGATTGCGCTTTTGATTTCGCACTTATAACAATCCTTCGACAGATTACTTTTTTGCGATTCCCAAAGGCAAATGCACGCCATAGGGGACACATTATGGAAAAAAATGAGTTTGACGAGAATATCGTCAATGACGAGACAATTGTCTCTAGTGAAAATTCCGCATCGTCAGATAATGCGGAGTCTGATTTTGGCGCGTTCGTTTCTGATCTTGAACGCGATTACACTGATTCAGAAGATTTCGATGCTGATGCTGATGCATCCGACGATGCCGCTGATGATGACGGCGAGATTTCTTTCGCTGATCTCGGCCTCGATGAAACTATTCTTGCGGCAATCGAGAAAAAAGGATTCAAGCATCCGAGTCCGATTCAGACGCTCGCAATTCCGCGTCTTCTGAACGGAGACACGAACATTATCGCAAAGGCAAGAACCGGTACTGGAAAGACAGCCGCTTTCGGTTTGCCGATTGTTCAGCGGGTTCATGAGGAGAGCGACCATGTTCGTGCGCTGATTCTTGAGCCGACCCGCGAGCTTGCAATCCAGACTTGCAACGAACTTCAGACTTTCACCACCGGAAAATATCCTCGCGTTACAGTTTTGTACGGCGGCGCAAGCTACCGCGATCAGATTCGTGACCTCAAGAGGGGCTGTGAAATCGTAGTCGGAACTCCTGGCCGAATTCAGGATCATCTTGAGCGCGGAACTCTTAAAATTGACCAGATCGATTACTTCATCCTTGATGAGGGCGATGAAATGCTCGACATGGGCTTCATCGATGATATCGAGCACATCTTTGAGCAGGCAAAACCTGAGGCAAGAATCCTTCTTTTCAGCGCGACAATGCCTAAGCCGATCCTCAAAATTGCCGAGCAGTTCATGGGCGAATACGAGGTCTGCGAGGAAGAGGGCTTTGTAGAAGAGCCTCTTCTGATCGACCAGAAATATTGGTTCGTTCGTGAGGGCGATAAAATCGAAGCTCTCGTCCGCCTCATCGACATGAGCCCGAATTTTTACGGCCTCGTCTTCACTCAGACTAAAAACGATGCCGACAACGTTACCAGAATGCTCGACGAAAAGGGCTATGATACGGCGGCATTGCACGGCGATGTACCTCAGGCTCAGCGCGAGAAAATTCTTGCCCGATTCCGCAGCCGAAAGACGCGCGTTCTTGTCGCAACTGACGTAGCTGCGCGAGGAATCGATATAAACGGTCTCAGCCATGTAGTAAACTATTCGCTCCCTTATGACGGAGCTACCTATATTCACCGAATCGGCCGAACAGGTCGTGCCGGAACGAGCGGAATCGCAGTAACTTTCGTCCGACCGGAAGAGCGCAGAAAGCTTGATTTCTTGCGAAATACAGTCCGAAAGGCAGCAAAGGGCGAGATGCTCGAAGAAGAAGTACCTGATGTTAAGAAGGTTCTTGAGGTAAAACGCGAAAGAATGCTCGACACGCTCAAAGTTCAGCTCGGACTTGCGAAAGATCCTGCTGATGTAAAGGACGGCGTTGTCTACATCGGTGGTGGAAAAGCCCAGGTCGAGGGCGAGGATTTGGCAAATCAGGACGATTTTGTTCCTGCCCTTAAGTCCGTTGACCCGATTTATACAAAAATGGCAGCTGAGCTTTGCGAAGGTCAGGACGCGCAGGCTGTTCTGGCAGGAATGCTGAGCGCAACCTACGGAAAATCACTCGACGAAAGCCACTACGGAAAACTCACTCCTGTTCGTCCGCGCGGAGATCGCGACGGAAGATTCGGCGACCGCGGTGGAAGAAGAGGAGATCGAGGAATGGGCGGCAGACGCTTTGACGCGGAGCCTAGAAGTGACCAGAAGCGTTTGTTTATTCAGCTCGGACGCCGCGACGGTTACAATGCGAAGGCAATCGCCCAGTATTTCAGCGATTTGCTCCACATCCCTGGCCGAATGGTAGACAAGATTGATGTCGCTGACAATTTCTCTCTCGTCAGCCTTCCGATTGCAAACGCAGACAAAGTTCTCGAAATGTCTCGCTCAGACGGAAGATTCCCGCACGTGCATGTGGATACAAAGTCAGGCGACGGCGGAAGAAGAGGCGGACGAGGTTTCGGAGGACGCGACAGAGGCTTCGGCTCGGACAGAGACGGCGATCGACCAAGACGCTTTGGTGGCCGCGACAGATTCGGTCGGGACAGACGCGATGGTGCCCGTGACGGAAACCGCGATTTTGGACGCCGAACCCATGCGCAGACTCAGCGAAGTGGAGCTTCATCATATAAAAAGAGCATCCCTTCAAACGAATTCTAAAAATCCCAGGCAGGCTGATTGCTCTCTCGGATGATTGATTGGCTTGCCCGCATAAAAAAAAGGGAAAAAGGACACCTTTCACAAAAGGCTTTCCTTTTTCCCTTTCCCCTTTTTTCTTCCAAAGGTGCGGTCTTCAATTATTAATCAGCAATTCCTTAAAATCCTGACATTAAAGTCTTACAGGTACGCCGGCTTTTGCAAGATCAGATTTTATTCCGTCTACAGTGTAGCCCATTGAGTGAACCATGCTCGCAATGAGCGCGGCATCGGCCTTTCCCTGCGTAAGCACATCAGCAAGGTGCT
The DNA here is from genome assembly GCA_947170195.1 of uncultured Treponema sp. Taxonomy (GTDB): domain Bacteria; phylum Spirochaetota; class Spirochaetia; order Treponematales; family Treponemataceae; genus Treponema_D. The sequence continues at coordinate 22,014 of CAMVSS010000002.1, read as the reverse complement.
CGACTTTTCCGCCGCCACCGGAAGCAATAACCGGGACAGCAACGCTTTCTGCAATCATTCTTGTTAAGTTCAGTTCATATCCGTTTTTCATTCCGTCCGCATCGATTGAATTGAGGACTATTTCGCCCGCTCCGAGCGAAACCGCCTTTTTTGCCCATTCCAGTGCGTCCAGATCAGTTGCGACACGCCCACCGTTTATAAAAACCCGGTAGCCGCTCTTCATAGAATCATCTTTTTTTGCATCCATTCCGAGAACGATGCACTGATTTCCGAAAATTCTTGCTCCCTCGGTTATGAGCTGCGGATTTTTTACCGCCTGAGAATTCAGACTTATTTTTTCTGCGCCCGCAAGAATCGTCGACCGGATATCCTCGACAGAACCGATTCCGCCGCCGACACAGAACGGAATAAAGACCTGCTCGGCAACGCGTGAAATCAGGTCAAGGATAGGTCCGCGTCCGCTTGCGCTTGCCATGATGTCGTAGAAAACAAGCTCGTCAACGCCCTGCTTGTAATATTTTGCCGCCATTTCGACAGGATCGCCTATATCGACATTGTTCTTGAATTTTACGCCCTTTGTGGTGCGTCCGTCCTTAACATCCAGACATACAATTATTCGTTTTTTTAACATAAATAGCCCTCAAAAAAATAACCACAAATCAATAGTCAATTTATAGTTCGTGTGAATCGGTGGAATTACTGGTTTATATAGTTTTCCAGTATTTTTAGACCAGCTTTTCCGCTCTTCTCCGGATGGAACTGGAATGCGGTTACGCTTCCCTCGGAGACACAGGCCGGAACTCTGCATCCGTAATCCGCGAAGGCTTTTACGATTGTCTCGTCCTTCGGCTGAATCAGGTATGAGTGCACGAAATAAAAGTCTGATTTTGAATCCACACCGTCAAAGAGGGGGCTGGAACCGTTGATGTATTCGAGATTGTTCCAACCCATGTGTGGAACTTTTAAGCCAGATTCTCCATTCCAGAGGCTGGAAAAATGCCTGATGCTTCCCTTTAAGATTCCGAGGCATTCGGTGTCGCCTTCTTCAGAATGCTCAAAAATGATCTGGCTTCCAAGACAAATCCCAAGCAATGGTTTTTGAGCTTTTGCCCAGTCTTTTAAAAATCCGTCGAATCCCGTGATTTTGAGCTGCTCCATGGCATATTTTGCCTCGCCAACTCCAGGAAAAATCAGTTTGTCGCAGTTCTCCAAATCTTTTGGATTCTTTGAAAGAATGTATGGCGCGCGTAAAAATCCGAGCGCACGTTCAACACTCTTTATGTTCCCTGCGTTGTAGTCAACAATTCCAATCATGTTACGTCCTTTTTTGCATCGTGCAGAAGTTAGCAAATTCTATAAAGATAAGAAACTAAGGTCAAGGGAATTGGGAAGGCATAGGTTGACACTTGAGGCGATTAATCAGCGGTTTCTTTGGATTTCTTCTCCGAGCGCAATGTGAATCCTGCTTTAAAAATATCTGTTTCTTTCCGATAATAGACCTATGAAAGAAATAATACCGGTTGTTATCGCCGTTTTGACGAACAAAAAAGTTATAATCACCGCGGTTGTCGTGTTTTTATATCTTGATTTTTGTTCATACATCGTACGCTACCGAAAAAAGCCAAAACCGACCAAAAAAAAGATCGTTTCGGCTCCGGCTCCAGCACCTGCCGAACAAGCCTCCTCAGAAGATGGAGGCGGCGAAGAGTCTTCCGGGGAATAACGCGCAATATTTTTTCCCGCTTCGCCGTTCTTTTTACTATATCGAGGCGGTTTTCCCAGAGACCGCCGCAAACCCTGATTTTTCGTTCTGAAAAAAGCTGGCTCAATATTTCCGCCACGTCCTTCGCTTCCCAGATGTTCATCTTAAAAATCTGAATCGTTTTTTCGTTCAGCTCCTCGAAAATTTCTTTTACAGCTTCTTCTTTCTTGAAAATCCGCCTGTTCTTTTTGATTTTTTGCAATGCTGTGTCCGCGTCCCACGCTGTGTCAGGAAGTTTTACGCCCTTTTTCTTTGCGTCGCATATGTCGCATCCTGAGCAGACTGTTTTTTCGCCTCCGAGACAGTCCAAAAGAACTTCTCTCCGGCAGGTTTTTGCATGAACGAAGTCGCCCATTGCCTTTTCCCTGGAGAGCGGGCGCGCCTGCCTGTACCGGATTTCATCCGCATGATTCCATATCAGTACGGAATGCACATCATCTCCTTTTCTACCCGCGCGCCCGGCCTCTTGCGCAAAATTTTCGATGTGCTCTGGCGCATCTAGATGCACGACCGTATAAATATTCCCTTTGTCCATGCCCATGCCATAAGCACAGGTCGCCGTCAATATTCCATCATCCGAATCGAAGAACCATTTTTCGACCTGATTTTTTTCTTCTTTTGTCATTCCCGCATGGTAGAACTTTGCTTTTCCGTCGCCGAAATATGCTGTCAGAAGTCTCGCCATGTCTTCTGTACGTCTTCTTGTGCCGCAAAAATCATTGGTTTCCGCATGACCTTTGCGCATCTCAAAGCCTCTTTCTGCTTTGCGTATGCGAGCCGAACTTCATAATGAATGTTCGCCCTGTCGCTTGCCCCCTGAACCAGGTGATACTGTCCGTCAAAAAGCACTTCCCCGACGCGTTTGAGCACAGGCGGGCTTGCGGTAGCCGTAAAAGCGGTGACAATTTTTGTTCCAAGCTCCCTGATTACAGTGCCAAGCGAAAGATACGCCGACCTGAACGAATCTCCCCATTCAGCTACACAATGCGCCTCGTCAATCGCGATGTGTGAAATATTGCATTCGGAAAGTCGTTTTACAAGATTTTTGTCCTGAAGAATTTCTGGATTTGCGATTATGACCTTTGCCTGCTTTCCGCCGTCCGTTCCTTTCAGAAGATTGAAATTTTCTTCTCGCTCCTGCGTGGTTTGTCCGCCACGGAACATGACGCAGCTTATACCGCTGTCCTCCATTCGCCTCTGCTGGTCGGCCATCAGCGCAATAAGCGGATAAATTACCAGCGTTTTTCCTTTAAGGAGCAGGGAAGGAAGCAGAAAGCAAAGCGATTTCCCGGCTCCGGTCGGAAGAAGAACGATCTGCCTGCCCCGGCAAAAGCTGTCATCATCATGGTGGGAAGAAAATGACGAATCCTCCTCAAGTGATTTTTCACAGTCAAGGATGTTGGATACGACGAGATTCTGCCAGGGAAAAAGATATTTTATCCCGAACGCGGATCGCGCGGTCAAAAGAATTTCATCCAGATTTTCTGAATACGAAACTCCGTTTTCGCCAATGATTTCTGCTTCCAATTTCATACCTTTAAATAAGCAGAGAAAATCATTTTTCGGCAAAAAACGGATTATTTTTCTTTAAATTTTGTTTTGCGGCAGACCGTTTATTTATCGAGGATCGTTATTTCTACGCGGCGGTTCTTTGCCCTTCCTGCCTCAATTGCATTCGACGCTATCGGAACCCTTGCCCCAAATCCCTGGGTGAATATGTGATATTTGTCGCGGACTTTTATGTCAATCAGGTATTGCGCCACCGATTCAGCCCTTTCTTCGCTCAAAATCTGACATGACTCCGGAGTTCCCGCCTTTGCGGTGTGGCCTGTAATCAGGAGGTCGTTTGAGTAGCTTTCAAGAATCTTCGAGATTTTCTTTATCTTTTCTTTCTCGCTGTCCAAAAGCTCGGCTGAGTCCGGCTTGAACTGAATATTCTCGACGCTGATTGTCAGACCCATCTCGCTTTTTACGACAGAGACGTTCTCAATGTTCATGTCCTTGATTTTTTCTTCGACATCCTTGATGTTTTTTTCCGTCGCGGTTCTCGTGAATTCTGTTACCTCCGCATGGGCAGTGCCATAAAAATCAAACTGATTTCCTGAGTATGTTTCCAGCAGGATCCTGAAATCTTCTTTGTAATGGTCGATCTGACCTTTTTCGTTGTCCCACCAGATTGTCTGGTTTGAGTAGCCCATCGTAGTGCAGATAAAATCTCCGGTCGAACTCTTAGGTGTCGGGCTTTCAAAAAACAGCGAATATTTTACCGAAATTACCTGGAAAATCTTCTTCTCGTGCTTTTCGTCCGATGAGAATCCTTCTTCGTCGCGCTCGTATTTATATGTCGCCGTGAACGGAACTTTTACCGGCGTTGGAATATTGAACGTCTTTCTGAGGTCGTGCGCCTCGTGACCGTTTGCCGTCCATGTGTCCCCGATCTTCAGTGCTTTTTCTGGGAAAAGGGGAACGTCACGGACAACAGGCATAAAGTACTTGTCTTCGATTTCATAAACGCCACGCTCATCCCTCCAGAATTTGCTCTCGTAGTTTTCGCCGAAAGTCAGTGTCGTGTGAGTCGGATTTTCGGTGGAGCTTTCCGTCGTCATAAAATTCGCAGTGCTGTAGCCGCGGCCGTTCTTGTCCACATCGGTTATTTTTACGGTCGCGCGGTTTATGATTTCCGCATGATGATTCAGAATTCCGTTGACCTTTACGTCCTCGCTCACGGTCGAAAGAACCCTGTAAGAATCATCTTTTTTGTATTTGAATTTGAGGAATTTTTCTGATGAAGATTGTGCCTGCGCACCTGAAACAGAGAAAAAATAAATGGCTGAAATGACAGCAAAAAATTTAGATATTTTCATGCCAATAGTATCGGCTAAAAACAGATAAAAATCTTCTGGAATCTTGAGAATCTTCTGAAGATTTTTTATTATTATTCCGAAAATGAATAAATTTATCGATTATCTCCAAATTTTTTTTGCACAAACAGGTCTTTCTGGAATCGCTTTTTTTATTAATTTTGCGGTTCTGTTCTTTTTTCTGGGAGTTTTGGTCTGCAGGACGTCGTTCGCAAAAGAGATAAAAAAAATCAGAAAGGACTCCGTAAACCGCTCAAGGGCTGTTCTTGGCGGTCAGATGGTCGAGCAGATTGCTCCTTTCCTTCCTGATTTTCCGTGCAATCCGGCCGACTGCCGCTTTATCGGAAAGCCGGTGGACATAATTGCATTTTCGGGAGCCGGAGAAAACAACCGGATCGATGAGATCGTCTTTATAGAAGTCAAGACCGGTGACAGCCAGCTTTCCACCCGCGAAAAAGAAATTCGCGAGTGCATCCGGCGCGGAAAAGTCCGCTATGAAGTCTACAGGTGGTCTGCCAGCTCGTAATTTCCGTTCAGGATCGTTTCGCATCGGGCTTTTGGCATCGGCTTGCCCTTCAAGAATCCCTGAATGTTGCGGCAGTTGATATCCTTCAGGACGTTCAGCTGCTCAGGTTTTTCGACTCCTTCCGCAATCGTGTCCAGCCCCATCTTGGTCACCATCGAGATGATGGAATCGGTTATGTTAGCCTCGACGCCGCTTTTGTCGGTGATGTTTGCGATAAACGATTTGTCGATCTTTAGCGTTGTAATCGGCAGCATCTGCAGGTAGCTGAGCGAGGAATAGCCAGTTCCGAAGTCATCGAGCGAAATTCCGATGTTCATTTCCCTGATTTGTCTGAGCAGGTTGATCACATCTTCCTTGTTGTCAATCAGAACGCCTTCGGTTATCTCGATTTCCAGCGATTCGTGCGCGATTTCGTATTTCTCGACCAGAGCCTTGAGATCCTGGATGAATGTCGTTTTTTTGAGCTGAATCGGTGATACGTTTATGCTCATTATTCCGTCGAAGTTGTATTCGTCCTGCCACTGTTTGAGCGTCTGGATTGCCGTCTCGAGGATCCAGTCGCCGAGCGGAATGACGAGTTTTGTTTCCTCCGCAATCGGGATGAACTGCTCCGGATTTATCCAGCCAAGCTCGCTGTCCTGCCACCTCAAGAGAGCCTCGAAGCCGCGGAGCTTGTTTGTCCGTGCGTCGAACTGAGGCTGGTAATAAAGGTGGAACGAATCATTGCTCATCGCTGATGAGAGCCTTGTCTGAATCTGAACCCTCTTCATGAACCGTTCCCGCATTATCGATTTGAAAAAATCAATATCGTTCTTTCCGTGGCGTTTCACTTCGTACATGGCCATGTCGGCATATCTTAGAAGCTCCTCGCGGATTTTTGTGTCGTCAGGATACATTGAGAATCCGAGAGAGAGTTTGATTCCTTTTTCGTTCAGATTGCTCAGGATTTTTCTTCCAAAATCGAGGAACTCTTCGTGCGAGCTGAGGTTTTTTACGAGGATGAGGAATTCATCTCCTCCGAACCTGTATGCTTTCACATCTTCGGACTCAAAACTCTTGAGGACGTCGCCCGTCGTGCAGATCAATTCGTCGCCCCGTCTGTGGCCCAGGGAGTCGTTTGCGAGCTTCAGGTCATCGATGTCCGCGATAAAGATTGCGAATTTCCCGGTTTTTTTGTCCGTCTCAACGTTGAATTGTTCTATGTCTTCCTGAAATTTTCTTCTTCCGTAAAGACCTGTCAGCATGTCATGATATGCGTTGAATTCAAGCTGGGCGTTCAGGGAATTTATGTATTCGAGCCGTTTTTTAAGATCCTCGCGCGAATCCGATAGCTCGTCCGTGAGGGATGCGAGCCTGAGGTTCTGCCTCAAAAGTCGCTGCTCTGTTTCTTTTTCGTTGTTCACATTTGTAAATGTGAGCAGGAGAAGTTTGTTTGCGGTTGCGTTCATGCTGATTTTGAACCAAGTCGCATAATTCGGTGAATAATATGTGAGAGACTGACCTTCGCCGCTTTTAATCGCTTCGTTTGCAATTTCTGTCCATGGAACTTCCGGGGGCATGTGGCGCAGACACAGTTCAGACGCAGTTTTGTCCTTTATAAAATCAGGAAAGAGTCGTTTGAAACTGTCGTTTATGAAGGTGATTTTGAAATCTTCTGCAAAATCCTCGTCTTTTTTATATTCTGGAATGGCTACTAAAATCGGTGCTGATATTTTCTCCAATATGAATTTGTAGTCTTTGTCTTCCATCTCTATGGGACTTCCTTAAAAAAGAAATCTCTCTCGTTTTTTATTATCGGTTACTTAAAAAAAATAAAAACCGCCTGAAAGTGTTTTTCAGGCAAGTTTTGAGTTGTTTTTATTGGATTCGGAGTTTTTCCCACTGCTGATAGTATTTTCCGAGGTCTGCGCCCAAGTCATGTTTCAGCTCGCAGTTTTCCATTGCCGAAGCCGGGTACATAGGCGTGCTCGTCATGTGCTTCTCTGCCTCCAGGTTTACATAGCAAGGGAAATGGAAGAAGTCGAGGAACTGAGCGTAGTTTTCAGGCCGGTGGATGAAGTTGATGAAGTCAGTCGCAAGCTCGGCGTTAGGAGAATCCTTGAGGATGCACATGCTGTCGAGGTATGACGGACCGCCATTCTCCGGGATGAAGAAGTCAATCGTCTCGTCCCATTTTTCCTCTGGAACTTCCCCGAAGAAAAGCTCCGCGTATCCCTGACAGAGCCAGAGGTTTCCGCTCGCAAAGTCCTTTCCTTCGCCGTCAGCATCAAATTTGATGATGTTAGGGAGCCAGTCGTTCTTGATGAGTGAGATTGCCTCGTTCAGCTCGTTGTCATTTACCGTGCACACGCTGTAGCCTTTGTAGCTGAGAGCATCGCCGATGACCTCTCGGTAATCGTCGAGCATGGATGCGTGTCCCTCAAATCTTTTGTCAGCAAAAATGTTCCATGTGCGCTCGTAGTCAGCCGGAGCCTTGGTTTTGTTTACGGCGATTCCTGCTGCTCCGAAGTAGTACGGAACTGCATATTTCATTTCCGGGTCGTATGTGATTTTTGCAAGCACGTCCGGATTGATTTTGTTTCTGTTGGTGAACTTTTCCTGCACGATTGGCTGGAGCATGTTTTTTTTAAGGAGGATTGAGACATAGTCCTGAGACGGAACTACGATATCAAAACTTTTTGCGCCACCGTTAATCAGCTTGTTGAACATTGTTTCGTTCGATTCGTATTCGGTGAGCTTTACTTTGCAGTCGAATTCCTGCTCAAATGCCGCAATCACTGTCTTTGGCGTGTAGTACGTCCAGTTGTAGACCCGCAATGTCTTTTTCTGATCGCAAGAAACAAGACCCAGACCTGCCACGATTCCGGCAGCAATCAATGTCATTTTAGAGAGGATTTTCATTTCGAATTCTCCAAAAATAAAAAAGTAAAGACTCCAGTCAGATGGAGTCTTCGGGAAGCCGCCTTGTAAAAAAACGACTTTTAAAGGGAACTTCTAAAAATTTCAGTTTTTAGAGGTAACTTTGAAAATGCGATGTTTTAATTCCTGCTATATTCAGAAATTAAAACTCGTCAGCAATGCTAAAAAATCGTTGAAAAACGAGTTTTCAGAGATTTCCTAAACCTTGTAAATTGTATTATAGAAATATTCACAAAAAAGAGAAGTAAAAATGTCAAAAATCTTTAAACTTTTTTGCAGGGGAATGATTTTCCCCCGCAGCGATTAATGAGAAGCCGCAAATCCCTTGAGGTTGCGCCTGAGAAGAATTGCGAGCACGCAGATGAACAGAATCAGTATGAATGACAGCGAGTTGATGACCGGACTGACTCCGTGGCGGATCATGTTGTAGACGTACACAGGCAATGTCTCCACGCTTCCGTTTACGAGCGAGGTGATGACGAAATCTTCTATGGACATCGTTACGCTCATCATGAAGCCGGAAACGATTCCCGGGAAAATTGCAGGAAGAATCACTTTGAACAGAGTCTGTTTTTCGTTTGCGCCCAAGTCGTAGCTCGCCTCGATGATCGAGTAGTCAAATTCATCGACGCGCGCGCTCACCATCAGGTAGACGAACGGGAGACAGAACGTCGTGTGCGCGATTATGATTGTTGTGAGTCCGAGGTTCATGTGGATTCCGCTCAGAAAAATCAGGAGCGATACACCCATGATGACTTCCGGGAGCACCATCGGCAAAAAGCTTATCGACTGAATGTAGTTCTTGCCGAAGAATTTGTACCAGTTGATGCCCATCGCCGCAAGGCTTCCGAGCACGGTGGAGATTAGGGCTGATGTCAGTGCGACGACTGCGCTGTAGAAGAGGCTGAGCCACAAATCGCCCGAATGCAAGAAAAGCTCCTCGTACCAGACGAGCGAGAAGCCCGTGAATTCGCTGCTCTTTGACGCATTGAAAGAATAGAAGATGATGACGAACAGCGGTATGAAAAGGAACATGAGCGCGAGCACGAGGATTGTGTTCGAGAGGCTGAATGCGGGAGCACGTTTTTTCCAGTCGCGCTTTGCGTGGCGGCTTGATTCAATCTTTGAGTGCGGGTTGCGCTTCAAAAGCGCCATTATTACCGAAACGAGAAAATCCATGTGCTATCTCCTCATCTTCTTAAGATCAGCTTCTTTTTTGTCTGAAGAAATCATCAGGAGTATCGCCGCCATGCTGACGACGGTAAGAACGACGCTGAAACTTGATGCCAGCGGAAGATTCTTTGCCTTCGTGATCTGATCCATGATTATGTTACCGAGCATGTAGCTCTTTGTGCTGCCAACGAGCATCGGCACTGTGTAGTTTCCGAAAATCGGGATGAACGTAAAGATAAGCGCGCTCACGATTCCGCTTTTGATTCCCGGAATCAGAACCTTCATCATCGACTGAGGTTTTGTAGCCCCGAGGTCGCGCGCGGCTTCCAGCAGGGAAAAATCAAATCGGTCTACGGCGGTGAACACCGGGAGAATCGCGTACGGAAGGTACATGTAGATGCTGACGAGAATGACCGCAAATTTCGTGTACATGAATTTGTGCGGTTCAAAAACTCCGTCCTCATTTCTCGTGACAAAAAAACATATTTTGGTGAAGAAATTGCAGATTGAGTTGAGCAGACCGTTTTCTCCGAGGATAGTCTGCCATGCGAAAATTCGTATCAGCGAATTTGTCAGGAAAGGAATGATGATGAGAATGAGAAGCATCGTCTGGTGCCTGCTACGGGCCATGGCGTAGCCGCAAGGAATCGCAATCAGAATAGAGATGAATGTTGCGATCAGCGTCATCCACAGAGTGCGCAAAAAAATCATGCCGTACGCTTTCGAGAACATCTGTCGGTAAGCATGCAGAGAGAATTCATGGATTACACCGCCATACATATCCTGCTTCATGAACGAGTATGCGATGATGATCAGAATCGGCACGACGAAAAATAGCGAGAACCAAAGCCCCATCGGGTATGCGTAAAATGGACCAGAATTTTTCTTTTTCATCAAAGTCTCCAATAATCAAACAAATGTGCCACACTGATGTGGCATAAAGCAAGTTGACCGCAAGTTTTCGTCAGTCTGCATCATGCAGCAGAAAAACTTGCCAGGACAGGCTGTCCGCTACTTTTCAATATCCTCGACGATGTATCCGTCTTCTGCTGACCATGAAATGTACACCGTGTCCTTCCACTGGATCTCCGGACCGTCGTCGAGATAGTTCTGGTGCTGCTTGAAGACTTTGACGATCGTGCCTGTCTTCTCAAGCTTGACGTAGAATTTTGACTGGAAGCCTGTGTAGACCGGCTCCTCGACGATTCCCTTGAACACGTTGATGTCCTTGCGGCCGTTCACGTTCGGTTCTTCGAGCGTAATCCTGATTTTTTCTGGACGAACGGTAAATGCGACTTTCTGCCCCTCGTCGGTGTGCTCGTAGTCGGTGACGAGAATGTTCTTGTCCTCTTCTTTTGTTGCCTGAGTGTCGCCGGTGAGCTGGGCCTGCATTCCGAGTGCCGGTACGTTGAGCGTGACCATGTGCTCGATGTCGGCTTTTCCCGGCACTTTGTAGCTTTCGCAGTTTACGACAGATGCCTCAAAAAGATTTGTCTCGCCGATGAACTGCGCTACGAACTGTGTCGCAGGGCTTTCGTAAATCTCGTATGGAGTTCCTATCTGAAGGACATGACCTTTGTTCATGACCGCAATTCTGTCTGATACGGCAAGCGCCTCGCTCTGGTCATGCGTAACGAAAATGAAGGTGATTCCGATTTCGTCGTGCAGGCGATCCAGCTCCACGAGCAGGTTTGAGCGCAGTTTTGCATCCAGCGCAGAAAGCGGCTCGTCCAGAAGAAGAACTTTTGGCTCGTTGATGAGAGCTCGCGCGATTGCGACACGCTGTCTCTGTCCGCCCGAAAGCTGGTTTGGCTTTTTGTTCATATGCGCCTCAAGGTCAACGAGGCGGAGATATTTGAGGACTTTTTCCTCCACGACCTTCTTGTCTTCTTTTTTGAGTCTGAGAGAGAAAGCTACGTTCTCAAAGACTGTGAGGTGAGGAAAAAGCGCGTAGTTCTGGAATACGGTGTTCGAGTGTCGTTTGTTCGGCGGAAGGTTCGTTACGTCCGTGTCATCGAATAAAACTGCGCCCTCATCCGGAAAATCGAATCCCGCGAGAATCCTGAGAAGCGTCGTCTTTCCGCATCCTGACGGCCCGAGCAGAGTGAAGAATTCTCCCGGTTTGATGGTAAAATTGATTTCGTCGAGAGCGACAAAATCACCGAACTGTTTGTTCACATGATTAATAGTAATCTGGCTTCCTTTCAAAGCTGCTACCTCACGGATTATCAATGGATGAGCGCGTTTCAAAAAACTGCCTTTGAAACAACCTCAAATGTTTTGATAACAATAGTTTGTATGCCTGAAATTGTCTAGGATTTTTTTGAGCAAAGACAAAAAATCAGAAAAAATAATTAAGCGTCATGAACACAATCGTTCCGCCGAAAATGCTGACCATCGCGTTTTTCTTCCAGATTTGGAAGAGGATCGTTACGGCTATTCCTGCAAATGCCGAGACGAGCGCGCCGATATCCACCTGGCTGGCGTCTTGAGAAAAGAGAAGGTCAGTAGTTTTTTCCTTAAAGCAGACTGCAAAAAGAACTGCAATCGAAATTGGCGGAATGTATTTTTCCAGAAAAGAAAAGAATGCCGGAGCTTTTTTGTTTCGGTAAATCAGGAACGGAAGAATCCGGAGAAGAAACAGCAGTATGGCGATCGCGAGGACAGCGAACAGAACCTGAACTATTGAGAGACTCATTATTTCCCTCCCTGAGATTCGTTTTGTTTAGAAGAATCTGATTTTCGTTTTGAATCTGAGAACGATCGCAGAAGGATGATTGCGGCTATTCCGAGCGACAGCGCAACAAGAATTATATGCTGGGACGGAAGCAATGTCCGCGCCCCGATTTTGAGGTAAGAGAGAGTGATTGCAAAGACCGATGTCAGTATGCCAATAATAGATGGAAGAAAATCCTTTGTCTCGCGCAGCTGGTTTATCATTATTACGATAAAGAGGGCTGAAAGTGCGAAATCGACTCCGTTCAAGTATCCTGTCGGAATGAAATTTCCGATGAGAGCGCCTGCAAGCGTTCCGATGAGCCAGTAGGAATAATCGAGGAATGAAATTGTTCCATAGAATGCGCCTTTGTCCGCGGTCTCCGGGACTTCACATGACTCAAGTACAGCATAAGTCTCGTCGGTGATCGTAAAAATCAGGGGAAGCTTCCATTTGCCTGTTCCGCCGAATTTTCTGAGCAGGGAAAGGCTGTAAAAGCTATGCCTGATTCCGATGACGAATTCTATTCCGAGGATTGTAAGAAGCGTCTGCCAGTATGCGTCTCCTTTTGAGATTCCCGAAGCAAAAAGCGCGATCGCTATGTACTGGGCTGTTCCCGAGTAAATGAAAATGCTCATGAGCGGCGCGAGCCACCACGGATAGCCTGCGTTTGTAACGACAAGTCCGAATGGCAGCCCGATTGAGATATATCCGAAAAAAATCGGTGAAGAAGCCTGCAGCGCAAGCTTAAAATCTTTTTTATTCAGCATGATGCGGATAATATCATTTTCAAGTATTCTCTTCAATTGAATTGCATTTGTATTGACAATTCGACAGAAATACTGTGAGATTATTTGACTATGTTTACTATTATTTTAGGAATTGCGTGCATAGCTTTTGCCGTTTACGCATGTCTTCCGGGCGGACTTGGCTGGAATGACGAGGTGTTTTTTTTCTTGAAGGGAGCTTCTCCGGTAGTTGCGGCGATAATAGCGTTGATCGCGATCCTTGTCGGAATTGCAGATATAAAAGATCGTCGCGAAGCTCGCCTTGAGGAAGAGGAAGCTCTCCGTGCAGAGGCAGAAGATTCAAAAAAGAACGTCTGAATTTATTGACTAGAACGCTAAAAAAATTTATATTGATTTTCCCCGTATATTCATTGCAGGTGACTGCTCATCATCTGCTGTTGTGCATGACTGAAGATGCAAATCAGAAATGTGCAGAAACTTTTTAATTTAAAGGTATATACATGAAAACTATTTTCGTAAACGAAAAAGATCAGAAACGCGACTGGTACATCATCGATGCTGCCGGAAAACCACTCGGACGCGTTGCAGCTAAAGTTGCAATGCTTCTTCGCGGAAAAAACAAACCTACTTTCACTCCTAACCAGGAAATGGGTGACTATGTAGTAATCATCAATGCTGAGAAAGTTGCAGTTTCAGGCAATAAAGCAACTGAAAAACTCTATCGTCACTACACTGGTTTCGTAGGCGGTCTCCGCAGCTACACATTCGAAAAGTTGTTGGAAAAACATCCTACTGATCCTCTTTCACGCACAATCGCTGGAATGTTGCCAAACGGTCGTCTCGGACGCAAACTCATGGCAAACGTAAAAATTTATGCTGGTTCTGAGCATCCACATGCATCACAGAACCCAACACCAATTGAGTTGTAATAGGAGTCGGTCATGGCAGTAAAAAACATTGCAATCGGAACAGGTAGAAGAAAGACATCAGTTGCTCGTGTTTTCGTTCGTGAAGGCTCTGGCAAAATCGTTGTAAACGGAAAAGATGTTGCAGAATATTTCCCGACTGAGGCTCAGGTTCGCACAGTTCATCAGCCTCTCCTCGTAACTAGCTACGAGAACAAATATGACATCCTGATTAACGTTCAGGGTGGCGGTCTTAAGGGACAGGCTGCAGCTTGCTTGCACGGAATCTCAAGAGCATTGCTCCAGATTGATCCGGATGCTCGCACATCACTCAAGGCTAACGGATTCCTCACACGAGATTCTCGTATGGTTGAGCGAAAGAAGTACGGTCAGCGTGGTGCACGCCGCCGCTTCCAGTTCAGCAAACGATAAGCAAAATTTTCTTATCAATCAGCGCCGGCAATTTTTTGCTGGCGTTATTTATTTTAAATGCGGCGGACGAAAATCTGACTTGGCTCAAAAACTTGGCTGCAGTCTCGTTCCGCAAAACTTGCGCCTATGGATGAGTTTGAAAACGCTGAAAATCAACAGGAATATCTGGACGAAAAGGCTGAGTATAAGGCTGTCATTCAGAAGGCAGGTGTATATCTTGCCAGGTGTGAGCAGTATCGTGCAGGCCTTGAGAGAAAACTTGCTCAGAAAAAATTTTCTTCAAAAAATATAACGGCGGCATTGGATTTTTTGGAAGAAAAGCATTATCTTGATGATGCGCGGTATGCCTCTTTTTGGGTTCGAAATCACTGTGCTTTCAAAAATCATGGAAAAATCAGGGTTTTAAAAGAACTTATTTCAAAAGGGATTGCAAAATCTGTTGCAGAAAACGCAATAAACGAATATTTTAGTAATCATCCAGAAGAAGAACTGTGCATCAAGGCATATGAAAAGGCTGCCTCGCAGGGAAAGCAGGGGGAGAAGTTGCTGAAATTCTTGATGGACAGCGGCTTTCCGTACAGAATGATTCAATGGGTCATAAAAAGTCATAAAGGTGAAGATTGATATGCAGCAGAATGAAGATAAACCAGTTGTTTATTCAGCTTTGGAAGTTGCAAAAATATGTGGAGTGGTCAATCAGACGGCCATAAACTGGATCAGAAGCGGATTTTTAAAGGCTTTCAAGACCCCTGGCGGTCAGTTTAGAGTCTATCCTGATGATTTGACAGATTTTATGCTCAGCCGAAAAATGAAAATTCCTCAGGAGCTTTTCGCGCTTTGTAAAAATCCTAAGTTTACCGAAAAAACTATTCTTATTGTCGATGATGACTGCGGACTCAATGCTGTTATTGCAAAGTATATGAAGAAAAAATTCCCGGAAGTCGATATCTTTCAGGCTTACGACGGATTTGATGCCGGTGCGCAGATGTCCGAGCGAAAACCTGCTTGCCTGATCCTTGATCTTGATTTGCCTGGAATAAACGGCCTTGAGCTTTGCAAAAAAATAAACGAGAGCGGAAAATTCGGAAATCCGGCAATCATTGTTGTCACCGCGCTCGAAAATCTTGAGGTTGAGAACAAGGTCAAGACTTTGGGTGTAAAATGTTTCCTCAAAAAGCCGCTTGACCTGGCTGAACTTGCGGGTTTAGTCGAGGAATGTTTTTCGTAATAAACGGTGCTTATGAAACGCAGTGTATTCCTTTTGTTCCTGTTCCTTCAAATCTCTTTTGCTTTTTCCCAGACTGCAAAAAGCGTAATCGGTGAGGCGGCAAAAAAATCCTCGGTGGATGATTCAATCGCCTATCTTAAAAAGACTGTGGCTCAGATTCAGTCTCAGTCTGAAAAAAGAATCGTCTACACTTTTTTGGGAGAAGTTTTGGAGCATGTCGGGCTGTATGCTGATGCACAAAAAGCCTATGCAACGGCCGCCGGTTTTCAGGGGGCTGCGGGAACGGATCCGTCGCTGCCATATAAAAGCTCCGAGCAGCTGGTTGTTGATGCGGTAAGGTGCGCACTCTGCGCCGGTGATTATACTTCTGCTGACAGTTACCTTAATTCATCTGTCAGAAATTCAAAAGACGCCGGAATCATTGCGCACGTGAAGCTGTATGAGCAGTGGAGCGCATTGTGCAAGGCAAAAAATGAGTCGGATACAAAGGAAGCGGTCGCGCTCTTAAAAGCGTATTCGGATCTTGATTCGATGTCGAGCGTCAAGGCGTCTGTTTTGCTCACGCTCTGGCATTTGACCGGAGACGCCGTTTACTCCGACAGGCTCAAGAAAGCTTTCCCGAACAGTATGGAAGCTTCGATTGTAAAAGGCGAGGTTCAAATTCTGCCGACTCCGTTCTGGTATTTTGTTCCAAGGAGTGGTGTTGATCTTCCTGACATCAAAAACGAGGACATTGCGACATCTTCTGAAGCTGCGCCTGTTGCTCCTGAGCCTGCGCCAAAAAAAGAATCTGCCCCAGAAAAATCCAATAAATCTTCTTCTGAAAAAATCGTCCGACAGCAGCTTGGACTTTTCAAGGATAAAGTCAACGCCCAGGCTTTGGTTGATAAAGTTAAGGCAAAGGGATTTGATGCAAAAATCACTTCTGAGCTTCGTCCGAGCGGTACGACCTACTATATAGTTATCGTTGATGAGAATAAGGATGGCACAATCGGAAAAGAGCTGAAAACAGCCGGTTTTGAATGCTATCCTGTCTTTGACTGAGCGGAATCGTCCTTATTTTGTATTGCATAAAACAAAATCATTATATAAAATAGCACTAAAATGACATTCTTTTGAAAAATGTCAAAATAAAACTCATGAATCTGATTCACAAGGAGAACAGGTATATGTCTAAGAAGTATGCTTTTTTGTTTCCAGGTCAGGGCGCTCAGGCTCCTGGTATGTTGAAAGACATTGCGGAAAATTCAGCTTCTGCAAAAAAGGTAATCGATGATGTTTCTTCAATTATAAATCTTGATATGACAAAGTTGATGTGGGACAGCGAGGCCAGTGAGCTGAGCCGTTCTGACAACTCTCAGATTGCCATCACGACAGCTTCAATCGCTACAATGGCAGCCCTCAAGGACAAGGGAATTGAGCCGTCTGCTGCGATGGGATTTTCTTTGGGAGAATTCCCTGCTTTGTATGCTGCAGGAGTTCTTGGCTTTGAGGACGTTATCAAGGTTGTTCGCCAGCGCGGTCTCATCATGCAGAAAGTTTGTGAGGAAATTGCAGCTGAGAATGAAGGACATGCTCCTGGCATGAGCGCAATTCTCGGTCTTGAGCCTGGAAAGGTTGTCGAGATTGCAAAGGGAATCAAAGACGCTTACGCTGCAAACATGAACAGTGTAAAGCAGACTGTAATCTCTGGAACATTTGATGCCCTCTCTGCCGCTGAGGAAGCTGCCAAGGCTGCTGGTGCACGCCGCGCCGTTCGTCTTGCTGTTGCAGGTCCGTTCCATTCACCGCTCATGCAGAAAGCTGCCGACGAGTTCGAGAAAGTGCTCGCTGACGTTACTTTCAACGACCCGAAAATCCACCTGTTCTCAAACGTAACAGGTAAAGAAGTTACAAAGGGTGCTGATGCAAAGGCAAGCGCGGTTCTCCACCTGACACATCCTGTTTTGTGGACTGATGAGGAAGCTGTTCTCGCAAACGTTATTTCAGTTGAGGGTGGCGTTGATGGCTGGAACGTCCTTGAAGTTGGTCCGGGAAAAGTTTTGAGCGGATTGTGGGGACAGACTGAATTCGGAACTTCACTTGCCGCAACTCCGGTAAATACCTGGGACGGAATTAACGCACTGTAAAAAAGGAGAAAATTATGTTGTTGAAGAATAAAAAAGCACTTGTTACTGGTTCAAGCCGTGGTATCGGTCGTGGAATCGTTGAAGCATATCTGAAAAACGGTTGTGAGGTCTGGGGACTTTGTTCAAAGCCGAGTGTTGCAAAAGCTGATTTAGAAGCTCTTGCAAAGGAAAACGGAGTCGCTTTCCATGAGATTTATGCTGATGTCGGAAACGCAGAGCAGGTTACCGAGGTCGTAAAGGCTGCTCTTGCTGAGGCTGGCGGATTTGATGTTCTGGTAAACAATGCCGGAATCACTCGCGACGGACTTTCATTCCGCATGAAAAAAGATGACTGGGACGATGTTCTCAGAATCAACCTGACTTCTGCATTCCTCATCTGTCAGATCGTATCAAACGACATGATCAGGAAGCGCTCTGGATCAATCATCAACATGTCTTCTATCGTCGGAATTCATGGAAACGGTGGTCAGGTAAACTATGCCGCTTCGAAGGGCGGTCTCATCGCATATTCAAAATCCCTTGCGGCTGAAGTCGGCGGACGTGGCGTTCGCGTAAACGCAATCGCACCGGGATTCATCGCGACTGACATGACTGCTGTTCTCAAGGAAGACTTGCAGAAAGCTATGATCGACAAGATTCCACTCAAGCGTGCCGGAACTCCGGAAGATATCGCTAATGCAGCTTTGTTCCTTGCCAGCGATTTGAGCACCTACGTTACTGCACAGGTCATTGGCGTTGACGGAGGAATGGGCGCGTAAGTTTTTCTTACAAAACCTGCAATGTAAACGGGACTTCTTTTTTGCAAGTCCCGTTTTTTATTGTTGATAAAAACTCGAAATTTTTTTTTAACTGCATTAAAATATCAGGGAAAGTAAAAAAAATTTCGGAGCGCAGTATGAAAAGTTTCTTTTTAAATATAGCTATATATCTGTATAGGCGGGGGGGGCGACAAATGGATTCTTTCCTTGGATTTTCTAAGGGCAGGAAAGCTTTCCGCACCTTTGCCGCAGCCGCTCTCCTCTCGCTTTCAGTCTTCGCGCTCTCTTCCTGCTCAAACCTTTTTGACCCTCCTGCAAACTCAGAAAACAACAAAAAACTTCTTCTTCTGCAAAATCTCATCTCAAATTTCAGTACGGCCTCATCCGCCACGCAATCCGTTCAATACGCCACGATAACGGGCACGGTCTCTCTTCCACAGGGCGCGTATCCTGAAAGCATAGTTGCTGCGGTAAACGCGGCAAGAAAATCACTTTCTTCCGGAAGCGAAACAGCTGACAACCAGTCACTTTCCGGCACGGCATCTTCTGAAAACGACTCGGACGGCACTTTCTCCCCTCTAGAAATCTCAAAATCAGCCGTGGCACAGGTTCCTTCGGACATAACCAATCTTGAAAGCTACACATACCACGCGAAGGCCGTAAACACAGTAACAGGCGAAACGGTTGAAACTGAGGCCTCGGACTTTTCTTCCGAAGACGGCAACGTCACTTTTTCAATGAACATTCCTTACGGAACATGGATTTTTGAGACCACAATAAAAGATTCGGCAGACACTGTAATCTATAAGTCACAGGAAGTTGAGCGCACGCTTTCCGCGGAGAACTCTATTTTCCGAGCGGATTTTACGCTCAATCCACTTCAAACTGCAGACGGAAGCGGGAAAGTCCTGCTCGACATAAAAGTTCCGTCATCCGTAAACGCAGTCACGATGCAGCTTGTAGATGGGGAAGAATCAAACTGGCCATCGGGCTACTTTACTACGGGCGGAGAAAAAAGCCTCGTGCTGTACGGATCGCAAAAGCATGTTACGATAGGAAATCTAGTTATAGTCATCGGAATGGGGGAAGTTGCATCTGCCATGAGCGTAAAATCAGGAATCTACCGGGTGCAGCTGAAATTTTATGACTCTTCTGACGCAGAAAACCGAAAGCTCCTCTACACTGCATTTCAAACCATCAACATATACGACGGACTCACCACGAACGAATGGAGCGAGCCTGCGACGAATTCGATATCAGCGATCAAAAGCGACGGGACGTTCGAGGTTACCCAGGAACTGATTGAGATGAGTGCCCTCACGAACTTCTACGTTGATGGAACGAACGGAAGCGACTCAAATCCGGGATCCTTCTACGCTCCTGCAAAGACAGTCGCAAAGGTTGTAAGCTCGATTCTTTCCACCGGAGACTCATCAAAAGACTACACGATAAACATAACCGGAACCGTCGTTCCGAAAACAGGTGCGACAACGACGGAGCTTCCGTCCGGCCTCGACTCAAAAGTGAATGCACTCACGATTCAGGGCACGACGGGAAGCGAAACTGACATCCTTGATGGTCAGAAGAAAGGCTCCGTGCTCACTATCGCAACCTCAAAGCCCGTAACGATAAAAAATCTTAAGATTACGAACGGTAAGTCCTCGTCCGGCGGAGGAATCTATATCGGAGGCGGCGCGGACGTAACGCTTTCAAATTCTGTTGTCGAAAAGAACGAGTCATCTGGGTACGGTGGCGGAATTGCCGTTTACTGTGCGAAACTTGCGATAGAAGGCAGCTCCATAACGGAAAACAAGACAACTTCACAGAATGAGGGAGTTGGAGGCGGCATTGGTATGAAAGGAAACGCCATTGTTACGGCAGAAGTTTCCATGGATGAAGATTCCGTTATCAGCGGAAACACGGCCTTTTCAAATAAAAATGGCGGAGGAGTTTCCCTTTACATTGGAAAAACCAAGTTCACGATGACAGGCGGCGAGATAAGCGGAAACAGCGCATACTGTGGCGGAGGAATTGACCTTTGCGAAAATGCTGAGTTCATCATGGAAGATGGAAAAATCTCCGGAAACCATGCGACACATTCCAGCGGAACAGTCGCTGGCGGCGGCGTGTACATACGGGGAACAGGTTCATTTACCATGAGCGGCGGAGAGATTTCAGGAAACACCGCAAAAGATGACGGAGGAGCCGTCGCATTTGAAACAGGATGTAATGAGGCGAAATTCACGATGACAGGGGGCAAGATAAGCGGAAACGAATCTCCTTGTGCGGGCGGAATCTACGCAAAAAGCGGAATCACAAGCATCACCGGCGGAGAGATTTCGGGAAATAAGGCTACTGCAACAAGCGGCGGCGGAATTTACTGTGCCGGAGGAACTGTCTCTGCTGGCGGAACGGCCGTAATAAAAGGAAACACTGCGAACAAATTCGGAGGCGGTGTCTTCATCGAGTACGGAAAAACATTCACATTTGAGGGCGGAACAATCGGCGGAAGCTCAGCGGAAGAAGCAAACTCTGCCGAGCAGGGCGGCGGAATCTATGTTGCCGGAAGCCTTGCAATGACAGGCGGGCTTGTAAAAGGCAACTCCGTGACCGAAGACGGCGGCGGAATTTATGTCTCAGGAACGACAGAACTTTCGGGCGGAACCATCGAATCAAATTCCGCAGCTTCAAGAGGCGGCGGCGTATTCATGAACAACGGAAGCCTGACTCTCGGCGGCTCGGTCTCGGTTCCGGCCGGAAGCGGCAGGAACAACGACCTCTACCTTGTTACAGGAAAAACGGTTGCGCTTAAAAACTCTCTTTCTGAAAGCAGTGTCGCAATGATTACCCCGCAGGAATATGCGGACGGAACACAGATTCTTTCCGTTACAGACTCGTCTGCCACAACGACTGCAGACGAGCGGGCAAAATTCAGCATAAAGCAATCAGACCAGCTGAAACTCTTTGACATCTCGAACGACGGCTACCTTACGAACGTCATCTTCTCCTTTGACGGCACGTTCCCTAACGGAACTGTTTACGGAACTGAAATTCATGAAGACGAAAACAACGAAGATAAAACCTATGCTGTAATCAAATACAGATATACTCAATACGACAACCTGAACATGAGTGTCACTAATCCGTATGAAGATATTGGCTGGAATATGGAATTCAAGCTTGACGGCACTACTACCGACCCGACAGCCGTAACAACACTAGACGACGGCTACCATACACTGAGTGCAACTCTTACAAAGGAAAGTGAAAGCGTAACGGCGATAACGAGAGTGAGGGTAAGAGTTAAGCCTGTAAAGGTGCAGATTAATTCACAATTGCACGGATGGTATGGTCTTGATGTCGATGAAGGTCCTTGCACAGAACAAACATTTTATCTGACAGCTGGCAATCCAGATGATGAATACGATGATGAAATGTCGTTTACGCATATATTTAATAATTGCGCATCAAGCTCAAAAGACGGAAACTATGCTTATAATTACTATTGGAACACTCCGTCTGACAAAAATTTTGTATGGCTTACATCTAAAGACAGTAATTTCTACTTTTACACTGGTTCTGCCTATGATCACTTTACAGGAAGAAATATGGGGTACATTCCAAAAGGCGCGTACACTACAACAAGAACTTTATCAGCTTTAAAATCTAATAAGAGTTTTGACAGTCTTGACTGGGACAATAACGGCGAGCAAATAAGTCATTATGACCGTTGCAGAATATGGTTCTCTGTTTCTCTTGACGACAGCACAGACCCGCCGGAGCCGTAAAGCTATACGTGAGCTGTGGTAAGTTCTTCTTTGATGGCAAGCACCTGCTCCAACGGTAGTGAACAACA
>CAMVSS010000001.1 GCA_947170195.1 uncultured Treponema sp. | reverse complement strand
CTCGCCAGCTCAAAGAGAAATTCGGCTTCAAAAAAGTCGCAATCACTCTCCGCTCTTCAATCAACGCTAACCGCAACGACTGGCAGGCTCTTCTCTACGTTGACGACAAAGACTACGCATTCTCAAAGAAATACGAGATGTGGATTGTTGACCGCGTAGGTGGTGGTGACTCATTCGGTGGTGGTCTCATCCACTCACAGCTCAAAGGCATGAACACTCAGGATTCTATCAACTGGGCAGTTGCTGCATCTTGCTTGAAGCACTCAATCATCGGTGACTACAACATGGTTTCTGAGGACGAAGTTAACAAGCTCGCAGGTGGCGACGGATCTGGAAGAATCCAGCGATAAATCACTTTGCGATTAAAAAGCTCCGCTTAGGCGGGGCTTTTTTTTGTCTCCAATGGTTTTTTGCCGGCTGAACAACGTAAATTTCAGGCATGCTTGACAACAGAAAGGAAATTTACTATTCTCCTTTTTACCTATGTGAATAATAGGTAATTGCTGTCGGACATCGCTCTGAGTTAAAAAAAACACCTTTTTGTTCGTGAGGAGGTAATCATGAAAAAAGTTTTTAGTTTTACGGTTGCAGCTGCAATGGGATTTGCTCTGTTGCTTTCTAGTTGTACAAAAAAGCAGGCAGAGAACGATGGTATCATTAATGTAATGATCGAAGTCGAAGTATCAACTCTTGATCCCCAATTGACTATGGACGGAACTTCAAATGAGGTGGTGCGAAATCTTTACGACGGTCTGAAACAAAAAATTGAAGGCGGCAAGCTGGTCGATGCACTTGGTACGGACGAACAAATTTCTGAAGATGGACTGACATATACTTTTAAAATCAGAAAGGGCGCTCAGTGGGCAAATGGCGAACCTGTTACAGCTGATGATTTTGTATTTGGCTGGCGGCGAGTAGTAGATCCTAAAGTCGGCTCTGAATATGCATATATGCTCACTTCAATTGGTCAGGTAAAAAATGCGGCCAAAATCAACAAAGGTGAGCTGCCTGTTGAATCGCTCGGTATTACCGCAATTGACAGCGCAACACTTAAGCTTGAGCTTTAAGTGCCGGTTCCTTACTTCGATCAGGTGCTTGCATATCCAACTTTGAGACCGGTCAACCAAGCTTTTTATGAGAAAGTTGGTTCCGCATTTGCAACCAGCCCTGAGACAACTCTTAGCAACGGACCATTTATTCTGGCCGAATACCAGCCGGCAACAACAAGTTTCTTGCTGGTCAAAAATGATAAATACTGGGATGCCGCGAATGTAAAAGCAAAAGGAATCCGATATCAGGTAGTAAAAGACAGCCAACAATCATTGCTGAGCTATCGCAATGGTGATTTGGATATCGTGAATATTGCCGGAGATCAGGTTGAACAGGTTCTTGATGATCCTGAATTCCATAGCTTCCGTTCGGGATTTTTGTGGTACCTCGTTCCAAACATCAGCTCCGGTTCTGAATTGGCGAACGTCAATTTGCGCAAAGCAATTTCCTGGGCAATCGACCGAAAATCTTTGGTTGAAGACGTCGTAAAAGATGGTTCCACAGCAGCATTCCTCGCAGTTCCAAGTGGCTACGCATACAGCACAGAGGGAAAGGATTTTTCTCAGGGGACTGATGAGTTCAGCGATCTGGGAGGATATGATCCCGCAAAAGCATTGCAATACTACAATGCGGCAAAAGCGGCTCTCGGAAAAGATTCATTTACATTTGACTTCCTCGCAGACGATCCGACAATTCAGCAAAATGTTGCCGCAGTTATCAAGGATCAGCTTGAACGCACTTTGCCAGGATTCACACTGAACATTACAGTCAAACCAAAGAAACAGCGCACTGCTGATATGCGCAGCGGAAAGTTTGAAATCGGTCTGACACGCTGGGGACCTGATTATGATGATCCGATGACTTATTTAGGCATGTGGGTAACAGGTAACAACCACAACTACGGTCGCTGGTCAAACAAAACTTATGATGACCTGATTTATAAATGTACCAATGGAGAATATGTCCTTGATTTTGCAAAACGATGGACGACGCTCAAAGCAGCGGAACGCATCGTACTCGAGGATGTAGCAATCATTCCATTGTATCAGCATAAGAATGCAGTGCTCATCAAGAAAAATGTAACAGGTGTAGTATATCTTCCGGCACGACTTCTGAAGAATGCTCAAAAAAATTAATTAAAAATAAAGAGGTGTGATATGAAATATTATATCGCAAAAAGAATTCTCACTTCGGTTTTCACATTGCTTGCCATAATCTTTATTCTTTTTGCAATGCTTCATATCATGCCCGGCTCACCATTCAACGATGAGAAGCTGACGGACGAACAAAAAACTGTCCTGTATGAAAAATACGGGCTGGACAAACCGCTTGTCGTACAGTTCGTGCGCTATATAAATAACATGCTCCATGGTGATTTTGGCGTAAGCTACAACATCAGCAAGGACATGCCTATTTCAACACTTATCGCAAATCGTCTGTCGCTTACAGTCCGAATCGGTTTGCAGGCAATTGTCATCGGTGCTTTTCTGGGAATTTTACTGGGCATGGTGAGTGCTGTTCATCACAACACCATCTGGGACACTGCAGGAACAGCAATCTCAGTCATAGGCGTGTCGGTTCCCAGCTACGTTTTTGCACTGACGCTCAGCTATTGTTTCGGTTTTAAATTGGGCTGGTTTCCCATGCTGTATTCCAGCTCGCATGCTGCAAGCTCCACTATATTACCAAGCATTGCGCTCAGTTTTTTCCCGCTTGCATCGCTCAGCAGATTTACTCGCACCGAAATGATAGAAACTCTGGACAGTGAATACATCGAGCTGGTGGAAAGCAAGGGTATTCATGGCGTTCAGATGCTTCTGACCCATGCATTGCGAAATGTACTCATTCCGATTATCACCGTACTTGCGCCGCTCCTCGTCGGATTGATGACAGGCTCTCTCGTCGTTGAAAAAATATTTTCCATTCCGGGCATCGGCTCACTTTTGGTAACTGCTATCACATCGAACGACTATAACGTGGTCATTGCGATCGCCTTTATCTATAGCAGTTTGTACATCGGTATTATGCTGGTCGTAGATATTCTTTACGGCATAATTGATCCTCGAATTCGTATTTCAGGAGGAAGTCATGAGTGATATTCTTATAAAAAGTCCAATAGATTTTTCTTTGTCACAAAATTCGTTGTCGGCCTTATTTTCTGTGCTAAAAAAGAATGAAACAACTGTAAAATCAGAATCTTTGAATGCAAGACTCGGATATTGGTCTGAAATTGTGTATCGCTTTCTTTCGCACAAAGCGGCTGTCGTTTCCCTTGCTATAATTACCCTTATAGTATTTTTTGCGATAACTGGGCCAAATATTTCCGCATATACTTATTCTGAACAAAATCTGGCGCAAAAAAACTATGCTCCACGGATCCCAAAACTGGAAAAACTGGGAATATTTACGGGAGAAGAAAAAATTGACACAACCTCAGGCGTGCGGATAAATAACGGATATGTAAAGAACGGCGATCTTTCCGTGTACTATTGGTTTGGATCGGATACGTTAGGCCGTGATATATGGACCCGAACGTGGGAAGGTACGCAGGTTTCCCTATACATTGCATTTGTCGCCATAATCATCGACATGCTTTTCGGACTGACATTTGGTTTAATTTCAGGATATTTCGGCGGCTGGATAGACGGACTCATGCAGAGATTTGTAGAAATCATCAACGGAATTCCAAACTTGGTGATAGTAACGCTGCTCATGATTGTTCTTAAGCCTGGCATGTATACGATTATTTTTGCGCTCATTCTCACGCATTGGGTTGGCATGAGCCGAATTGCCCGCGCAGAAATGCTCAAGCTTAAAAACCGTGAATTTATCCTTGCATCTCGTACATTGGGCGCATCCAGCTTCCATATCATTTTTAAAGATGTGCTTCCGAACTGCGTTGGTCAGGTGATTACACGCACAATGTTCAGCATACCGTCTGCAATTTTTATGGAAGCTTTTTTGTCATTTGTCGGATTAGGCATTCCTGTGCCACAGTGCAGCCTTGGTTCCTTAATCAGTGAAGCGTTCAACAGCTTTACGACGCATCCGTATCAGATTTTGCCGCCAGTCATCGTGCTTGCGCTGCTTATGCTTTGCTTCAATCTGCTTGCGGACGGACTCAGAGAGACGTTTGATCCAAAATTTGCCGCAGCATAAGAGGCGCGTATGCAGAAAAAACTTGTACTTTCTGTTAAAGATCTAACCATTTCATTCAAAACGAACGCCGGGTTGGTACATGCACTCCGTGGGGTCGATCTAAAGATTTATCAGGGAGAAACTGTGGCGCTTGTCGGGGAATCTGGCTCAGGAAAATCTGTTACGGCACGCGCTGTTATGGGGATTCTTTCAAAAAATGCCGCAATAGAAAGCGGCAGCATTGATTTCATACACGACAACGGATCAACTGAAGAGACTTACAATATCCTGCAGTTAAAACAGTCATACATCCGGGAACATATTAACGGCAAGCGCATCGCCATGGTGTTTCAAGACCCAATGACAAGTTTGGATCCTACGATGACAATCGGCAATCAAATAATGGAAGGAATGCGTCATCATTTTAAAACCTCAAAATCAGAAGCGTATCAAAAGGCTGTTGAACTGCTCAAAGAAGTGGATATCGTTCAAGCGGAAGCTTGCATGAAACGCTACCCGCACCAACTTTCTGGCGGTATGCGACAGCGCGTAGTAATTGCTATTGCCCTTGCGTGCAATCCGGAAATTTTGATCTGCGACGAACCCACAACCGCGCTTGACGTGACGGTACAAGCACACATTCTTGCGCTGCTAAAGCGAATCCAAGCTGAACGGCATTTTTCAATCCTGTTCATCACGCATAATCTGGGCGTAGTCGCAAAAGTAGCAGATTATATAAACGTCATGTACGCAGGGAAAATAATCGAAAGCGGTACAGCACAAGATATATTTTTTGAACCACGCCATCCGTACACATGGGGACTGCTCTCTGCCATACCCGATATATCGACTGTCGATGAGCGATTGTACGCCATTCCCGGCTCGCCACCAAATATGCTGGAAAAAATACACGGGGATGCTTTTGCTCCCCGCAATCAATATGCACTCAACATCGACTGGGAAACCGCGCCACCACTGTTTCAAATTTCAAAAACACATTATGCGGCAACATGGTTGCTCGATGAGCACGCCCCGAAAATTGATCTGCCAGAAACATTAAAAGTCCGCATTGCTGCGATGCATGAGGAGGCTCTTCAGAATGCAAGATAAAGAACCATTGCTAAAAATCGAACATCTCAAACAATATTTTCATCAGACAAAACACGATACGGTAAAAGCGGTGGATGACGTATCATTTGAATTATACGCCGGTGAAACATTCGGTCTTGTAGGAGAATCCGGGTCCGGGAAAAGCACAATCGGACGGAGCGTAATCCGACTGTACAAGCCTACAAGCGGAAAAATCACGTTTGCAGGCAAAGACATTTCCTCGCATATGTCGTTTGAAACAGACAGATTCTTGCGCATGAATATGCAGATGATTTTTCAGGATCCGCTGGCAAGCTTAAATCCGCGCAAAACTATTGGGGAAATCATTGGAGAAGGACTGGATATTCACCGGTTGTACAGTACAAAGGCGGAACGTCTTCAAAAAATTCAGCAGATTCTAAAGCGGGTAGGTCTGCTCCCAGCCTATATAGACCGATATCCGCATCAGTTCAGCGGTGGCCAGCGGCAGAGAGTAGGAATTGCCCGCGCACTAGTAATGAATCCCAAGCTGATTATCGCAGATGAATGTATCAGCGCGCTGGACGTTTCGGTACAGGCTCAGGTAGTAAATCTGATGAAAGATATTCAGAAGGAAACTGGTACAGCATATCTGTTTATAGCACACGATTTATCCATGGTAAAATACATAAGCGACAGGATCGGAGTTCTTCATCATGGTCATCTGGTAGAGATGGGAACGACAGAAGAAATATTTTCCAATCCCGTTCATCCATATACAAAAAGTTTGCTGTCTGCCATTCCACGCACAAACCCAGATTTGGAACGGAACCGAGTCATCTTTTCCTACGACTATGCAACAAGCGGCATAGATTACTCAAAAGGCAAAAAGCAGCTGGTTTCGGGTCAGCATGTTGTGTTGGCAACAGATGAAGAATTCGCAAATTGGCAAAAGACATCAGCCTGATGATTTTTTACCATACGTCCCGAATAACGCGCAATACGTTGTCCCGGGCAAATTTATCCAGCTGGCGTTCAGTCAGACCCGCGTCCTGCAAAGCATCAAACAGGCGCGGAATCTGATCCGAAGAAACAAGCGGCTGGCGACCGTCATTCTTAAAACCATCAAAATCCGTTCCAAGCGCAATACAATCTTCTCCACCGACATTAATAAAATGAAGAACATGCTGAACCATCGCATCAATCATCTCGTCCTGAGTACATTCTTTTTCCGTAAGAAAATTCGGTAAGAAATTCAAACCTGAAACGCCGCCCTTTTCTGCAAGCTCGCGAATCATTTGATCAGTCAGATTGCGCGGATGGTTGCAGAGGGCACGACAATTTGAATGCGTAGCAACGAAAGGTTTTTTGCTCAATGCAGCAACATCAGAAAAACCGCCGTCCGACAAATGCGACACATCAACCATGATTCCCAAATCATTCATCTCGGCAATGGCATCCTTTCCAAAAGGGGTAAGACCTTTCCGCATGGCTTCTGCATCTGTGCTGTTTGGAAAACCAAAGCAATTTTCTCCGTTCCATGTAAGCGCGATTGCCCGTACGCCGTCATCATACAGATGATGCAAGCGGTTCATATCATCATTTACCATTCGCCCGTCTTCTATCGTCAGTATGGCAGACATTTTGTGCAGGGATTCATTCTGAATTATGTCATCATAAGTTTTCGCTTGCGCAATGATATCTCCGTGCACCCTCAGCTGCTCAAAAAAATGACCTGTCAGTTCGGCATAGAAAGATTCTTCATCGGTGATTCGTTGCGGAAAAAACACGGCAAAGAATTGGGCCATCTGTGCTCCCTGCTGCATTTTCTTAAAATTGACCATACCTTCGCCATCAAACAGATAGGAACTTTCACGCCCCTCGGTCCTGAGCAACGTGTCACAATGCATGTCGATAAAAGGTCTGCTCATACGCCCCGCCTTTTTACGGACAAAAGTAAAGAAAACCGTCCGCGCCTTTAATATACCTACTATTCATATAGGTAAATAAAGTTTAGCTGGATTATTTTCCTCTGTCAAGGTTGTGAGTTTTAAATAAAAAATGCACCTCCCAAAATTGAACTTTACTTATCCAACTTTAGGGGTGCACTTCAAAAAGACAGGCGTTTCTATTTTAGAATCCAACCTTTACGCCGACGTATGCTCCGGCGCCTTTTCCGTTGAAGCTCTTCGACATAGTCTCGCCTCGGAGAGAAGCTTTAGCGATGACTTCCAGAATTCGCAGATTGACATCCAATCCGACTTTCTGGATATAAACCTCATTCTCGTAAGCTGTTCCAACGCTGAATTTAAGCAAGTTCTTTAAGAAGAAAATCATGTCAACGTCATATTCGCCATAGACTTCCCTTTCTTTCGGCTTGTAAGGATTTCTTAAGACAACATTGCCCTTTGAGTAAAGCGAGAATCCTTCCACAGGTGTGATCAAAAGCTCTGCGCCTGCACGAAGCGGGCGATAATATTTGTAGTCCGCAGAAGAATATTCTTTGTCGCCAATGTCGTAATCGCTCTGTTTGGTGTCTTTTCCTTGCGCCTCCTGAATCAAATCAACGGTGTAGTAAGCATAAGCGGTCGTCGTAGTCAGATAGTTCATTCTTCCAGGAGTTACAGGAATCTGACCGAACACACCGAAGTCAACCCTGTCGAAGAAATTCTTCTCAAATTCCAAATCGACTGCAAAACCACCGTTCTTTACGTTCTCAAGAATGTGATTTCGTCTGTCGGTGTTAGAATATTTATCACCAGAATCAGTGCGGTAATCCTTATCGAAATACTTGTAGTCGAATCCTGTGTAAACCTTCAGATCGGCGCGTGCCTCAGCCTTAAGCAAACCATCCTTCGTAATCGAGTAGCTTGCGGTAGCCGTAGTCTTAGGAACGTGAATCAAAGGCATGTAATATGTTGGAACGATATTGATTCCGATAGTTTTGAGCGTCGTGTATAAAGAAACACCGCTTGTAGCCACTACGTCCACATAGCCGCCAACCTTAACGACATCGCTCGAACCAGGCAAACCGAGCACAACAGAAAGCTGGTCGATATCCTGATTTTTTATCAAAGTCGTAAGAGTCGCAGTGTCGAGAGTCTTTAAGCGAGGCTCAATCTGGTCAGTGTCATAAGCAAGATAAGTAAAGAGATTTTTTGATGCGTCGAGATGTCCGTTTCCATTTACTCCGGCAAAAAAACCGATTCTAAATTCATTGCTCATGTTGAAATTTATCGCCGTCTTTTCCATAAAGTCAGCATCAGCATTCCAACCTTCGCTCGGAATATCCTCCGCCATCTTCTCAAAATCAAAATTATCTTTGAATTTCTTGATGCCGTCGGTAAAATCCTGAATTTGGAAATAGTTATTTCGTGCTCCAACTTCTACTTCTTCACTGATTTCAAAATAACGATTAGGTCTGTGAAGCTCTGAATATGCAAACTGAGATAAAATAAAAGGAAATAAGATAAAATAAAGTCTCTTCATAAGCTTTCTCCTTGTCTTGAATTTTAATACAACCTGATGCAGAAATCTAGGAATTTAGAAAAATCCTTTCAAACTTTTTAAGGCGTGGGAGACTTTTTGCTTATAAAACATTGTGACATCAAATTAAGCGATTTGGCAAGTGTTTTTATATCAATATTTGAATAATTTAATATAAATTTGTGCTCTGGTGCAGTTTTTTTATCCAAATAAAAATCAGAAAGAGGAGAAATAAGAATTCCCACATCCCGGAACCTGTTGCACAGCTCATCGTCCGAAAAACCAGTGTCAAATTCAAGAATAAAATGCAGCCCGGAATCTTTTTCACTCACCCGGCACCTTTGGGACAGCTCGCTTGATTTTATGCATTCAAAAACACTCTGCCTCTGCCGGGCATAGAACAGTCTCATTCTATTAATATGCTTTTCGAAACATCCCTCGCTGATAAATTTTGCAAGCGTCAGCTGCTCAAAATTCGAGACCGTGCACGAATAAAAATTCATCCGCTCATAAAAAATATTGGCGAGCCTCACCGGAAGAATCATGTAGCTGATTCGTACTGTCGATGCAAGGGACTTTGAGAATGTGTTTACGTAAATCACCTTGCCGCAATCGTCGATGCTGAACAAAGTCGGAATCGGCTTTCCCGAAAAACGGAATTCGCTGTCGTAATCATCTTCTATTATAAAACGTTCGTCTTTTTCATTTGCCCACGCCAAAAGCTCATAGCGTCTCTTAACAGGCATCGTAATTCCGGTCGGAAAATGATGGGTCGGACTGATATGAACAATCTCCGCGCCAGATTTTTTCAGTTCTTCAACGCTGATTCCATCCTCATCAAGATTGGAATATTCAAAGGAAACATTGTTTGCCGCATAAATCTTGGCGATTTTATGATATCCCGGATTTTCAACACAATAATTTTTATCGCGCCCCAGAAGCTGAATCAGAAGGGAATAAAGATATTCAGTACCCGCACCAACAACAATCTGATTCGGATCAACATTCATTCCCCGAAAAGAAGAAAGATAGGAAGCTATGGCTTCCCTCAGCTGCAAAATTCCGCCGCACGGACTCGGCACCATCAGCTCGTCCGAGTGATTCGAAATGGCATCCCTCAAAAGCCTGGCCCAGACCGAAAACGGAAAATTCTCCGCACGAGTCTGATTGCTCGAAAGTTCAATTTTGAAAGAATCGTTTTTGTCAGGCAGGCGGATATTCAGATCTATCTGTTCATTTTTTTTGATTTTATAAATGCTGGAAATATCGCTGACAAAATAGCCACGCTTTGGCAAAGAATAGACATATCCTTCGTCCATCAGCTGGTTATAGGCATTTTCGATTGTAATTATGCTTACGTTCAGGTTGCGGGCAAAACTCCGCTTCGATGGCAGATGAAATCCCGCAGAAAGCCTGCCCGCATTTATATCAGCCTTTATACATTTATAAAGATGCTCATAAAGCGGGTCGGTGATGTTTTCAAAACTGTAAGTAAGCATAGGCCGCGTCCTAGAAACTTATCTGCGCAGACAGCCCAAACTTATGCTTATTGTCGCCGTAATCCCTGGTGAAAGTGTAATTTGCTGATAACATAAGATTTCTGGCAACCGCAATAGTTTCATCAGCAGAGAGATTTACCCTCAGATGCCGTTTCGAAACACAGCCATATCCAACAAATCCGTATAAATTCTGCTTCCAACGCCCGACTGAAGTTATAATACCAGCCTCAGCACCCGGAATAAAATCCACATACCATTTATAGAACGGATTTACAAATGCATCAAATCCCGTTTGCAAATAAACCTGATTCCACTTGGTCAAATTGCAGCTAAGTCCGTAGAAAGATTTTATCCTCAGCGCCAGCGAATCAGAATCTTTATCCTTTTGATTGCGCCCGATTCCAAGCCTCATGTCATACGCCTGATCCAAAAAGAAAAGATCCGAAGCAGGAACAGAGCGTATATTGAACAAATCAATCTCATCAAGACGGCATTTCAATCTGTTTGGGTAGAACGTAAAAGATCCGCTCAGAAACGAAAGCTGCGTGTTTTTCAGCATTCCGGTGTCTATATCAAAGATATCCTGACTTGCAAATCTGAAATAGTACTGATTGAACAGTTTTCCGTCGTCCTTTCCGATTGCCACGCCGACTCTGTGCAAATCGTGACCAAGATGAGGATAATCGAAGCTCTCAACGTTATCGCTTATTTTCAGCGGAATCGTATTCGCGCGGTCAGAAAGAGATGTAGCCCTATCAAGGTATTTTTCGCGCTCAAGATCGCCTGAGTAAACGCGCATCTTCATTTTGTTAACCGCGAGATTATAGGCGATAAGTTTTTCTTCGTCCGTCGGAAGAACTTCATTCAGCTCATCAACATTGATTTTTCCGAATGTAAAGTCCGAAGTTTTATTTATCTGCCTGAGCGAAAGACGTTCTTTTTGTGATTCCGCACGGGAAGCGATTGACGGGCGGTAGGTCGGTTTTTCTGCAAGTTTTTTGTTATACAAAAGCTTAACAGCCTCCACCGGTTCTGCAACCGGACCCATATCAAGAACGAGATCGCTGTCAGGATAAGCAATTTCAAGAGCCTCAACCAGAAAATATGTACAGTTCTTCTCAAGATACTGATACGGAGCATGAGCGGCCTCGAGTTCCATTGTATGTCGCAAAAGCATGTCGAGCTGCTCATCCGTCAAAATCAGCTTATATTCCCAGATATCGCGAGATTCTATTTCGCTGTACTTTGCAATCTGCGTCGAATAAGGTGAGAACACAAAATGCCCCGTATAAGTGCCTGCCAATCCCTTCAATGCGATTGCGGTCTGACTGTCGTTTCCC
The DNA here is from genome assembly GCA_947170195.1 of uncultured Treponema sp. GTDB lineage: Bacteria > Spirochaetota > Spirochaetia > Treponematales > Treponemataceae > Treponema_D. The sequence goes on along the minus strand of CAMVSS010000001.1, from coordinate 63,611 downwards.
GCATCAGCAATAAAGGCAAAAGTCATGCCATCTTTAAGCGGTTTGCCAGCCGACTCAAAGAGCAGCAATGTATGACCAAAAATCGAGGCTGGATTTTTTAAATAACCGGCCGGGAAAATAATATATGCAGCGACAAAATCGGAAGATTTTTTTACCTCCTGATATGCCGCATCAAGTTCATCACTAAAATAAATTTCAGATTCTGATTCAAGTTTATTCTTAAGCCATTGAAAGCGCGCAGGAAATTCATTGACGTGCTCGCCATTCATAAACGCACGGATATCCGCCGCAAGTTCTGCTCGCGGATTTTTTGCCCCATCCGTTGCCAAAAAGAAATTTTCACTTGTTATTGTGCTTTTATAACCTAAAAAAGTTTGTTTATAGTGAAGGAGTTTGTGCCAATAATTGTCTTCGTAAAGCTTAAGTGATTCTGCTTTTTCTATAACTTTTTTAATATCCGCTTCCGCTGCGAAGCTTTGTGTAAATGCAAAAAAGAGTAAAAAAAATAGGCAGATTAGAACCTGCCTATTTTTTACTCCGTTAGTTTTTAACGACATAACGGAATACCAGTAATACCTATAAGGTTAAATTACTGAACATCAGCGAGAGCGATGTTGAGGTTGCTGTCAACATTGTTGATAGCCATTTCATCAGCACCCCATGATCCGATGATCATAGCGATTGGCTGTGATGGGTAAACTACAGCGTTGAGCCACCATCCGAGAAGGTCGAAAATGATTCCTTCTTTGTCTGCGCATACTTTGTAGCCAAGACCACAACCGAAGCGAGCACCGTCCTCAGCACCCCATGATCCGACGATCAAAGAGATTGGCTGTGATGGGTAAACAATACCGTTGAGCCACCATCCGAGAAGGTCGAAAATGAGTCCTTCTTTCTGTCCAACCAATTTGTAGCCAAGACCAGCACCCATTCTCTTAGATGCGAAAACGTTAGCAGCCAAAACAGCTGTCAAAACAATAGCAAAAAACTTTTTCATTAGAAAAGTCCTCCTATAAATATGAATAAAGAATATAACGGTATTTTATGTCTGTCAATATAAGTTTTGTTGGAAAGAATTGAAAATTTCAGTTTATTTTTAAAGAAAAAATCCCCATTGTTAATTTTAAGCGCATCAATGTAGAATTTTTTGTATATTTTTACTATCATTTCGAACGCTACAAAGAATTTTGTATTGTTTGCGCGAATAGAAATCAATGAAGCCAAAAATCTACAACGACAAACCACTCAAATCATTTAATCCTCTCGTTGCCTATGCGGGCGTACTTTTTGGACCGCCGAGTTTTATCACAAATTTCAAGTGCTTCGCAACGATTCTAAAAGAATTCTTCTTCCTGCAATATTTCGAAAAATTCCATATTCTTCACATTCCCGTAGTACATGTTGACCATCCGCTCGATAAAAAAATTCCTTTCACGCCGTCAAAAGTCGGAATTTACCTCGATTTCATCAATTTATGGGTTCGTCCGCTCGCAATGCTCGTCAAAAAGTTCGGGTTCTGGCATGCGAGCCGCCTGACAAAAAAATGGATGCTCCGGTTCAGAAAGCTCTACCAAAGCTGCGGAAAGATTTATCACTTCCGACTCACCACGACCGACCGGCCGAACTACAAAGAAATGCGCGAATTCCGACAAATTCACGCGCTGGACCCGCATTTCCTCTGCGTTCCGAGCCTCCATGTCTCCACGGTTTTTCTCGCATGGGGATTTTACCGCAAGATTTTTGACGAGGAAGATTTTACCGAAATAGAAAAACAGAACTGGGAAAAGGAATTGTACGATGATGCTCTTGAAATCAGCGAGACAGTTCTGTATGTAAAACAGCATTCGGTCAACTGCATTCCGGCGGCACTTTACGTCGCAACCTCAAACTTTCCGGAGCTGGTTTCCGTTGAAGACGCACGGAAATTCATTTCGGAAATGTTTACAAAGCCGGAAGGTTTTAGCGAGGAAGTTGCGCTCCAAGTCAGGGACCATATCCGCGCTACATTTGAGCAATATCTTGAAGCAGGAGCAAAAACCAAAAACTGGTATGAACCTATCTGGGAATTTCTCCTCAGCTATGCCGATATAATAAACCGCGAAGAAATATAGAATTTTCCCCAAAAAACAGCTATATTATAAGCGTGAAATATTTTTTTGAAACCTATGGCTGCGAAATGAACATCGCAGAAAGTGCCAGCGTTGAACAGCTGCTTATCGCACGCGGCTGGCAGAAAGCAGAACATCCGGAAGAATCAAATCTTGTAATCATAAACACCTGCTCCGTTCGTGGAACGGCTGAACAGCGCATTTTAGGCAGGCTCGGTTATTTTTCCGGCGTAAAGAAAGTCCGAATGCTCGATCCGAACGCAAAATTCGGCAGAATCGAAGACATGAAAATCGCCGCAGAATTTGCTCAGAAAAATGGCGCTGTTCCGCTCACGCTCGTCGTCATGGGATGCATGGCAGAACGCCTCCTCGACAATCTTAAAAAAGATTACCCTGTCGTGGATTATGTTGTCGGCACGTTCGGAAAATACAAATTCGGTGAAATAATCCGCGCCGTCGAAGAAAGCCGTGAACCATTCCAAATCGAGGAAGAAGAAGTCTACACATTTGCCGAAAACTCATACGAGCAGGGCGCATTCTCAACATTCGTCCCAATCATGCATGGCTGCAACAACTTCTGTACCTACTGCGTCGTTCCTTATGTACGCGGACGGGAAATCAGCCGCCGCATCGACCAGATTCTCGCAGAAATCGACTTTCTCTCAAAAGCAAACGTCAAGGAAATCACTCTTCTCGGTCAGAATGTAAACGCTTATCGCGGCGAAGACGGCACTACATTCCCGCAGCTGCTCGAAAAAATCTGCCATCACATCGACGAGACAAAATCTACAATCAAGTGGATCCGCTTCGAATCAAGCAATCCGAATGATTTTTCTGATGAATTGATCGAAGTCATAAAGCGAAATCCTCACATCTGCCGCGGCTTCCATATCGCCGCCCAGCACGGAAACAACGAAATCTTGCGCCGCATGAACCGCAAGAACACGCGCGAGCAATTCCTTGAGCTGACAAAAAAGCTCCGCTCCGCCGATCCGAAAGTCCAGCTCATCACCGACCTGATGGTCGGCTTCCCGGGCGAAACGGAAGAACAGTTCCAGGATATTCTTTCCCTAATGGAAGATGTCAAATTCGAATCTGCTTTCATGTATTACTACAACCCGCGCGAAGGCACTCCTGCCGCAAAATATGAAAATCAGATTCCGCTGAAAGAAAAGAAAGCGCGCCTCGCAAAAGTCATCGACTTGCAGTCAAAGCACACAACTGAAGTCATGCAAAAACGCGTCGGAGAGACAATCGAAGTGCTCGCCGACATCGTTTCCCGCAACGACGAAAATGAGCTTCTCGGAAAAACCGAGCAAAATGAACGCGTCGCATTTGCCGGAGACAAAAAACTGCTCGGAAATTTCGTAAAAGTCAAAATCGAGTCATTGAATGGAAATACTTTTAGAGGAAGCATAGTCAACGAATAAGGGGGAAATTATGCCTATAAAACTTATCGGAACCATCATATTGCTCGTCGCAATCACCATCTTCTGCGGATTCAACATCGGTGAAGAATACAGCTGCAATATAAACTTTATCTACAAAAAATTCGAAGATATCCCTGTGTTCATAACAATTTTGGTCTCATTTCTCTGCGGTGCACTTGTCGTACTGCCGTTTACAATCCGCCGAAACAAAAAACTTTCCAAGACAGCGGAAAAACCGGAACCAAAACCGACGTCAGCCGCAACCGGCACGGACTCAAAAGAAGAAGACAAGACGATTTTCAAAGTCATGATGCAGAAGAAAAAGACGGATTCAAAAAACAAATCCGCCGAAAAAAAATCCGGTGAAGATGCACCAAAAGAGGAAGCAAAAGCACCGGACTTCTCGAAATTCTAACAGCGGCTGTCTAAAAAACTGACAGAACGCCATCAGCTATATCAGCTACTCCCTGTCAAAAATCGTTTTGGAAGCAAGCAGATGGCCATACTCTTTTTTCCATTGTGCGTGCCATTTGCTTTCGTCGTAGGCTGTCAGAGCTGATTTTTCCATATCCATCTCAATCATAAGATCGTAACGATTATCTCTGTCTATGCAATTTTTGTAGACGGAGATTTCGTGCACGCCATCAATCTCTTTGGTTTTGTCAAAAAGATTTTTGATTTCCACAGCCATTTCGCCGATTTTGCTTTTTTCGACTTCTGAATTGAACTTTACGATGATGTAGTGTTTCATAAAGCAAAAACTCCTTGTAGTAAAAAAAATATCCCGCACGAAAATGTGCGGGAAGATAAAAAAGAGATTTTTTCTCTAGAATTTTGCTTTTCGCAAACGAACTTCCTCGATATTCTCACTGAAGAGTTCGCGCAAATCGTTCAGACCGAGAGCCATGAGTGCCATTCGGTCAATTCCGATACCCCAGGCAAGAACAGGAACATCGATTCCCATCGCTTTCGTAACCTCAGGTCGGAAAATTCCCGAACCGCCAAGCTCAAACCAGCCCAAAACAGGGTGTTTGATATGAACTTCGATAGACGGCTCCGTGAACGGGAAGTAACCAGGAACGTATTTTACTTCTTCAGCTCCGGCAACTTCCTTTGCGAACATTTCGAGCATTCCGAGCAATGTTCGGAGATTTGCTTCTTCACCAAGAATGATTCCTTCTGTCTGATAGAAGTCGCTCAAGTGAGTTGCATCAACCTTGTCGTATCGGAAACATCGAGCGATACCAAAATATTTTCCAGGGATTTCAGCTTTGTGCAGCTGGTGAGCAGAAAGAACAGTTCCCTGAGAGCGGAGTACCAGACGGCGCGTAAATTCGTGATCAAATTCGTAGTTCCATCCACGGCTGCCTGTGTTTCCACCATCTTTGTGAGAAGCGGCAACATTAGAAAGCCAAGGCTCCTCGATAGACTTTGCGTGGGTAGGATTTTTGATTCGGTATACGTCGTGAATGTCGCGGGCAGCGTGGAACTGAGGCATAAAAAGCGCGTCTCCGTTCCAGAATTCAGTCTCTACGAGAGGACCGTCAAATTCCTGAAAACCGAGTGAGCAAAGCTTATCTTTAACGTGCTCCAAAAACTGAACGTACGGATTCGTTCGTCCAGGAATGATTCGTGCTGGAGGAATTGAGATATTGTATCCGCGGAATGTGGCGTTCTTCCATTCGCCGGAAGCAAGCATTTTTGGAGTAAGCTCACCGATTTCGTTTCCGGTGATTCCTGCTTTTTTGAGAGCAGCTACGACTTCTTTTGCCCCGGAAGTAAGTTTATAAAGAACTGTTTCACGCTCAATAATCTTGAATGGAGAATCTGCGGCACCTCGTTTTTTTGCAAAAGCCGAGATTACTGATTTTTCTTCGTCACTGAGCGAAGCGTTGTCGAGCTGACCATTTTCTGCCTTTGCAGCCCGTTCAAACAGAGCCTTTGCAACCGTAATTCTTGCAGGAAGCTCTTTGCCCGTATATTCAGCCTTTTTCTCTGCGTTCATCTTAAGGATGCCATCTTTTGAAAGCTGACCGAATGCCGAACCGACATCTTTCTGCTCAAGTTTTGTTCCTGCCGCGATTTCTGGAAGGGTTTTGGCACCGTTTTCTTTTACAAAAGCTACGATTCGCTCATCCGGAGTGCCTTCAGTTACATAAGCGCGGCCGATGTCCGTAATCTCGTAGAACATGTGCGGTGTCTTGCTTACGACAGAAACAAGTTCCTTTCCGCCGAGCCAGCTGAACGCCTGATTTGCGTGTCCTTCTTTGTAATCCAGTTCTTTCTGGAGTTTTTCTGAAGAAAGTTCGTCTTTTTCCGTGTAGTTTAAAAGAACTTTGATTTCAAGCGGGTGAAGATTTTTAATTACGTTTTGAGTGTCCATTTTGGGTTCCGTGTGTATATAAAATTTAAGAGCCAGCTCCCGTTAAGAAAGCCGGCTCTCTGTGCAGAAATCTGCAAATTCTTTAGCGGGAGAATTTTAAGTAGCAATAGTAAGTTGCCCACTTATAATTTTTATCGTCTTTAAAGTATTTTACAGAATCTCTTTTAAGATATTTGTAGCTATAGTACTGATTTTCTTTCTGGAAATCTTCGAGACAAGCAAGAACTGTGTTCATTGCCTCTCCCTGATCATAAGACGTTGCCAGACAGGTATAATAAATACGAACTTCATCGGTAAGCGGTGTATATTCAATCTTTACGCTTCCTGTCTTTGTGACTACGTGCTGATCCTCCGGAACGATGATACGAGTCATTGAATCCTGAGGTTCTTTTAACAAATCGTCAACTTCATCTGCAAAAACAAAGCCGAAACAAAAAAGAGCAGCGAGTACAGCAAATAATTTCTTCATATTTTATTCCTCCGAACATTCAAAATCAAAATGTCTTATATTCTATTATTCTATCTGATTCCATAAAAAAATCAAGCGTAACTACATATCTGCCCGACTCAATACCTATCAGCGGGGGCTGGCACAACAGAGCTTTTCCCAAAATCTCTTTCGGCTTTGTCTTAATCCGCCGGCGCTCGTACTCCCTGACAGCCTGCTTCAATGCTTCGCCGCAAGCCTGCTTTATGCCGTCAAATCCGTCCTCGAGCGGCGCATATCCACGCCCCTTTATGTGAGGATAATTCACGCCGAGCCATGACCGGTAATACGAAATCTGCTCATCGGAACGCCAATATTCAACCCATGTGTAAAGCCTGGATTCCTCAAGCCAGGGGAACGTATACTTAACCGAGCTAAGTTCAGATTCGTTCAGTTCGCGTATCGGAGTAAATTCAAAGAATTCCGGAACTTTGCGAGCCTTGTCGTAGGGCGTATAGTCAAAATTCCATCCGTAGACCATCCCGGAAAGGATAAAAGGCGCGATCTCTCGAATTTTTCTAACTGGCAGGGCATAGAGGCTTTCATCAGCATCCTGAACCTCGATTCCCGGAAAAACATCTCTGGCAGCCCAAAGAGAAAATCTCACCATCCGCTCCTGACTCACGTCCTGAGCAAAACATGCGGAGACCGTCAGAATAAAAATCAGCCTGGCAGAATTCCGAAAAATCAGCCGGATTATCTGTTTAACCATATCTTAATCGGGTTCACTCCCATCCGAACGGCAAAATAAAGCCATGCAAATCCGAAACCGGCAAGATGAGTCATGTGAGCAACATTTGAAGAACGGGAAAACTGACTCAAGAATTCAATTATCGCGTAGGCAAGAATCAAAATCGGAGCCGGAACAGGTATAATTCCCCAGACATAGATTGAAGTCTTCGGGAAGATGACCGCAAACGCAAAGAGTATTCCATAAATCGCACCGCTCGCACCGATCAAAGAGACGTAATATATGCGCGGAACATAGCCCATGCTCAGGACGCTAAGCCCCGAAAAATAATAAACCGCGATGGAAAAAAGTCCGCTCAGAATTCCAATCGTAAAATACATCAGGAGGAATTCCTTGGAACCAATCGCCTTTTCGACCGAAAGCCCGAAAAACACAAGTCCGAGCATGTTAAAGAAGAGATGCGTCATTCCGCCGTGCACAAACATGTATGTGACCGCCTGCCAGAACATTTTGCCGTAGACAAAGCCGGCCACATTGAGCGAGAGAAGCGCAGTGTTTATATGAAATGTGGAAATCAAGAAATATGCAACGACGTTAACAGCGATAATTCCCAACGAAGCATTAAAAAACTTATATCTGAAGGTTTTTCTCAAAAAATTCATCATTCTTCAACTTTTATTTCTGAAATCAATTTTGAGTCAGCAAACGTAACTCTGTTTCTGCCGTTTCTTTTAGAGAAGTACAGCGCCTGGTCCGCCTGATCGACAAGCGTTTTCGGAACGGTGACAGGATTATCTTTTGCATCAAAAGTTGCCACTCCGACCGAAATCGTAACCTGCATGTGCTGATTCTCGTAGCAGAAATCAAACTGCTCGATCTTGCTCCTGATTCTGTCCGCAACAGTAATAGCATCATCACTATTCGTATCGTTGAGCAGTACGGTAAATTCCTCGCCGCCGTACCGTGCCGCCAGATCCTGGCTGCGTATCCCGGATTTTATGATTCTTGCAACAGTCTGCAATACATAATCTCCGCAGGCATGGCCGTAAGTATCGTTGAAACGCTTAAAAAAATCGATATCAAACATGATTATTGAAAGATTCGTGCCGTTCGAAAGCGCGAAATCAAGTTTGTCGGTAAGAACATTATAGAAAAAATATTTGAGCTTCAGGTGCGTCATCATATCCGTCGATGAACGCTCGACCAAAGCCGCGTTGTTTATCGCGATTGCAGCCAGCGAAGCTATTGAGGCAATCTGCTCTTTTTCGTAATCGGTGTAACCAGAATTCTCAGACAGGGTAATTCTTTCGCCAAGCAAAAGTATTCCATTTAGATGACTGTGCTGCAAAAGCGGGACTATCAGAGACGGCTTAAGGGAATAAATCATTGAAATATCGGCATCGTCGGAAATCATTTCCGTAAGCTCGTCCAAAGTAAGAATCACGCCCTGAGCTTCGAGGAGTTTTATGAGCGGATCGGAAGACGGAATAATGTAGGAGATGCTTTTATCAACATCCATTCCGCTGTAATTTGAATCAAGCTGAAATGTATCAGAGTCAAGCGCATTCAATACAAAGATTCCGGCGCCCAGAACACGGAACTGTCCCATGCACGTGTAAAGAATCGACTCAATCAGAGTTGAAAATTCAAGCGTTGAACAAAGAGAACGCGAAATCTCCAAGAGCTGCTCAAGATCATAGATTTTTTTCTCGTATTGGCTTATCAAATCCTGAGAAACTTCTGTTTTTGCATTTAAGTTTTCATTACTCATGCTCGCTTCCTATTTCTCCGACGATAGCATAATTCCTCATAATCTTGAGGAAACTTGTCCAGCTTTCATATTGCTGCTCAAGAATTCCAGAACCATCCCGGTTTCTTGACGATCCCAAAAGAACCTTTATGTTTGAAACCATTGCCGGCTTAGATTTCTTAGAATCAACAAGCAAATCTCCTATCTGTTTGTGCAACACATAAAGATTGGTCGTTTCTTCCTGCACGATCTTATGCGCCTGCTCATTTATATTATCGACCATTGCGCCGACCTTTTTTAGAAAATCAGAATCACGGCGGCTGTCAAGAACAAGTCCACGAAGTTCAGCCTCGTCATTAGCTTCGCCACGACCAAAAGAGCTTTCGAAATTCTCGATAATTTTTGGAATTTCGTCACAGGCATAAACCGTCGAAGAAAAATTTGACTTGTAAGCCTGATTGTTAAAAAATCCTTCGATGACAATATTGTTGATTACAGATTTTACTTGCTCCGGCATAAAATCCAGAATAAAACTCTTTAAAACCTGAAGAGGCGTTATCCAGATAAATGAGTACGGCGTGTTCTGCCTTAAGAAATCATTCGTCTCGTTATTATAGACTTTGAGCGGCGCAAGATTTTTTTCTCCAAAAAGTTCCTTTATCTCGAACGAAACGGTGTAATCTTTTATCTCGCTCTTGATTCGCTCGCTGTCCGTGTTGAAATTTTGCTGGAAATATTCGATGAAGTTTTTAAGAGATTTTGACTGATAGGTTTCTACTTTTGGCGTATATGACGCATCCCGTTTTCCAAGACAGATGATTTTTTTGAGCACATCGGAAGTGATGTAGTTTTCAAAAACCGAATTTATCTTCTTAAGACATCCAGTTATCATCTCGACCTGACTTTCATCCGGTTGCTTTCCAGTGGCAAGCTGCTTTAAGGCGATTATTGCCCGCACTTCGGAAGTATCAACATTAAAATTTCCAGAAATAAAATAAAGGTCTTCGATAAAAGCCGAAATTTGATCCGCCATGACAGGAACCACATTTCCGAACGAGGTTGATGTAATTCCGTCAAAATTATTATCAAAGACCTTGATGATGTTTATGTAGTTGAACCGGCAGATATCTGCGAGCTGTTTTATTTTTGAAAGGGTATCGTCGATCCTGTAGAACTCAGGCGAGGAGATTTGCTTTAAGATTGACTCCAGCGTACGTTTCTGGCTCTCGAACACTTTGTTCATCGAAAGGTCTGAGTTTATTACGGCCTTTTTTCGATTTTCGTAGTTCAGGGATTCCAGCTTTTCTTGAGTCTCTCCGCTAAAACCGGTAATTATAAGCTGATTTTCAAAACGCGACTTGCGATGCGCATCAGAACCAGCGATTGTCGTGGAAAGGATTTCTTCGATAGGCTTGGTATTTTCGTACAAGATTCTGAAAAGTTCGGCAAAATTAGGCTGAAGGCAACCGTTCTTGAAAATTTGATTTGGCAGGGATTTCAGCTCATTTTCGATTCTCCTAAGCTCGGTTTTTCTTTTTACCTCAGGAGAAGAGCTCATGAATATCGATTCAAAAAATTCTGTCAGTGCCTGAAAAAATCCCATAAATTTATATTATTCGCAATCTTTGATTTTTACAAGGGAAGTACGGTCTTTTCAAAACACAACAGGGAGGGAGCTTCAAACAGTGACAGACTTTTGAAACTGCTTCTAGGCACAGCAAATGGGCAGACTGATTTTACGAAAGGAAATCTTTAAAAATCCGCTCGTAGTCGGCGACCGTATCAGCTACGACAATTTCTTTTCGCAACGCCGCACTGCCCTCGATTCCCTTTGTGTATGCGCAGAACCGCTTTCGCATTTCCCGGCAGGCCGATTCCTCACCATGATCCGCAACAAGAAGCCTGAACTCATTGAATCCCTTTCGGATCCGCTCGGAAGTATCAACGGAACCGACTTTTCCATCCGTCAGAAGGGAGCGTGTCTGCGTAAAAATGAACGGATTTCCCATAGCTCCGCGCGCGAACATCACCGCATCAACACCAGTTTCTTCAAACATCCGCTTTGCGTCCTCCGGCGTAAAAGCATCTCCGCTTCCGAATACAGGGATTCTTCCGCCAACGAATTTCACAAGCTCCGAAAGCGCATTCCAATCAGACTTACCCTCATAGCCCTGGGCACGAGTACGTCCATGCATCGTTATTGCCGAAGCGCCCGCTTTTATTGCGGCCTCAGCGCATTCCTTCCATGTGATATTATCAGCATCCCAACCAAGCCTGAATTTTACAGTCACCGGCACAGGAGATTCCATCTTTACAGTTTTTTCATTTCTATCGATTCGGTTTCCATCAAAACCCGAAACTGCATCAACGACAGATTTTACTATTGAATAGAGCTTTTCCGGCTCCTTGGTGAGCGTGCTTCCGGCCCCAGATTTTATGATTTTAGGAACGGGACAGCCTCCGTTTATATCGATACATTCCGCGCTTGTTTTTGACAGGACAAGTCTTGCAGCCTGGGCCATCGACTCCTCGTTTCCGCCAAAAATCTGAACGGCATAAGCATTTTCATTGGGAGCACGTTTCATCAAAAGCTCAGTTTTTGCATTGTCGCGAATCAGGGCCTCGGCGCTAACCATCTCCGTATAAGCAAAATCCGCGCCACATTCAGCACAAATAGAACGGAACGCACGATCAGAATAACCGGCGACAGGTGCAAGGAAGAGATTTCCAGGAAGAGAAAGATTTCCGATTTTTACAGGGTGATACAAACTCATGTTTTCAAAAAATGCCCCGCAAGGATGCGGGATTAAAGCAAAAAAGAGAATGCTTGCAAATTCTCAGACGAATCAGAAAATCCATGTATCAAGGGCAATCGTTGTCGCTCCCCGTTTGGATTTTCTGATCGAGTTATTCTGGCAGACGGAAGATTTTACAGCTGTTCGTCCAGAGAATCTTGCTCAGCTCCTCAAGGTCGATCTCGAGCATCTCTGACAAGAATCTGGCTGTAGACGGTAGGTATGCCGGCATCGCACGCTTGCGCTCACGATATTCAGCAGGAACCATGAACGGACTTTCAGTCTCGATCAAAATTCTGTCATGAGGAATATTCAGAACAGTTTCGTGAAGATTTCTTGCGTTTCGATAAGTCAAGTTACCGGCAAATGAGAAGTAAACGTTCAGCCCCGCATCGAGACATTTCTTTGCATAGGCGGCGTTCTCTCCGTAGCAGTGCAAAATCGCACCGGCAGCAGGAATTCGCTCCTTCAAGATATCGAACACGTCTTTTCCGGCATCCCGGTTGTGGATGATAACCGGCAGATCATGTTTTTTTGCGATTTCGAGCTGGGTGATGAACAATTCCGTCTGACGTCGCTTGTCTCCGAACTGCTTGTAGTAATCAAGTCCGCATTCACCGACGGCGATGACGTTAGGAAGCTTCAATCCCTCCTCAATCGTCTGAATCCAGTCTTTTCCAGGATTCATGACTTCGGCAGGAGCAACACCGACGGCATGGTAAACACCTGGCATTGATTTTATATTGGCGTAAACCTTCTTAAAATCGTGAAGGCTATTATTTATGCTTACAATTCGCGTAACACCAGCCTGTTTAGCCTGCTGAATAACGCGTAACTGTTCTATCGGGTCCTCATAAATGAGCCCGATATGGGCGTGAGTATCAAAAAACTGCATGGGCTTTCTTCCAAATTAGATGAGATATAAAAAATGAACGGCTTATTTTTTACGCCATTCATGACGATAGAATAACAGAGAAAATTTAAACTGTCAAATTATGAATATGTATATGATATTTGCTTATTTGACATAGTTTTAAATACTATGGTAAAATTGCAAATTGGAGTTTGTAGTTTTTTTATTCGGGGTGTAAAAAATTGGCAAAGACAAGACATTACAAAAAAGTCGAAAAGAATGTTGTCGCTTCTTTTTTAAAGGCACTTAACCGCGGACTCACCTGTTTTATAAATATTTTCGTAAAAATTTTCCGCGTATGCGACAGCAAGCTTACAATCATGATTGTTCCTCACTCTCAGGGAAAGGTCATAAATTTCAGAACAAATATTTTTTCACTCGCTTTCGGAATCATCCTGATCGTTGGAATAGTTTCTTCATTCGTATATTTCAAAAAACATGACTCAACCATCAGCGAAGAACTTAGCCGCTCAATGAAAGAAAACCGTGAGTTGCTCGCAAGCTTTGACGAGCTTCGGGACGAAAACAACAACGTCCTTCAGACCGCAAAACGATTCAAATCATCACTCTCGCAGACTCTTTCTTTGCTCGGAATCGACCAGACAAAGACTGTTGCAAAAGCATCCACTTCGGACAGCGACCTCAACTCTCTCTTCGACAATCAGGAACGCGCATTCGGCTCAACAAAAGAAGCAAACGACATGCATCAGCTCACATCATATCTTGAGAATGCAATCCAGCCGATCGAGCAGCTCGGAAAAATGCTCGAAAGTCAGGAAACGCTCTTTGCCGACACGCCGAACATCTGGCCTGTAAAAGGCGGTATCGGACACATCTCTCAGCCGTTCGGACAGACTACACACCCGATCACCGGAAACTGGTACATCCACAAAGGCCTCGACATCTCAACATGGCGAACAGGAGACCCGATTCTCGCTACGGCAAACGGTCAGGTCGTTACAGTCGCATACGATTCAGGTTTCGGAAACTACGTTATCATCAAACACAAACACGGTATGTACACCCGCTACTGCCACATGAACACCGTATACGTTCACAAGGGTGATTTCGTAAACCAGAGAAAAGTAATCGGTACTATCGGAAACACAGGAATATCAACCGGTCCGCACCTTCACTACGAAGTTCACATCGGTTCTGATGTTGTTGATCCAATCAAATACGTAAACGTAAAAATCACTAAATAGCAAAAAAATGAATTTCTTGGCAGATGATATTTCAATCAATACTCTAATTGGCTCAGGCTCGGCAGTTTCAGGCGACATACACGTAAACGGATTTGTACGCATCGACGGAGATATTGACGGGAACCTCGAATCAACAGGAAACATCATCGTCGGAAACAAGGCAAGAATAAACGGAAACCTCACGGCAATCTCCACGGTTGTCGGCGGAATCGTAAATGGAAACATCTACGCCCCGGAAGGAATCAAACTTCTTTCTTCTTCGGCCGTCATAGGCAATATAACGACAAAACATCTCGAAATCGAAGAAAACGTAATCTTCCACGGCCATTGCATCGCCCTCAAGCAGGAAGAAAATTTCCAGGAAGCGGCCGAGCAATATTCAAACGAAATTTCCATCAAAAAAAATTACATTTCGACTGTAAGGTGATTTGATGGCTGATTTTCCTTCAATAAATACCCAGAGCACAGTTCAATCACCTTTTTTCGCCGCTTCTCAGCTGGCTTCACAACAGGCGGCAATTCAATCAAGAAAAACCGAAAAATCAAAGAAAAGCGCATTTGCTTCCGCGCTGCATAAAAATCATGAAATTTCCGAACTTGTATCAGAGGGGCTTCCTCCAGAAATCGCAGGAATGTCCGAAGCTGATGCAATAGTATTCCTCAAGGACGCAGTTGATATTGCGAGCGAGGAACTGAAACGCCGACAGGATCTGGAAGCAATGGAGACTTTCAGAAAAGCCGTCGGTCAGTTCATGAAATACATCGTAAAAAATAACTTTGAAATACACCGTGAAAAGCTCTCTGAAAAAATGAGAATGAGGATAAGCAAAAGAACAGGGCGTCCGGTCGATCCCAAAATTCAGATAAGGATTATCGACCAAAAATTGAACCAGCTCGCATCAGAAATGCTCATCCTGCACGGAAAAAATCTTCAGCTTCTGGCCAAAGTTGAGGAGATCAACGGAATGATTGTGGACTTGCTGGCCGAATAAGCAAAAGCTGAACAGCGCGTTGCGCTCTGGCGAAAAAAAACAAAAAGGAGATTATTATGAGCGATATATTTGAGCAGGATATAAACGACGAGGCAGAAGACCTTTCGAGCCTCGAAGACAACAATTATAAAAACGATGATTCGATCGATGAGAATTTCGTCTATCCGAATCCGCTTTTTTTGACAAAACTTGAGTATTCAAGCGAAGGTGTATATGTTTCGCTTCCAAAAAACATAAAAGACCTCAAAAAAGATGATTACGTCATCATTCCGACGCGCTACGGAAAAGATCTGGCAAAAGTTCTCGGAAAAATAAACTATCCGGTCGGAATCAAGCCGTCAGAAATCGTAACCGCAGAACGAAAAGCAAATCAAGATGACCTCAAAAAATTCAATGACCTGGCCGCAAAAGAAGCGGATGCTTTCAAAACTTTTAAAGAAAAAGTAGCCGATCACAAGCTCGACATGAAGCTGATTGCTGTACATTTTCTTCTCGAGGAATCAAAAGCGTTGTTTTTCTTCTCAAGCGAGAACCGCGTCGACTTCCGCGAGCTGGTAAAAGATTTGGTTTCCGTATTCAAAATGCGAATCGAGCTGAGACAAATCGGTGTCAGGGACGAGAGCAGAATCACAGGCGGACTCGGTGTCTGCGGAAGACCGTATTGCTGCCACTCAATCTGCGACAAACTTCCGCCGGTATCGATCAAAATGGCAAAGGAGCAGAGCCTTTCGCTCAACTCAATGAAGATTTCCGGACAGTGCGGACGACTTTTATGCTGTCTGAGCTACGAATATGGCTGCTACTGCGAAGCTCGAAAAACGCTTCCGAACGAAGGCCTGCACATTCGCTATGACGACACCAATTTTAAGATCACGGATGTAAATCCGCTCAAGAGAATAATTCGGATGCTCGGAGAAGATGGTCGTCTCCTCGAAATTCCGGCAAGCAGATTCTCAAAAGAAAACGGAAAGTGGTATCTCCACTAAAACAACGGAAAACGAGCTGGGCAAATCATTGAAGGACGGCTATAAGCGTATCGGAATCTTTTGAAAGCGGATTTTTCAAGAAATCTGAGTAATATTCACTTTTTGAAAATCCGGCTTTCTGAGCGATTTCCTCGATTTTTGTTTTTGTCAGGAAATTGATTTCGGTCTCTTCTAAAACCGGCAGCATTCTCCCGGAAGAATTCTCGATTTCCTGATTGCAAATGTATGTATCCTCATCTTTTTTTATGATTTTTGAGAAGCATTTTGCACGGATGCTCTCCCTGCTCGGAAGCTCAAATTCTGTCTTTCCAGCATATTTTTCGAAATTTGGAAGTTCGATAATGAATTTCCCGCCCTCGGTGAGCAAATTTCGGCAATCATAAAAAAGTTTTGCCATCAGTGTTTTATCTTTTGTAAGAATTATGCGGCCATTAAGAATTGAAACAATATTGTAGAACCCTTTGCCCAAATAACGGCTTATTTCCAAAGGAATCATATTGAAGAAACGAAGTGCCATGAGCTGCGTTCGGCGTTTTCTGTTAGCAGAATCAAGGAAACTCTGAAAATACTCAATTCCGGTAGCATCGGCTCCATTTCTTGCTAAAAAATGTTCGAAAGAGCCTGTTCCGCAACCAATCCGTAAAAATTTTACCGGAGAGGAATAGGAGTCACTTTCATTTGCATAAAACTTTTTTAGCTCGTCTGTAACAGGATACAGCTCATCATAATATTCTGTAATAGCAGCACTTATTTCCATAGTTCCCATTATAAGACCGAATTTGCTTAAAAACCAATTTTTTTATAGCTGTCAGGAAGATTTTTTTCAAAAGAAAAGGCGCCCGGCTTTTTACCGGGCACCTAGACATATTTAGGAGAACTTTTTTATTTTTTGCAGATTAAACTTCCGTCGAATCGCTGACAAAGCAAGCGATTCCCTCGCCGATATACTGCTCGCGCAGTTTTTCGACTATTGAAATAATCGTCTTGCAGTCTTCCTCGCCACAATAAATGATATACATCATGTTGAGCTGCGGCCAGATTGCATCGCCCAAGCGAGGGATCGAATATCCTGCGCCCATTACACCTTTTAATTTTGTGTAGCGAGCCGCAACTTTATGCTCTTTGAATTCCTGAATGAAATCTTCTTCTATCGCCTGTGAAAAGATAATCTCAACTCTTTTCTGCAAACCGGCATGCTGTCTTATGCTTTCAAGATATCCCATATCAGCGTCCCTCCTCCGTGTGATTTTCGACTTTCTTTATAGAGCGGCTAAGTTCTTTCTGGCGGCGAAGCTCCGCTTTTGTCTTTGCGTTTTTATTTTTTGCCTCAAGCCTTGCTGCCCTTTTTGCAGCTTTCTTAAGACGCCTGTTGTTGAAGATGAAGTAAATCGTCGGCATCAAGAAAAGCGTCATCACAGATCCGAAAGACATACCACCGAATACGGTGAGCGAAATTGGCTGCAAGTTTGCCGCACCCTCACCAGGGAAGAATGCCATAGGAGTAAGCGAGATAACCGTGGTCAAAGTTGACATCAAAATCGGGCGGAGACGGTTTCTTGCAGCTTCGATACAAGCGTTCTCCAGCTCAAGACCTCGCTTTCTAAGCAGGTTTGTATAGTCTACGAGAACGATACCGTTGTTTACGATCGTTCCGACAAGAACAAGCATACCGACGATCGTTACGATGTTCATCTGGTTTCCAGAAAGTGCGTAAATAATCACAACACCGATGAACGAGAACGGAATCGTAAGCAGAACGATGTACGGATCAAGAATGCTTTCAAACTGTGAAGCCATTACGATGAATACAAGGAATGCGGCCAAAACAATGATCAATCCAAAGTTAAGACCAGCTTCTTTCAATTCCTCATAGTCACCGGAAAATCCGATTGTGACATTCTCATCTTTTGGAATGTTCTCATCAATGAGTTTTGCAATCGCACCCTGAACTTTGTTGAGCGAAAGCCCCTTAACAGGTTTCCCTGTAACGTGAATAATTCGCGCCTGATCCTGACGGTAAATCGTTACAGGAGCCGTAGTCTGCTCGTAATGGGCAAAACTTGAAAGAGGAATTCTCATTCCGCTTGAAGTTACCACAGAAATAGAATCCAAATCGGTGAGCCGCGCCCTGTCTTTTTCTGCCATTCGTACAACCACGTCGATATCATCACCATTTTTGGTGTAACGGCTGGCAGTTGTTCCGTTTATGACGCCGGAAATCTCAGAACCGACGGAATAGATGTTCAGTCCGAATTCCTGCATTCGGCTTCGGTCAAAAATGATTTCGGCCTGCGGCAATCCGTCTTCCTGGTCAGAATCGACCTCCGTTACCCAGTCAGTAGCCTTCTCTTTCAGCAATGTTTCCACCGCGCTGGCCGTCTGGCGGACAAGGTTCAGATCATCGCTCTTTACATCGATCGAAATTCCGCTTGAGCTTGATGCGCTGTTGGCAGCAGCGGCAAATGTCAGATCAGCCCCCGGGAACAAATTAAAATATTTTCGAAGTTTATCTTTGGCAGTTTTTTCGCTGTCATATCCCCTCAATCGTTTACTAGGCTCATAAAGAGTGAATACGACAGAACCGGTGTTCGTTTCCGCACCGCCGGAGAATACACTTGTTCCGCCAACCGTAATCGTACTGAATTTTACTCCCTTAAGCTCTTTCAAAGCCATAAGCTCAAATTCGCGGATAGTATCCTCAGTTATTTCGAGTCGGGTTCCTTTCGGAAGAGAAAAGTCTACCTCGACCGTGTTTGCAGAAGTTTCTGGCATGAATACAAATCCGATGAAAGCAATCGAAACAAACGAACCGATCAAAAGTACAATAAGGGTGAAAATGCTGATCTTCCTGTGATGAAGAACCCAGGTAACTCCATTTGCATATTTGTCATCAAGCCAAGCAAAGAAGTTGTTGAATGCCCTGTTGAAGCTATACGCAAAGCCTTTTTTCTCGAACGAAATCTGAGTTTTTGTAACACATTTCGCGCAGAGAACCGGAACGAGCGCAATTGCAACCACCAGAGAAGAAGTCAGCGAGAAGATGATTGTCCATGCTACGTCGTTAAAGAACTGACCCATCATACCAAGCTTGCTCTTAAAGACAAGCATCGGGAGGAAGATACAAACCGACGTGAGGGTCGAACCAGTGATAGACGCAACCATTTCATGAGAACCAAGAATTGCGGCAACCTTCGGCTTTGTATCGCGCTGAATATAAGAATAAATATTTTCAAGAACGACGATTGAGTTATCTACAAGCATACCGATTCCGAGGAGCATACCAGCCATCGAAATCTGGTTGATTGACAGACCTTTCAAGTACATACACAAAAGTGTAATCATTACAGAAATAGGGATTGAAGCACCAACAATCAGCGTAGATTTTAAAGAGCGAAGGAAGATAAACAAAACCGCGATTGCAAGCAACGCTCCCATAACAACCGAACCGACAACCTCACCTACAGTCTGGGAAATAATATCCGTAGTGTTTGACGACTCGATAATCTCAATGTCGTTAGGTATTTCATTTTTAATAAGAGCCAGCTGAGCACGAACTTTTTTTGCAGCCTGAACAGAGTTTTTTCCTGACTGCTTCTGCAACATGATGATTACACAAGGCTCTCCGTCAAGATAAGCGAGCGTCGATTCATCTTTGTAGCCCTCGTAAATGTCCGCAATATCCCGGAGCATTACAGTGCGAACCTCTGCATCAGCAGAAACCTTGTAAGAAATTACCGTGTTCTTTAAATCCTCAAGAGATTTATATTTACCATCATTTTTGATCGTATAATTAAAATCACCGCTCTTGATCGTACCGCCGGAAGACTGAACGTTCTGAACTCCGATCATCTGAGCAACAGTGCTGATTGTAAGTCCGTAAGCCTCAAGACGGTCTCGCGGAATATCTACGTTAATAGAACGCTCACGACCACCAACGACATTGGCAGACGCAACGCCGTCAACCTGCTCAAGTCGTGGAGCGATCGTATCTTCCGCAAAGGTGCGGATCTCTTCAGGCGTTCTGCTACTACGCACCGCAAGAGTCATAATTGGAATCATTGAAGGATCCAATCGAATCGTAATCGGCGATTCCGCACCGCTCGGCAGGTAGGTCCTGACCAAATCGATTTTATCGCGGATATTTCCGGTCGCCGCATCGAGATTCGTTCCATAATTAAACTCAAGAATAACCATGGAAACTCCCGACATGGATCGGGAAGTCATTTTTTTAAGACCGGAAAGTCCTGACATTGAACTTTCAAGGGTTCGAGTCAAACTCTGCTCAACTTCCTCTGGACCTGCACCTTTATATGTCGTATATACAATCATGTACGGCAGATCCATATCAGGGTACATGTCAACCGGAAGCTGAAATGTACAGAATATTCCCAGAACAATCATGAGAATAAAGACGAGTATAGTCGTAACCGGTTTATTTACACATTTCTCAGAAAATGTCATTTAATGTTCTCCGTTTTGCTGCTAAACAAATCTTTCAATCAAGAGTAAAAAACGCTGTTGAAAAATTTTTCAATAATTATTTATTCGAAAGATTCTTTACCTTTGCTCCATCATTCAAAAGTGACTGACCTTTTATTACGATTTCATCACCAACAGAAAGTCCTTTTATGATCTCCGTCTTTCCGTCAACAGAAATTCCGACGGTCACTTCCTGAAGTTTTACCGTTGAAATTCCGTCAGCAAGCTGTTCGTTAACAAGGAAGATATACGGCTTGTTTTCCCTGGTTATGATACAAGTTGTTGGAACAAGGATAGCGTCCTTTACAGATTCAGTTATGAGTTTAACGCGTCCATACATTCCTACTTTTACCCTTGAATCGACTTTGTTGAACCTGAGTTTTACTGACATCGTTCGGGTAGCAGTATCCAGAACCGGGCTGACCTCAAAAACTTGCGCGGCGAACTCAACTCCAGGATATGCATCAAATGTGATTACTGCGCTCTGCTTTTCAGAAATACGGCTGATAAAACGCTCGGCAATATTGATTCTTACTTCAAGTTCGTCCGTTCGGGCTACCTTTGCAATCGGGGAAGCCTGAGAAACCGTGGCTCCGACCTGTGCTGGCAACGATGTGATTCTTCCTTCAATCGGAGAATTTACAGGACTGTCGTTGTAGAAAGCTCCGGCTCGGAGCGGGTTTACGTAAGCAATGGTCTGACCTTTAACAACCTTATCTCCGACGCTTACAAGAATCCTTGTGACTTTTCCCGCCTGATCCGGCATTACGTCGACCGAGGTCACCGAAGCGACATCGCCGCCAAATTCAAGATAATCATCAAGATTTCCTGCCTGGGTCGCATATGTGTTGATAGCATAAATCTGCTCGTCGTTTTCCTGCTTAGAATTTGCCGCAACCTTTGGTCCGCAGCTCATTAAGCCAACAGAAAATGCAAGAATCGCTGCCACAAAAATTACCGAATTAAGATTTCTTTTCATTTTTTTCCTCCGTTATGGTCAGATTTTATTTAACCAAAGTTGTGTTCAGTGTGTATTCAAGATCCATCAGAGCCGAAATATACTGATATTTCTGACTCAAACTTCCAAGTTTTGCCTGATTGAGCGAAGTTTCCGCATCGCGCAGGTCGAGAAGTTCTGTCATACCATTCCTGTAAGAACGATAAGTCATGTCGTAAGCACGCTGAGCAAGTTTTACGCTTCTGTCCATCGCTTCAATCTGAGCTTTTGCCTTGTTCAAAGTATCCACGGCCTTTTTGACCTCGACTTTCTGATTTTCCCGAAGCGTTTCCATCGTAATCTCAAGTTTTTTGATGTTCTGCCTCAAATCAGCCGCGCTCTGTCGGTTTGCACTGAACGGAAGCATATTCGTAAGATTCCATGCCAAAGTGATTCCCAGCTTTCCGTTGTCAAACCACTTGCTGTCCCGACCGATATCCTTCATAAATCTGAAAGCATGCGCACCTGTATAAACCGGCTGAAAACCATAGCTCAATGCAAGAGCTGGTGTATAACTTGAAACGTTCAGCGCAGTAAGATTCATCTTCATCATGTCGATCGTCTTCTGCATTGATTTGATATCAAGATTCTCCTCACCGTACTGCTCAATCAAAGAATCAGTGTCAGCTTCTATATAAGAAGGCGCGATATTTCCCTCAAGCGAAATTTTTGTACCGACCGGCATACCGATCAGGAAAACGAATGTCTCGAACTGCTGATTAAGGCTGTTCTCTGCATCCTCGACATCTGGCTTGGTGTTTTCATAGTTTACCTGGGTCTGCAAAAGGCTCAGCTCCGGGATCGTACCATTCTTGAAGTTTGTCTCAGCCTGAACCATTCGCTGCCTTGCATTCTCAAGCGAAGTTTTCTGAATCTTAAGGCTTTCCTGCTGAACAAGAAGTCCGTAGAAAAGCTTTTTGATATTCATCACCGTCTTTTTCGTGCTCTGCTCATAAGTGATTTTTCCATTCTCATAATCAGCTTTTGCCGCACGAATCTGCCAGATGTAGGCAAGCGAAAGATTTAATGATGCGCTCAAGTTTCCGACTACAGACCAGCGATCTTCTTCCTTATCAAATGAACTTGGAATTTTCGTAGTCTTTCCCAGCGCATAGGAAATCACATCTCCGGTCGACGGCGTATAATCCGAGGCACGGCTCATCGTTCCCGAAGCCTGTACCGTCGGCAAAAAAACATTCCAAGAATATCTCGAAGCCCGCGCCTTAATCTCCAAATCTATATCCGCAGATTTTAAAGTCCTGCTGTGCTCAAGTGCATATTCTACAGCCTGATCAACGGTCAGGGAAATGATTTCAGTTTCTGGCGCATCAGTTTTCGTGTCCTGTGCAAAAGCAGAAAATGCCGCGAGAATCAAACAGAAAAAAGCTACAGTTTTTATCTTTCTACTCATCCTTTTTACCTTCTCCTCTTTCGATTTTATTTACTCCAAACTGAACATACTCAAAGAAGTCCTCAAAAGCATCTTCCTGCTCATGTTCCGTAAGATTTTTTTTCTTCATAAGCAAAACGAGCACAACCGGGAGCATTCCGATCCAGAACGTAAGGATTTCGGGCCGCATCGGGAATCCAAAATACTTTTCCTGAAGAAATGCGCCGATCTTTTTTTCCCAGATATTTGAGATCTCACATTCGTCATCGAACGGATTTTCCGTGCTCGTCTGCAAAAGCCAGCTGCACATAGAAATTACAGATTCTCTGTACTTGAAAAAATTCAGCTCTGTCTTCATCGCTATATATATGTACTCCGAATAATTCTTTGCCTCGGAGATGTTTTCGGAAACAATAATATTCAGCAGCTGAAGTTCCTCCAAAATCAAGGAACGAATCATCTGATTTTTGTCCTTAAAATAAAAATAGAGGCTGCTTTTTGCCATGTTCAGCTCGGCGGCAATTTTTTCGACCGTAACGCCGTTCAAGCCGTTGTTCTGAATAACCGTAGCAAATGCATTAAAAATTCTGTCCTGAGGAGGCAGCAAATCCGGTGAAAAACTACAAATCTCATTAAGCTCTTTCCTGCGCTCCGCAGACAGCTCTTTCAGATAAGCAGCGCCATCTTCAGAAACAAGCCCACTCACCCCTGAATATAAAAAATCAATAAGCTTCTCCGAAAAACGCTCCATGTCAGAACAAAAGATTCCTCTGTCGATGTAATCCCTAAGAACCTTTATAAAAAACAGGATTGTGGAACCTGAAAAAATCGATTGAGTAATGGATGTGCGCGCCTCGGTGAAAGGATACATCACGGCAAACACATTTTCTTCTTTTTTTACTCCGCGCTCCAAAAGTCCAAAATAAACGTTTTTCTCAAAAAGGTTTCCGTTCTTTGCCGACATCTGAAGAATGTAGTAATTGATGAACTGAGGATTGTTCGCAAAAAAACAAATTATCTTTGAAAGCATTGCGCGGACAGCATTTTCAGATTCACTTGCCTGCATTCCAAGAAACAAATCCGCCAAAATATCGATAAAATGCTCGCGCATCGCATCAAGGATTTGCTCTTTGCTCTTGAAATGTCTGTAAATCGCAGGTTTCGTTATGCCGACTTTCTGAGCGATTTCACTCAAAGAAAAATCTTTATAGTACGGCTGCTCAAAAAAAGAAAACGCAGCTTCGAGAATGAGAATTTTTGTTGATTTTTCCGAAAGTGTCTTTTTCATATTAACGTTACCGATTGTTCGGTAACGTTAATATATCGAACAATCGGTAACATTGTCAACAAGTTTTTAATTCTTTTTATTCTTCATTTATTCTTTCGCGGAATTCATCGAGATTTTCGCATTTCAGCTCTTCCGCTTTTTTGAATTCGGCTTCAGATTTTTCTGTTTCGCCGACAAAATGATAGGCAATTGCGAGATTAGCATGAATCACTGCGATTTTAGGCTCAAAATCAGTTGCGGTCTCAAGAGCCGTGACCGCATCGGCATATTTTTTCTGTCCCAACAAAAGTGCGCCGAAGCTCGCATAAGCCTCGCCCTTCTTCGGATTCAGCTCGATTGCTTTTTTGTAGTTTTCCTCGGCCTTTTCATCGTTTCCGATCAGGTGATAATTTCTGCCGAGAGTAACATAGCCGCGATAGTCCGGTCGCAAAGCAAGGGCTTTTTCGGCATACACAACAGAATTTTCTAAATCGCCCTGCCCGGAATAAATCGCCGAGATAAAGTTATAAATCGATTCCTGATGATAGTTTGTCTCCTCAGTAAGCGCGGTGTTGAAAAGCTCCAGCGCCTCATCAAAATTTTGACTTTGATACGCTTTCATCGCCCTGTGAATCGTCAAATCTCCGGGTTTGGAACAAGATTCTAAAAGAATCGGGAAAAATATACATAAAAAAAATATCGCTGCAATCTCAAAAATTCGTTTTTTCATACCAACTGATAATAAAGACTGAAGTTCAAAAAATCTACGCTGCAGACCTCATATTTTGTTGTAAATTCTATTTTTTACTCTTATAATTTTATTCTATGGTAAATATTCTCCCGATTGCGAGCGGAAAAGGTGGTGTTGGAAAGAGTGCCACAGCCGTAAATCTTGCGATCACACTTGCAAAAAGCGGAAAAAATGTCGTTCTTGCCGATTTTGACTTTGGCGGAGCAAACTTGCATACGCTTCTCGGTCTCAAAAACAACCACGCAGGCATGGGAAATTTTATCTATAAGCAGACAGCGGAACTTTCCGACCTGCTTCAATACACAGGAATCCCGGGATTAAGATTTATAGCCGGGGACTGCCTCTATCCGGGAACAGCAAACATGGATGCAGGCACAAAAAAGCGGGTAATCAGAAAACTTAACGCCCTCGATGCAGACTATGTAATCCTCGATCTGGGAGCGGGAACAACTTACAACACGCTGGATTTCTATTTGATGACCTACAATTCCATCCTGGTCTCAACTCCGGAACTGACTTCCATCCTAAACGCATATTCATTTCTAAAAGCCGCATCGTTCCGCTTCTTCATGCGCCAATTTAAAGCCCGAAGCGACGAACGAAAATTCATAGACGAATTTCTTAAAACAAGTTCATCAGGAACTGAAACATCTTTTGTTGAGCTTGTTCAAAAAACTGCCGAAAATTTTAAAGAAAGTTGTCAGCAGCCGCTTGCCGAACTTGAGAAATTCAGGCCGCAAGTTATCATCAATATGGGTTCAACTTCAGATGATCTGGAGATGGCAAAACGACTTCGTGCGCTCGTGCAAAAAAAACTGGGTCTAAAAATGGACTTCGTTGGATTTCTGCCGAAAGACGAAAAAATCAGCCTTGCCGTTGCCCTGAGAACACCTCTGGCAATTTCCGACCCTGAGTGTCAGTTTGTTCGTGCTGTGCAAACCGCATCTCAGAGAATCCTTCAGCATACATACGAATACAATGAACTTGAATCTTATGATGCTGATATAAATGAGGACGACCTTCAGGTTCTTTCAGAAGAATTTGATGAATCAACAGAAGAAAATGACATTTTAGAATACGAGGAATAAAAAAATGGAATTAGAAGAGACTTTGGCTCAAATCAATAAAATAAGCTCAGATTCAGAAGCAATCTTTTTGGAATTAGGAAATCTTTTCCCGTCGCTGCTCAATAAAAAAGGCGGCACTTCGCTTCTCGAGCTTGAAAAAATGCTCTCAACACTGAGCAATGGAAACACAAATTCCTCAAAAACCGAGCAGGAAATGTTCGCGGATTACGGAACAAAATACACACCGCTGTTCGATAAACTCAACGAAAAAATCACCGACCTCAAAAAAATCGACAAAATGATCGCAGAAATAAAAGAAGACTCGGAGCAAATGGAGCTGATCGCCCTTAACGCAATGGTCATCTCGATCAAATCTGGTGAAAAAGGACAGGCATTCAGCCGAATCACAGAAAACCTCCAGAGACTTTCAAACGACATGTTCCTCTTCTCCGACAAGCTCAGCGAAGAAGAAAACCAGCTGCTTTCGTTCATCAACGTATTGAAATCTATCTTCTCAGGAATAATCGACTCGCAAAAGAAACTTTCAGCAAAAGGTTCTTCAGGCTCTTCAGATATTCAAAAACTCATCTCGACAGTATCTCTTCCGCTCTCAACTATGGAATCAGATGTAGATGAAATTTATCTTCCTATCCAGAAAGCAATGGAAGGCCTCCAGCTTCAGGACATAATCCGGCAGTCACTCGAACACGTACAGAGCTGCATCAAAGAAATCAGCAAGCCAAAGCCGCCTGTAGCTGGCAGTGATGAAGAACTGGACTTCGTTTCTTTCAATATCGCGCTTTACGAGCTCGCATGCGACGTTCTGGAAGACATAAACAAGCATGTAAATCAGAGTTCTGAATCGTTCGACTCGAACTGGAATGAAGTAATCGAGCTGCTCGACAAAATCGAAGATGAGAAAAACGATTTCGAACGCCGATTCCTCGCGGATTACAGCGTCAGCACAGAAAATATCGACCGACGTCTCACAGCAATCATTCAGGAATTCGAGGCTATGCTCGAAGAATTCAACAACTACCACATCGTTCAAAAGGATCTGATTCATACAACGCAGAACATCACAGCCCGCGCGCGCACAATTTATGCGGTATTCGATAATTTGCGACCGGTAATGAGCCGATTGCATCACGTAAGAATCTTGCAGCAGATTGAAGTTTCAAAAAACGACGCTATCAAATCGGTTCAGGATTCAGTAACGGACATGGACAACCTGATCAACTCGGCAAACGAATCACTCGACACGATGCAGGCTCTCCTCGAAAACTTCATCACAGACACGGGTGTAATGATCTCAACTTTCAACAGTTCTATTGCAAAAGACAACGACAATATGATTACCCTCAAGAACGAAAAATCAAAATTCTTTGAGGAAATGAAAATCGGACAAAAAACGCTTTCTTCTATCATTCAGAATTTCACCGTCTTCCCGGAGGGATTCCAGCAGAAGTGCGTTGTTGTTCAGCAGGATCTTCAAAACCTTAAGAAAATCAGTAATAACATCAATGATTTCGTTTTGAAGCTTAAAGAATCTCAGAAAGAGCTGATCGCTAGAAAAGAGCAGATTTTGCAGGAAAGAAACATCAGTGAGTGGGACATCAAAAACAGCCAGTTCAGCGAATTAATAAAAAATTTTACTATTACCGCTCATAAAGAGGTCGCAGGAAAAATCGGCGGTTTCAATATTGAGAAAGGATCTGAATCTGGAGAAATTACGTTCTTCTAAAAAATGAATGAGTATTTTGACTTTCACTTTAACAAAAAGGTAGTAACGATTTATCCCGGGGAATTTTATTCCACGTCCGGTACAGAATTGATTTCTACAGTTCTCGGCTCATGCATAAGCATCGCCCTCTTCGACGAGGAAAAAAAAATCGGCGGGCTGAATCATTTTATGCTCGCAAAAGATTGTTCCCTCGACACGGACGAGGGCGACCGACTTATGGGAAAATTCGGGGAATACGCAATAGACCTTCTGATCAATGACCTAAAAAAGAAAGGTGTGCCGCTTGAACGGATGACCGCAAAAGTCTTCGGAGGAAGCAATGTCTTTAATCTTCCGGCGACGAGCGGTGCCCAGGTCGGTGACGTAAACATAAAATTCGCATTCGAATACTTGAAGCAAAAGGGGATTCCTGTCTCAATGTCAAACACCGGCGGAAATCTTCCGCGAAAGATTTTTTTTGATCCGGCGACCTCGAAAGTATACTTGAAATACATTCAGAACAGCCGTCTCGAAAATTCAAATCTTGAGACAAAAGAGACTCTCTACCTCGAGAATTTAAAAGTAACAGCGGTCAAAAATCTCTTCCCGGATGATTAAGGGCTTCTCCAGCCTTGCGCACAGCCCTTATTTTGAGAATCCAGCCGCACCCGTATTTTCAACATCAAATTCTATAAACGAAATGATTTTCTCCAAATCGAGCACAAGAATAAAAGTATCTCCGCGGCGAGCAACTGATTTAACGAAATCTCGCTGAGCCTCCGGAATACCGAACGAAACAGAATCAGCAGGTATCATCGCAAGACTGCTGACGACATCGACTTTATCCGCAATAATCGAAAACTCAAAAGGCTTATCTCCGTCCTGAGGAAGCTCCATATCAATGACAGAAGCCTGGGACAAATCATCACTCGGGGCAAATCCAAACAAACGACGCAAATCTACCACGGAAATTACGCTTCCGCGGATATTTATGACTCCGAGAAGATAGGGCAGAGAATTTGGAACCGGAGTCAGCGCGGTGAACTCCATCACTTCTTTTACATGGGAGACCGGAACAGCAAACATTCCGTCGCCCAAATTAAATGAAAAGTAAGAATCATCGTTCATGTCATTTTCTTTCATTTGACTGCTCCCATAAAGTGCCTTAAAATAATATGTATATGTGAATTATACGGCATAAAATTCAAAAAAGATAGGAGAGATAAAGAAATGGCCGAAAAAAAGTCCGAATTTTCAACCGTCACATGGCAAGGCTCAGCAGGAATCGAGCAGGCTTTTTCTTTAAAAGAAGGTCTCCTCAAAGCATTCGAAGGCAATTCAAAAGTTCTCCTGGACATATCTCAAATTGAAGACATCGATATAACCGGCATTCAAATCATAGTATCTGCAGAAAAGGAAGCAATAAGTCAGAATAAACAATTTTTTATCGCAGGAAACGTACCAAAACAAATCTCAGATTTCATATCACTCACTGGAATTTCCCTGGATAAATATACTCTTCCAAGAGCGGAGGGTGCCAATGCTTGAGCAGTTAAACGCGGTCTTCTTTGACGAAGCAAACGAACTCCTGGACAACCTTGAGGAGCAGCTTCTCACCTTGGGCGACAATCCGAACGATGCAGATACGATATCAGCAGTATTCAGGGCTATGCACACGATCAAAGGCTCGGCAGCAATGTTCGGGTTCAACGATATTTCTTCTGTCACCCATGAAATTGAGTCGACAATGGATCAGGTGCGCAACGGAATCATTCCTGTCACACCAGATCTCATCGAGCTTCTGTTAAAAGCCCGCGACCACCTCAGACTTATGCTCGAGGCAGGTGCGGAAGTTCCTGAAAACATCAAGGTAGCCTCTGACAATCTCGTCCTCGAATTCAAAGTCTACATCTCAAAGCACGGCGGAAGTTCAGCTGAATCCGCAAGCGTGACTCAAAAAAAGGTTCAGGCTCAGCTTGCCGCGGCAAATTCAGACAAAGACAACAATACTTTCCGCATAAAATTCTGGCCGTCAAAAACAATAATGCAGAACGGAACGCGCCCGGAGCTGCTCCTAAAAGAACTTTCCGAATTCGGAGCGGCAACAATCACGCCGTTCTTCGACGAGCTGCCAGAGCTTTCAAAGCTGGACGAAGAAGCATGCTATTTCTCTTGGGAAATCATCTTAACGACCACAAAAACAGAAAACGACATAAAAGACGTATTTATCTTCCTCGATGCTGAATCAAAGTTCGAGGTCGAAAAAATCAACTTTGTCGCCGGAACAGAATCAAAAATCGGAGAAATTCTCGTAAACCGCGGCAACATATCTCAAGAAAATCTCGACGCCGTTCTTAATGCTCACAAACCGCTTGGTGAAATTCTTGTGGATGAAAATGTTGTCACAACAAAGCAGGTAAAATCGGCATTGGCGGAACAAAAACATCTGCGCTCACTTTCTCCGACCGGACAACCTCAGACGGCAGCAGGCGTTCAGCAGACAGTCCGAATCAGCTCGGCAAAACTCGACGAGCTTGTAAATCTTGTCGGGGAGCTGGTAACGTTCAACGCGCGCCTCGAGCAGCAGGCAATCCTTACAGAAAACACTTCTCTAAAAAATTTGAGCGAGCAATGCGAACGAATTTCCATCATGCTGAGAGATTCTTCAATGGGATTGCGCATGGTTCCGATCAGCACACTTTTCTCAAGATTCCGCCGTACGGTACACGATCTCGCGCATCAGCTCGGAAAAAACATCGAAATGATTACAGAAGGTGCTGAAACTGAGCTGGACAAGACTGTCATCGAAAAGCTGAACGATCCTTTACTTCACCTCATACGAAATTCCGTCGACCACGGTGTTGAAATGCCGGTCGAGCGAGCTGCTATGTCAAAAGATCCGATGGGACATGTCACACTGTCAGCACGCCACGTCGGAGCATTCATACTCATAACGATCACCGATGACGGACGCGGACTCGACAAAGAAGCTGTACGCGCAAAAGGAATTCAGAAAGGGCTTATCAGCGAAAAAGACAATCTTTCTGACAACGAAATTTACAATCTTATTTTCCAGCCGGGATTCTCAACGGCAAAGCAGGTAACTTCAATATCTGGCCGTGGCGTTGGTCTTGATGTAGTAAAAAAAGACATTGCGACTCTCGGTGGTTCTGTCTCAATCGAAACAAAAAAGGGCAAGGGAACGTCTTTCATCTTAAAGATTCCTCTCACGCTCGCAATCATCGATGGCATGCTCACAACAATCAACAACACGCGCTACATAGTTCCGCTCAATACGATTGCAGAATGTATGACATTCCAGGCTGATCCAAAAAAGAAAAACGACCTGATTCTTACGACAACGCTTCACGGAAAAGATTTAAAGTGCATCAACCTGCGAAAATTCTTCAAAAGCGAATCGGACTATCCGGCAAAACAGGAAATAGTTTCGGTGTACGACGGTGACAGAGTAATCGGTCTCGTCGTGGATAAAATTCTCGGAAGCAACCAGACTGTAATAAAACCGCTCGGAAAACTGTTCAACAACTGTACGGGCATAAATGGTTCCTCAATCCTTGGAGATGGTTCTGTAGCATTGATTCTCGATGTGCTTAAACTGACCGACCTCCTGCACATAATCGAAAAGGAGCAGGAATGAGCGAGCTGGAAACGAGCGAATTGAAAACAACAGCAAAAGATTCTCTCTCTCTGTCCGAGCAGACAGCTTTTCTCAATGCGCCGTCTGAAATCACGGACGCTCAGTTCAATAAAATTGCAAATTTCATCCAGACAAATGTCGGAATAAAAATGCCTGCTCAAAAAAAGATTATGGTTCAGTCCAGGCTTCAGGCACGTCTCAAAGCTCTTAACATAAACAATTTCGACGACTACATTCAGTTTGTTTTTGCTGGCGGAGAAGAAAGCGACGAGGAAATCGCGCTGATGATAAATGTCATCACAACAAACCTCACGAATTTCTTCCGCGAAAATCAGCATTTCGAAATAGTAACCCAAAAAGCACTGCCAGACCTCATCGACAGAGGTATTAAAAAGGTGGAGCTTTGGTCGGCTGGCTGCTCGAGCGGGGAGGAACCTTACACCCTCTCAATCGTCATGTCCGAGTTTTTGAGAAAACATCCCGGTAAAATCATAGATTTTTCGGTTCTTGCCACGGATATTTCTTCGCGCGTGCTCGACAAGGCTCAGCTCGCAGTATACCCGTTCAACAGCGTGGCAAACATAAGCTACGAACTGAAAAAACGCTATTTCTTAAAAAGCAAAAACACTGCGAATTCTCAGGATGCGACAGTGCGGCTCAAGCCAGAAATCCGGGAAAAAGTCAAATTCGCTCGGTTAAACTTCATGGACAGCTCCTATCCGATTCAGGAGAAAAAGCACATCATCTTCTGCAGGAACGTCCTGATCTATTTTGACAAACCGACACAGGAAGCTGTAATCAGAAAGCTGACGGATCACCTTATCCCAGGCGGATATCTATTTTTGGGTCACTCCGAAACAATTTTCGGAATGGATTTGCCTTTAAAAAGCATCGGTCCGACCAGCTTCATAAAGATTTAGTATTTTGAGGACGAGAAAATGCCTATAAAAGTTTTAATCATAGATGACTCAGCGTTAGTCAGACAAACAATCACAGAAGTTCTCAACGGAAGCGATGAAATCAAAGTCATTGCGACAGCACCGGATCCAATTATCGGCGTACGCAAAATCCAGACCGAAAGGCCGGACGTCATCGTCTTGGATATCGAAATGGCGCGAATGGACGGGCTCACTTTCCTTCGCAAAATGAATGAAACTGTTGATCCTATTCCATGTGTAATCTGCTCATCATTGGTGCGAAAAGGTTCAGCCGAATCTATCAAAGCACTTGAGCTTGGCGCATCAGGAATCATTCCAAAGCCATCAGTAAAAACAAAACAGTTCTTCGAAGAATCAAAAATCCAGATTATTGATGCGATAAAAGCAGCGAATCAATGTCAGGGAAAAATAAAACAACTTATGCCGTCTCAAACACGTTTTCAGACGGCAAAAAAACACATCGATTCTGACGATATAGAAGAACTCGAGCCAATTACGGAGACAAAAGTGGAAATTGCAAAACCGGCACCGCGCGGAGTCCAGCCGAAGCTTACGGCGGACGTTATCCTCGAAAAACCGAATCCTGCATTTGCACCTATTGATTTTACCGAACCAGTTGTCGTTGTAGGAGCCAGTACAG
The DNA here is from genome assembly GCA_947170195.1 of uncultured Treponema sp. Classification (GTDB taxonomy): domain Bacteria; phylum Spirochaetota; class Spirochaetia; order Treponematales; family Treponemataceae; genus Treponema_D. The sequence goes on along the minus strand of CAMVSS010000001.1, from coordinate 30,961 downwards.
GAGGAACGGAAGCATTAAAAGATTTCCTTACAATGCTTCCTGAAGATTCGCCGGGAATCGTTATCGTCCAGCACATGCCGGAACACTTCACAGCTTCTTTTGCGCAGCGTCTTGATAATCTGTGCCGAATTTCTGTGCGCGAAGCTGAAGATGGCGATCTGGTTCAAAAAGGACAGGCTTTGATTGCCCCTGGTAACCATCACCTTCTGCTGAAACGCGAAGGCCGTGAATATTATGTTGAAGTCAAGGACGGACCTCTGGTTTCAAGACACAGACCATCCGTTGACGTTTTGTTCCGTTCTGCAGCCCAATACGCAGGCAAGAACGCCATCGGCATCATCATGACAGGAATGGGCGATGATGGTGCTCGTGGAATGAAAGAAATGCACGACGCAAATGCTTACAACATCGCACAAGATGAAGCAACATGCGTCGTATACGGAATGCCGGGAGAAGCTGTAAAAGCCGGCGCCGTAGACAAAATAGTCCCGCTTCAGGAGATAGCACAAACTCTTCTGAATCAGGCAAAAATAAAATCAATGAACAGAGGGGGATCTTTGTTTAAGAAGTAAATTGCGACATTAAAAGGAGGAAAGCACTATGTCAAAAAAAATTCTTGCAGTTGATGATTCAAATTCTATCAGAAAAAGCATTTCGTTTATTCTTGGTCAAGAAGGATATGAGATCGTGGAAGCAATTGACGGCGTTGATGCGCTCGCAAAAGCAAAGGCTGACAAATTCAATCTTGTCATAACTGATATCAACATGCCGAACATGGACGGAATCGAATTGACAAAGCAGTTGCGGGCAACAGAGGGGTATAAATTTACGCCTATCATTGCGCTCACAACGGAAAACCAGCAGTCAAAAATGGATGAAGGAAAATCAGCTGGCGCTACAGGCTGGATTGTAAAACCTTTCACTTCAGAAAAACTGATTGCGGTTGTCAAAAAAATCATCGGTTAACAAAAAATTGCCCCGCCTGCCTGTAAATATGGCAGGCGGTCAGCCTATTCAGCTTTTTTCTTAGGAGTCTTTATGAAAAGCATTCGAAGTGCAATTACAATTTTTATTGCAACGGTAATTGTCATAACAGGGACGACATTAACTGCAATTGCGATTTTCGTAGCTGGAAACACAATCGACAACCAATCATTGTCCAATATGAAAACCCTCGTTGACAATGCGTCAAATTATGCCGATTTGACCTTGGAATCGGATTTAATCGCTTTAAGGACAATTGCCGAGTTTCCGATTTTAAAAAACAGCGGAAATGTTGCGGAAAAGGCTCCTCTTATTGCAGATTTTATTTCAAATGTAGGCGAGGGTCGTTATTTCGTCGTTGCGGATACAACCGGTCATGCCTACACATCAGAAAATATCGAACGAGATATTAAAAATCGAGATTATTTTCAGAAAGCTTTAAAAGGTAATTCTGTCATCGACGGACCTATCATAAGTGCACGAGGTGAACCTGCTATCTATGCAGCTGTTCCAATTTATGACGACAACAAAAACATCAAGGGTGTGCTTGCCGCAAACATCGACAGCACGCTTTTGAGAAATTTCGCAGCACAGCTTTTTATAAGCACAAACGGAACTTCGACAATCATAAACCGTGATTCAGGCATCATCATCTACGCAGAAAATGAAGAATACATAAATGTGCCTGTTACTTTTGAAGAACTGTCCAGAACCACAGAGCCAGGTCTCAGCGAGCTCGCAAAAGTCGCAAAAAAGATGATGGCAAATCTGAATGGAAGCGAAATCATCAAAATCAACAAAAAAGAACACTACGTAGCTTTTACGCCAATTGACATAACAAACTGGGCTTTGATTATTGATGCTCCGACCTCAGATTTCAAAGAATCCATAAAAATAATGACGATTCTTCTTGTAATCTGTAGCGCAATAATAATAGCAATTGCGGTTATAATCGGCTTTGCCTACGCAAATTCTATCTCTCGCCCTATAAACGTCATAAAATCAGCTTTGGACGGAATCAAAAATGGCGACCTCATGCTTGCATTCATCACGGGAGAAGAACGCAAGAAAATCTCTCTGCGCCACGATGAACTTGGTCAGATGGGTATCGCATTAACAGAAATGACCCAGTCACTGTCAAAAACAATCCGCACAGTTCGGGAAGCCGCAATGCAGGTCAAAGTCGGCGGCGAGCAGCTGTCATCTTCAAGCCAGGCTGTTTCTTCCGGTGCAAGCGAACAGGCTGCATCAACAGAAGAAATGAGCGCAACCATGGAGCAGATGACGAGCAATATTCGTCAGACAGCAGAAAACACTGCAAAAACCTGCGAAATCGCAAACGGTGCATCAGCTAAAGGTGAGCAGGGCGGACTGGCAGTTGAAGAAGCCGTTCAAGCCGTTGAAACAATTGCAGAAAAAATCGGAATTATCGAAGACATCGCCGGACAGACAAACATGCTCGCTCTCAACGCAGCAATCGAAGCAGCACGCGCAGGAGAAGCTGGAAAAGGCTTTGCTGTCGTCGCAAGCGAAGTCCGAAAGCTTGCTGAAAAAACTCAAAAAGCAGCGGGAGAAATCAGCGAAATCTCCACAAAGACTCTTTCAACAACGGAGAACGCCGGAAAACTTATCCGCGAAGTCGTGCCTGAAATCGAGCATACATCGCAGCTCATCGAAGAAATTGCAACGGCAGCTCGTGAGCAGGACAACGGAGCTCAGCAGGTTTCTTCAGTCATAATCCAGATTGATACGGTCGTCCAGCAGAACGCAAGTGCCGCAGAGCAGATGGCCGCAATGGCAGAAGAGTTAAGAAACTCGTTCAGACAATCGCATTCTTTAAGATTTCAGATGAAGCACAAGCGCAGACAGCAAAGGAAATCTTAAAAGCGACGGAGTCAAAGACCGAAGAAAAGGACGAAACTGCAAAAGACGAAAAAGCTGAACCTCAGGCAGAAGAAACCAAGCCAGAACCTTCGGAAGCCGAAGCTCAGAAAGTTCAGCAGCCACATCCTACAAAACCGACTCCAAAGAAAATAAATCGTGCCGCAATAGCAAAGCACGAAGCCCAGGAACGCCCGGCAGCATCAAAACCGGCTCCAACGACTTCTAGTGCTCCTATAAGCGGAACCATCGTCCGAAAAACGACAGCCGATTTAATCAGCGATGCCGATTTTGAGGAATTTTAGGAACCGACATCCTTGGATTTTTGATTCCAACGATTTGCTTTGCGCCACCTAGCGTGGCACATTACTGACAAAAGGTTTGATCATTATGATTACAAATTATTTAACATTTACAGTCGATGATACTGTTTTCGCGCTCAATGTTGACTCGGTCCTTGAAGTCTTAAATTTCTCTTCTCCGACACAAGTCCCATGCGCTCTTCCTTATATAGAGGGGCTGATTTATTCACGCGAGCAGGGAATTACGGTTGTTAATTTCAGAAAACGATTCGGCTTAAAAGATTTTCCGATAGACAACCGCACAAAAGTGATTGTGGTTGAAGTCCGAACGCCATCAGAAACTGACCAAAATCATATAACTTTATATGGTCTGGTTGCAGATTCGGTGCAGGACGTCGTGCAGATTTTTGAACCGGACATCATATCAAAAGCAAACTGCAACATTCCAAAAGAATTCATCTCTCAGATACTGAAATACAATGACAAGCCGATGTTCATTTTAGATTCAACAAAACTTTTCGAAGAAGCTGCAAAAATGAAGGTTCAAACGGCCTCTTGAGTCGTCTAATGAAAAATTCACATCGTTTTTCCGCCTTGACGACAAAAGTTCTATTTTATATCTTTAAATTAAAGTTTTTTTGGAGGAATTCACATGGCAGAGTTCAAAATGAAAGATTTTGACCTTACTGGCAAAATTGCTTGGATTACAGGTGCATCTTACGGAATCGGTTTCGCGATTGCTAAAGCTTATGCTGCAGCAGGTGCAAAAATCGTATTCAATGATCGCGGACAGGAACAGCTCGACAAAGGTATGGAAAACTACAAAGCAGCAGGAATTACCGATGTTCATGGCTACATCTGCGACGTTACAGACGAAGCAGCTGTTCAGGAAACAGTCAAAAAAATTGAGAAGGATGTCGGAACTGTTGATATTCTTGTAAACAATGCTGGTATCATCAAACGAATCCCTATGCTTGAAATGAAAGCTGAAGAATTCCGTCAGGTTATCGACGTTGACTTGAATGCTCCTTTCATCGTTTCAAAGGCAGTTCTTCCTGGAATGATTGCAAAAGGACACGGAAAAATCATCAATATCTGTTCTATGATGTCTGAGCTTGGTCGTGAGACAGTTTCTGCTTACGCAGCTGCTAAGGGCGGTCTCAAAATGCTCACACGCAACATCTGTTCAGAATACGGCGAAAAGAACATCCAGTGTAACGGTATCGGACCTGGATACATCGCAACCCCACAGACAGCTCCGCTCCGCGAGAGACAGCCAGATGGTTCAAGACATCCATTTGACCAGTTCATCTGTGCTAAAACTCCTGCTGGACGTTGGCTCGACGCAGAAGAACTCGCAGGTCCTGCAGTATTCTTGGCATCAGACGCTTCAAATGCAGTCAATGGCCATATCCTGTATGTAGACGGCGGTATTCTCGCTTACATCGGTAAACAGCCATCATAAAAATCTTCCCGACTTATACGGGAAATTCTCTAAAAAAGTCCCGCAATTTCTGCGAGACTTTTTTTTACTCTCTCGATACTCAGTTTCATTATAATTTAAAATACGGAGTTTATTATGAACGGAAATGTAATTGTCGGTCAGTCTGGCGGTCCGACATCAGTAATCAATTCAAGCCTTGCCGGAGTCTTTAAAACAGCAAAAGACAGGGGTGCAAACAAAGTCTATGGTATGTTGCACGGCATCAAAGGACTTTTAGACAAACAATACGTGGACTTGTCGGAAACACTGAATTCGACAATGGCTATCGACCTTCTAAAAAGAACTCCGTCATCATATCTCGGCTCATGCCGCTTCAAACTTCCAGAAATCACAAAAGATAAAACTACTTACGAAAAAATCTTCGAAATCTTAAACGAACTGAATATCAAATATTTCTTCTACATTGGTGGAAATGACTCAATGGACACCATCCAGAAGCTGAGCGATTACGCAAAAATTATCAACAGCGATATTAAATTTATGGGTGTCCCAAAAACAATCGACAATGACCTTGCTATAACCGATCACACTCCAGGTTTCGGTTCAGCTGCAAAATTTATTGCCGCAACCATGAAAGAAATCATCCGTGATGGTCACGTTTACGACTATCCGACTATCACTGTTGTTGAAATAATGGGTCGAAATGCAGGATGGCTCACCGCAGCTGCAGCGCTCGCAAAATCAGATGATTGTGAGGGCGTAGACTTAATATATCTTCCAGAGAAAGTTTTCGATGTCGAACATTTTCTCACAAAAATCAAGGATCTTTCAAAAACTGGAAAATCAATCGTAGTAGCAGTTTCAGAAGGTGTGCGCGTTGCAGACGGCAGATTTGTTTTCGAGCTGGCAGAACACGTTGAATTCGTCGATGCATTCGGCCATAAACAGATGTCGGGAACGGCCAAATTCCTTGCAAACAAAGTAACAGCGGAGCTTGGTACAAAAGCTCGTGCAATAGAACTTTCTACACTCCAGCGATGTGCGGCCCACATGACAAGCCGAACGGATATCACAGAAGCGTATAATGTCGGAGGTGCGGCTGTAAAAGCGGCATTCGAAGGCGAAACAGGCAAAGTAGTTGTTCTTAAACGAGTTTCTGACGATCCTTATATGTGCATCACGGAAACAGCCGATGTAAGCAAGATTGCGAACATCGAAAAGAAGATTCCTCTCGAATGGATTACAGATGATGATTACGTCACACAGGACTTGATTCACTATATCCATCCGCTGATTCAGGCAGAACTAAGTCCGATCATGGTTGACGGACTCCCGCGACACCTGAAAATAGCAAAATAAAAACCCACAAGGGAGGGCGTCTAATAAGAATATGACATTTTCCTGCATGGCTTGCCAATCTGATGCGATGCAGGAAAAGCGATGGTCCTTAAACTTTTTAGACAGTCCCTTCTTTCTGTCGCGGAATAAAAGAGCGTTCTATATACATGTTTTTCTGAATTGTAACAACTAAAGAATTTCATTAAAATAGAACAATCATGAAAGCATCTAAATTCTATATTTCAACACTGCGCGAAGCTCCTTCAGAAGCAGTGATTACAAGCCACAAACTCATGCTCAGGGCTGGTATTACCCGAAAGCTAGGAAACGGACTTTACACATATCTTCCTCTCGGTGTCCGCTCACTTTATAAACTCGAAAACATCATCCGTGAAGAATGGAACGAAACAGCAGGCGCACTTGAATTCAAGCCTACAGTAATTATTCCGGGCGACCTCTGGAAAGAATCAGGCCGCTGGGAAACAATGGGACCTCAGATGCTCAAAGCAAAGAACCGCGGCGAGCAGGATATGGTCGTTTCTCCGACTGCAGAAGAGGCATACACAGCTATCGTTCGCGACGGATTGGACTCATACAAGCAGCTTCCTGTAAACCTTTACCAGATCAATACAAAATATCGCGATGAAATCCGTCCTCGCTACGGTGTAATGCGCGGTCGTGAATTCATCATGGCTGACGGTTACACAATGAACGCTGATGACGAATCATTGGACGAATCATACAAGGCATACGAAAAAGCATATTTCCGCATTTTCAAACGCCTCGGACTCAAAATCATCCCTGTCCGCGCTGATTCCGGTGCAATGGGTGGAAGCGGCTCGGAAGAATTCATGGTAGAGTCTCCGATTGGTGACGACACGCTCATCATCTGTCCTAACGAAAAATGTGGCTATGCCGCAAATGTCGAAAAGGCAGAATGTGCTCAGGACGACTCAACGAACAAAAAGGGCGAAAAAGTAAGCGCAACCGACAAACCGCTTGAAATGGTCGAAACACCGAACGTTTTCTCAATCGAAGACATGGAAAAATTCTTCGATGAATCACCAAAAATGTTCATCAAGTGTTTGATTTACCGCGTCATCAATTCTTCACTCGAATTCAAAGATGCAGCGGGCGCAGAGAAATGGAAGCGCGTAAAAGATCCTGCTGGCGACTACTTCCCGCTTTCTTATGTTTGCGTTTGTATCCGCTCAGATTTGGATGTAAACGAGGCCAAGCTCGCAGCAACACTCAAAGCAAGCGAAGTCGTTCTCGCAGAAGACGAAGAAATTCTTGAATACGCTCAGGCAGGCCACGGATTCGTCGGTCCTATGACATCAAAATGTCCGCTCGTCGTTGATTATTCCGTTGTAAAAGACGGCGTTGCCCTGATGCACGATGCAATCACTGGTGCCGGAAAAGACGGCTATCACGTAAAGCATGTTGAGCCTCTCCGCGACTTTACTCCGTACATCAACGCAGATGTCCGCACAGTTAAAGAAGGCGACAAATGTGCATGCTGCGGCGGAACTTTCTACTCTCGCAAAGGCAATGAGCTGGGACACATTTTCAAGCTGGGTCACAAATATACAAAATCAATGCACGTTACTTTCCTAGGTCAGAACGGAAAGCCACAGGAGCCGACAATGGGCTGCTACGGAATCGGCGTTGACCGAACACTTGCCTCAATCATCGAAAACAACAGCGATGACAAAGGCATCATCTGGCCGATGAGCGTCGCTCCGTTCCAGGTCTGCATCGTTCCAATCAAATACGACGGCGCAATGAAAGAAGAAGCTGACAAAATCTACGAGGCTCTCCGCAAGGCCGGCATCGAAGTGCTCTTGGACGACCGCAATGAGCGACCGGGCGTAAAATTCGCCGACATGGAGCTTATCGGAATTCCGCTTAGAATCACAGTCGGTGACAAAAATCTCCCGAACGTTGAATTCAAACCGCGTGCAGCAACAGAGTCGGAGCTTGTTCCAGCATCAGACGCAGCTGAAAAGGCAATTCAGTTCGTAAAAGACGAGCTTGCAAAACTTCAGGCGTAAAAAAAATGCCATCAAGGGTCTTTTCAGGCTTTTGATGGCACATTTTTTATCAGATAATCAAAAATGATGGCAATCTCTAAGGATCCCGCAAACGAGTTTTTAGAAATGCCATAAACTTTTACAATTTGACACATATGAACAAAACAAAACTTTTTACAGCTATTTTTATAATTTTCGCAAGCATTTCAGTTTGCAACGCGCTTCCGGGGGTATCGCACTACCTTCCAGATTCATCCGGACAATTCGTTTACTACAGAGATTCTTCTTTTAACCGGGAATCCTACATAGGAGCAATCTACTACGACGAATCAACCTATGTTTTCAGATATTATGCGCCAGAATACGGAACCAAACAGGATTATAAACCGGCAAAAGACATCCAGATCGCATTTGCTATCGATCCTTCAAAAGATTTCGTCGAGATGACCGGAGAAAACATTCTTACAGTCGTAACTCCGGACGATGTAGATCTAATCAACTACATCCATGACTTTTTCTACGAAATGAATGCGCGCCGAAAAAGCATCGGCGACCTGCCAGAAAAGAAAGTTTCCAATCAGGAATACGCTCAGTTCGGCGGAGCTGTGCAGCTCGAGTACGATCCCCTGATTCCACTCTTCAATTTAAAGCAAATCACAGGCAATAAAAACAAACCTTTGCTAGAAATTGTAACCGCAGGTCAGCTCACAGCATCCAACGACACAACCTTCACAGATTTCAAGGGAATTCCAAGCCTTAAAAATGACAAATCTGCGCCAATAAAACTCAAGAAGAACTCGAAGAAGGCCACTTATTCTTACAAACCGGAGGAAAGCCTCCCGAATTCAAAAATCACGCTTGATGCCCAATGGAAAAAGCAGACTGAAAACCTCTTCTCTCTGGAAAATTCCGCAATGCTTTCCATGAACCTTGGTGTCATCGAGGAGCCTGTAATAGAAGATTTTCTCAAGCGAAGTCTGATTTTAGGACATGACCACGTTTATCCGGATTTAACGAATATCCAGCAGGAAGAGAATGCGGAATCATTTACAATAAAACAGTTCTACTACTATGCGGACGCAAATTCGTTCTCCGTTGACTACAAGAAAATCATCAGGGGAGAAAATTCCCTTGCCGGAGTCTTAACATTGACGGTCTACTATTCGGCATATCTTAAAAATCAAAAATACTTCGATACAATCCTTGCATCATACGAATTCAACTAAAAAGAGCCTCTTGAAAGCGGGGAGCCAATCCAGACTCCTTCGCTTCCAAGATAATCTTTTTTCTGTCCTTCAATCAAAATCTGCACACCGGTCACAGAGCTATATTCTGTTGCGGTATATACAATCTGCATGAGCTGAGCCAAATATCCCTCAACACCGTGCGTATTAAACTCAAAGTTATCAGAAAAATCAAGATAAGCGACACCGCTCCTAACAACTGCAGAAAGCAACTTCGTTCCATCAGGAATCATCGTCATGCAGCCTGTCGATTTTTCTGCCGCGCTAGGTCCCGTCAAAAGCGCACGTATACTGTTTGTAAGAGGACTGTCTTTTTCAACCGAACGCTGAACTTCTTTTCGAATTACAAGTCCGTCTGAATCATAATGAACAAAACAGATTTTTGTCACAAGAAGATTTTTCGTAGCTGAGCTTTCCGGCTCCTTAGTTTTCTGAACTTTTTGCGGCGTTTGAACGGCTACAGGCGTTTTTTTAGCTTCAGATTCCGATTTCTTTTGCTCAGGAACATTTTTTGCAGAAGGTGATGCCGCCACAGGAGTTTTTTCATCAGCATCGCGCTTTTTTGAAACAGTCTCCTTGCTGTCAGATTTGCTTGTAGCAGCAACTTTTTGAGGTTCCTGAGCTACAGGCGTTTTCTTTTCAGGCTTTTTCAGAACGATTACGTTATCAGACACTTCCTCAGGCAGTTTTTCCGTCTCCACATTATGATCCGCAATGAAACCAGGAGTACTTCCAAACATTTTCTCAAAAAAATTAGTTTTTTTGAGGTTTGATTTTATTTCGTTCTGCTTGACCAAGAAAACTATCAGTATAATTAAAATTGCCAAAATCCAGACGGCAAGACCCAATCCCGTATTGTTGCGCTTTTCATTTTTTTTGCTCATATTCTAATTATCGTCATTTTCAATAAAGACAACAACCAATTCCACTTGTTATCAAAAGAATAAAAAGATAAAATGAAATCACTTTTTTAATTGGAGACTTTACACTTATGGATCAGCCGAAAAAATTTGATTTGATTACGTTTGGAGAAACAATGCTTCGTCTTTCTCCTCCAGCAAATGGTCGTATCTTCAGAAGCGATGTCTTTGAGAAACACGCCGGTGGAGCTGAACTTAACGTAGCTTCTGGAGTTTCTCTCTTGGGTCTCCGCTCTGGAATCATTACTCGACTTCCAAAAAATGAACTTGGCACTTTCGTAAAAAACAGAATTCGATTCTCAAGCGTTTCGGACGATTTTATTATTTACGATGACTCTCCTGATGCTCGCCTCGGAATCTACTACTACGAAAACGGAGCTTATCCACGAAAACCAACTGTCGTTTATGACCGCCGACACTCTTCAATCACAAAAATTAAAAAAGAAGAAATTCCGGCAGATATTTATGACAAGACCCGAATGTTCTACACATCAGGAATCACGCTTGCACTCAGCGAAAATACCCGCGAACTGGCAATTGAATTAATCAAAAACTTCAAGGCTACCGGTACAAAAATTGCTTTTGACGTAAACTACCGCGCAAATCTTTGGGACGAGGACACCGCTCGCACGACGATCAAAAAGATTCTTCCGTTCATTGATATACTGTTCATCTCGGAAGAAAGCTGCCGCCGAATGTTCCAGAAGACAGGTTCATTGGAAGACATGCACCGCGAATTCTGCAAGGACTATCCGAACATCGAGATCATCGCTTCTTCAGAACGAGAGGTAATCAGCCCGAAAGTGCACTCATTTACATCTCTCGTTTACTCAAAAGCAGAAGACAAATTCTACACCGAAGATGCATATAAAGATATAGATGTCGTTGACAGAATCGGAAGTGGAGACGCTTACTGCGCCGGAGTCCTGTTTGGATTGTTAAAATACAATGATCCTAAAAAAGCTATGGAATTCGGAAACGCGACCTGCGCTACTAAAAATACAATCTTTGGTGATTTACCGCTTTCTGACTTCAATGAAATCAGTTCTATCATCAAGGGACACCAGACAAAGGGCAAACAATCAGAAATGAACAGATAAAAAATATCTGGCTAAGCCAAAACTTAGCCGAAAAACAAAATCGGTCACAACCAGACTTCTGTCAAAAATCACCTGACTTTTACAGCGATGATTTGACAATTTTCTGGCTGAAGACCGATTTTTTTTGTCTAGCGAACTAAGTTTCTGGTTTCGTAAAGAATAATTGCAGCCGCCTGCGCAACATTAAGGCTTTCGATAGGCTGCGCATCAGTCTCGCTTACACCAGGAAGCGCCGGAATTTTTATAAGCTCATCACAGTTTGCACGCACCAAGTCAGAAATTCCGTTCTCTTCGTTTCCAAGAACTATCAGCGCCGGCTTTTTTCCGCACAATTCAGCTATCTTGTCCACAGTTGTCGTTGCCCGCACATCGGTGCCCAAACGAACCATCTTACCTTTCATTGCGGTAAGAAGCTTTGAAATAGAATGAATTGAGTAAATATTTACGTATTCCATGCCGCCCTGAGCCACACGGTATGAACTCGTCGTAATTAAGCCCTGCTCGTCAGGAACGATAATATTCTTGATTCCAAAAAAAGCCGCGCTTCTAACAATTGCTCCAAGATTATTTGCATTTCCAACGCGATCCAAAAGAACAGCTGACTCTTTGTTATGCAGCCATTCGTCAGTAATTTCTGTTGTCAGATGCTTGATCTCTGGCTGAGCGATCATTGCTACAACACCCTGATGATGTACTGTACCGCTAAGCTTCTCAAGCTCGCCGTCCGGAATGTTATTATACGGAATTTTATTCTCTGCCAGATACTTAAATAAATCTTTGAATGCCATCATTCTGTCACGAGAATAATAAAATCTTCTGATAAGCTGTTTATTGTTTTTTACAAGGGCTTTCACAGCCTCAAAGCCGCAAACAGCAAGTTCGTTAGTAAGTTTGTTCTTCATTTTTTTATGATACAAAAGAACAGACCAAAAGTCCATAAGGACAAAAAATGTGGAAAAGTTTGTGGAAAGTTGTGGAAAACATGTTAAAAAAGTGCAAAACTTGTGGAAATTTAGCCATTTTATTAACAATTTAAAAAGTTTTCACCAAAATAATGTGGAAAACATGTGAAGAAGTACACAATTTCTCCACATTATCTACACGAATCGCAATAGTTTTCCACAATGCCCGGGGATAGCTAGCAAGGCACTTTTCCAAGTGCAACAAGGTTTAAAATAAAAAAGGCACTGATTTCTCAGTGCCTTTTTTATGAAAAGGGTTAGTTACCCATCAACTATTTGATAAGTCTCATTTCCTTAGCAAGCTTAATGCCTTCAGCTTCCCAAGCCTGTCCGCCCATCTTGTTGAATTCAGCAAGCCAAGCTTTCCAGTTTTCTGGGTTAAGAACACGTTTTCCTGTCAAGAATTCGATAACACCCTGCTGGTAGAATCGCTCCAAGTCAGCATTTGGAACTGGCATTTTGTCCTGACCGATACATGCAGTCCAAGGAGTAGCCTGCATTTCGCGGAGAGCTACCAATGAAGACATTGTCTTTCCAGACTTAGCTGTCTTGTAAGTTGGGTAGCGAGCTGCCAATTCGATGTCACCATTGTAGTAAACCATGTTTCTCATCTGTGTGAGTGGAAGTGCAGCAGGTTTTGTGAATCCGAGTTTTGCATCCGGGATACCGTCAACAACTGGAACACCCTGTGCGTTCTTCTTGTAGTTTACGCCTTCAACACCCCATCCGAGGAGGTAGTAACCTTCGTCAGAAGACATCCATTCAAGGAGTTTTGCGATGTATGGTTTCTTTCCAGCTTTTTCAGCTTTAGCAGAAATTGCATACATACGATAAGCCTGTGAGTAAGTACCGTTTGAAGAATATCCCTTTGGTCCTACAGGTGGGTTAATGATTTTCCATTCACCGTTCGGGAAGTTGTTGTCGAACGGAGCGTAGTTAGCTTCTGAAGCGTAAGCAGCGTTCTGTTCACGCATGATACCGAATTTTCCCTGTTTCCAAGCTGCGCGGTAGTCATCTTTCTGATAAGCCATCCAGTTTGGATCAATGTAACCAGCATCGATGATTGATTTTACGTAAACCAAAGCATCATAGTATTCAGGTTTGTTGATGTTAAGACCAGCAGTTTTTACAGAAGAAAGGTTCCATGTACCTGGTACACCGAATGCACCCATGAGTGGGTCGAAACGACGTCCTGGTGTTTCGTTAGCTGGAGAAGCCTCAAGGAAGGCACCGTATCCATAAGTATCTTTCTTTCCGTTTCCATCAGGATCTCGCTCTGTGAATGCTTTCATTACAGCCAAGAATTCATCTGTTGTTTTTGGGATAGAAAGACCAAGTTTGTCCAACCAGTCTTTGCGGATAAGGATTGACTCGTTGCGAACGATTGAACCTGGCTGAGCCAAAGCGTATGATTTTCCATCTGACTGGAGTGGGAATGCCTGAGCATCTTTATCGTACAATTTAGCTGTACGAGTTGGCATCATAGCGTACATATCTTCTACAGGAGCGAGAAGTTTCTGCTGTACGAGTTTTGGATAAACTGATGATGATACCATGAAAATATCAGGAAGAGCGTTTGCAGCACCAGCGGCGTTGATCTTCTGATCCTGATCTTTTTCTGAAGAAGGAAGACCAGTTGCTTTAAGATTAATCTTGAGCTTGTCTTTAATAATCTTATAAGCAATCCAATCTGATGGTGGAGCACCTGCTTCAGACATAGACATACCATACCAAAGTTCAATGTCAACTGTGCCGTCTTTATTTGTCTTTACTTTTGGAGCTTTTTTTGCAGCAAATGAAGGAGCGGCAATTGCAAGAATCAATGCTGAAAGAGCGAGATTCTTAACGAAGTTTTTCATTTTTTTCCTCCTTTTTTGAAAAATATGAAAACAATTTAAAAATTCTACTTCTAAAGAAAGCAGATATTATCATTATAAACACGAATTGGACAAAAAAGTTTCAATTTTCTGTCCAATCGTATAAATAATACAACATTAGCCCTTTACAGAACCAAGCATAGTTCCCTTTGTAAAGTATTTCTGGATGAACGGATAAGCAAGAATCATCGGAATTGCAGACATAAATACAGACGCAGCTTTGATTGCCTGAACAGATGCATTACCGAATGCGTTTACATCAAGGTTCTCGTTCATAGAACTTCCAAGAAGGATGTTTCGGAGCAAGATTGGAAGCGGCTGGAGATAAGCTTCGTTCAAGTACAACATAGCGTGCATGAAGTCATTCCAGAAGTTTACCGCATAGTACAAACCGATTGTCATGATGATTGGCTTTGACAATGGAAGAATGATAGAAATAAGAACATACCATTCTGCAGCACCGTCAATTCGAGCAGACTCTTTAAGAGATTCTGGGATTCCCTCGAAGAAGCCGCGCATAATCAAACAGTTGTAAGTACCAATTGCACCCGGCAAGAAGATAGATGCAAGATGGTTTGCAAGGTGGAGGTTAGTAACAACAAGGTATGTTGGGATCATACCGATGTTGAACAAATACGGGATAAGAACGAAATAGTTAAGAATCTTACGTCCTGGCAAATCCTGTACAGACATACAATATGACATCGGAATTGTGAGTGACAAAGAAGTAAGAACACCGAAAGTCATGATTTTGATTGAGTTCCAGAAAGCAAGGATAAATCCGTTGTTTCCAAGAAGAGCCACATAAGCCGCATTATCCCACTTCCATACAGGGAGGAACATTGTCTCAAGGTTAGTACCGATGAAGTCGATTGGACGTACAGACTGAGTGATTGTACTCCAAATCGGGATTGCGATTACAACACCAATGAATACAAGGAATGCATTGATTACGATATAAAATGTGCGGTCACCTGCTGTTAATTTTACTGTCTTTGGTTTAGTCATTTTTATCCTCGTTTTTATTACAAGAGTGAAGATTCCGTCAACTTCTTAACAACCTTGTTAGATACCATTACCAAGAGCATACCGATTACACCCTTGAAGATACCAACGGCTGTTGCCAAAGCGAACTCGAACTGGAGAAGACCCTGGCGGTAAACCCAAGTATCGATGATATCAGCAACTGAATATACAGGAACAGAATACAACATGAACATCTGGTTGAAACCAGCGTCAAGGATGGTACCAAGTTTAAGAAGAACTACAGTAACGATAACCGGTTTAATTGAAGGAATTGTGATGTACCATACACGCTGTACAGCAGAAGCACCTTCAACCATTGCAGCCTCGAACAGAGAAGGGTCAATACCCATCAAAGCAGCAATAAAGATGATTGCAGCCCATCCCATCTCCTTCCATGCATCGGAAAGAATTACGATTACTGGGAATGTGTGAGTGTTGGTAAGGAAGTCAATCGGCTTTCCACCACAGAATTTAATAAGGTCGTTCAACATACCGTCGCCAGGAGCGAGCAATACAAGCAAGATACCGTACATGATAACCCATGACAAGAAGTGCGGAAGGTAAGCAAGGGTCTGAACGATTCTTCGAAGCATGTTGTGCGTACACTCATAGAGACATACAGACAAAATGATTGAAAGAGGAACCGAAATACAAAGCTTTGCCAAACTGTAAAGGATTGTATTTCTAAGAAGCTCACCGAAATAGAACGAATGGAAGAAGTTCATGAAGTTCTTGAATCCAACCCAAGTACTTCCCCAAACACCATCAATCGGTGCGAAATCTTTGAATGCGATCTGACCGTTGAGAATTGGACCATACTTTAAGATTGCATAGTACACAACCGGAATAACGAGCAGCGCATAAACCGAAAAATGTCTTTTGATGTCTTTCCAAAGATCCTTTTTCGGTACATTAAGAACATTTGTTTCTTGTGCGTTCATATCTAACCTCAGTTTAACTATATTAGCGTTTCACGCCTAAAAAATACGTGTTGGTTATTGGACAAAACCGAACATTATGTTTTATTTAGTTCGGATTTTTCCCGGCGGAACTCCGTAAATCTTCTTGAACACCCTACAGAAGTAAGCCTGATCTTGAAAACCGGAATTTTCCGCAATTTCATATATCGTATCGTTGGTCTCAAGAAGCATTTTCGTTGCTATATAGATTCTGTACCTGTTTAGATACTCCCAAAGACTCAATCCGATCTCTTTATGGAAGATTCTTGTAAGATAATCTTCACTTACGTGAACAGTATCCGCAAGCTTCCATCTGACAATTTGCTGCGATGCATTTTTGTTAAGGTAAAGGATTGCTTTTTTTACAAGCGCACCCGTATGAGGAGGCAATATTTCATCCCCCTCAAGAATTGCCTTAATTCGTGCATCAAACTGTTCCGACTCCGCAGCCCCCCTGTTGCACAGGACGATGCGCGGATGAGAACAAAGAAGCTCAACCTCCTCATCAGAAACAATAGAATCAGGGAGCACGAGAATCGGAACAAGAACGGTTTTAGGGTTCTGCCGAATCTTCTTTATGCTCGCCTCGTCGATTGATTCAAACACGATCAGAGATGGTGTAATCTCCTCAAGTATTTTATCAAGCTCTTTGACGCTCGAAATGCTGACAGCATTAGAGTCAGTTGCCCAAGTTCCATAATGAGTATGCTTAGCGTTTACAAACAGAACAGAATCAACCTTCTGGCTCTTAACTTTCTGCTCAAGCATCTCCATAAACGTATGCCCAATAAGACGACGACTGTAACAGATCAATGGAGCGCGGAAAAGCTTGTTGTCCTTGCGCAAACCGTAAATCTTTACCCATTCGTCAATAGGAGCATCATCAGGCTCCCAATACAACATACAGAAATTTTTTACAGATTCATCATGGGCGTCAAAATCCGCAAACTTCTCGAATTGAGAGACAAAAGAAACTTTTTCTGTATTTTTTTCCGAGAGGCAGAAAACCTTGATATCGTCACCATCAACGCTTTCAGACGGAAGACCTGCGAGGTTAGGCCAGGTAAGAACGACTTCAACAAAATTCTCTGACTTCTCAACGCTTCCATACTGAAGAAGAATAATTTTTTCAGCGAGCTGGAGCTCCGGACGAGACCAGTCAAAGCGCGAAGAATAGAATTCTATATGTATACCGTCTTTCTTTTCGACGATGTAAGGATTTCGTTCGGTAAAATCAGATATATTCTGCAAGGCTTTTTTCAGCCTGTCTGAATCGCCATACAAAAGCGGCATTTCCTTTTCGACAGCAGACGCTATGCTCACCGGAAGCACCTGACGGATATCGAAAAGCTTTTTATCCATAGGGAGGTCATCAACCTGAGAACGCGTCAGGTCAACCAAAGTTATCGTTTTTTCGAGCTGAGACTCAATCTGCGAGCGAAGGAACAAAAGCTGCTCGCTCAATATGTCAGAATCAAGAACCCCGTTCGAAATATTTTTTTCCATCTGGGCGATTTTAGAAGACAAATCTTTCAGAGGATCGCACAAATCACTTCCGACATTGGCAAAAAATTCAGTTTTTTCGAATTCGGCTTTTTCGGCAATCTGACGGGCCTGACTGATTTCCTCAAACATCATTACGGTCTGAAGAGCATTGCTTACGGAAGAACGGATATCCTCATAAACAAATCCTTCACAACCTGAATAATTGGTAATCATGTAGCCATAGTATTTGTCATCCGTAAACAGAGGCTGGACTATGAACACGCCTTTATCAAAATCAGATGAGAATTTTTCCGGTACGAGCTGGCCTGAAGAAAATCTGACTTCCTCGAAGCGAATCTCATCCTTGCTGTTATAACCGGTAACGTAGCGAGAAAAATCTTCGTCGTCCGTCATTATTATGGCCAGATTGGAAATGCCGAGCTGAACAAGATTTTTCCTTATGACGTGCATAAAATCTTTTTTATAATGAACCGCAAGCAATTCCTGTTTGAATTTTCGCAAAACCGCGTGCTGCTTTTCAAACTCATAGATTCGCTGATATGAAACCCGCTCCTGAACCTGAGCAATGATTACGTTCACATATTTGCTGATTTTTTCTATATATTCCGGTGCGAAACACTGCGCATTTTTAAAAAGCATGAGGACGGAGAAAAGCTTTGAAAGCTCCCCGGATTTCTTTAAATAGCGCTCGACACCCATTGAAAGAAGTTCGGTAAATTTACCGCGGTCATTCTCGAACAACGAATCAAGAAGCTCGGAAAGATTTCCCTTCCTCTCCTCGGAACGAATTTTGAGCAAGCGGCAGATCTCATCGAAAAACTGCTGTCGGTTCTTTACCTTTACTTTTGCATCCACAGGGGATACCCATGACTTCAGATTGCCACAGCCACAGGTTTCGCGAAAAACAGGATATGCCGGAAGAATTGTATCAAGAACGGAGCCATTGTTTCCCAACAGGGTTTTGAGCATCCTGTATGACTCGGAGCCAAGCTCCGCGTGAGGCATGTGAACAGTGGAAAGGGAGGGGAGAGAAATCTTGCTTTCGACAGTATCATTGAAACCAGAAACGATTACGTCTTTAGGAATTCTGTAGCCACGGTTTTTCAGGAATTTTACAATTTCGAACGCCATCAAATCGCTCGGAGCAACTACAGCATCAAAATCTTTACCCGGAACAAGCCCTCTTTCATCACAAATCTGAATGATTCCTTTTTCGCCTTCAAACCAACCGAAACAATCAGATATATATTTTTCAGAACCTTCAAAATCAAGGCTGTTCTCTTTTAAAGCGTCTTTATAAGCATTGAAACGGTCTGTAGCCGAAGCATGATTCTCCGGACCTCGAATAAAAACAATCCTGCGCGCGCCATGAATTTTAATAATATGAAGGACAAGCTCCTTCATACCTGTATACGCATCGAATTTCACATAAGGATGATTTTTGATTTTCTGACCAATAGTGACAAGAGGCAGATCTCCAAAAGAGTCATGGAACTTTTCGAGTTTCTCCATCGAAACGGAACTTCCCAAGCTGGAAGCCCAACTGATAACGCCGTCAACATTTTCCGAATTTACCAAAGAATAAATTTTACTTCTGAGATTCTTTGTTTCTGACTCCAACTTTCCAATTGGAAAGATAAAAAGAGACCCGTCCTCTTGACCAGCCTCTTTTGCAATCTCATACCAAAGACGAAGCGATGATCCGGAATGAATATTGGCAAGAACGAAACCAATCTTTTTTAAATTATGCGAAAAATCCATAAGAATATCATATATGCATGTCGTTTTTTTTACAAGTTATAAAGTTTTTTTACAAAAAAAAACTTAAAAAAATTTTCTTTTTTTAAAATAAACTCCTGTTTTTTACAACACGTTGAAACGGATATGCATAAATAGTATATTTTTAGCATCTCTATTAAAAATGAACTTCCGGAGGTTCAAATTATGGCTCTTAAGTCAATTAAAGACGTAGTAAAAACTGTTAAACGTCCAGAGAAAATCTTGCAGTTCGGTGAAGGCGGATTCTTGCGCGCATTCGTAGACTGGCAGATTGACATTGTAAACGAAAAAACCGATTTCAACGGCAACATCGTCATCGTACAGCCGCTCGAAAAAGGCATGATTGATGCGATGAATGCACAGGACAACTTGTACACAACAGTTCTCCGCGGCATGAAAGACGGAAAGCCAACTGTTGAGACTCGCGCAATCAACTCAGTCAGCCGCTCAATCAACCCATACACAAACTACGACGACTACATCGCATTGGCTTCAAGCCCGGATTTGCGCTTCATCATTTCTAACACTACAGAAGCCGGTATCCGCTTCGATACAGAAATCGACGGAGTTCCTGTTACACTCGACCAGAAACCACAGAAGAACTATCCTGCAAAAGTCACCGCTTTCTTGTACAAACGCTTCCAGGCATTCAAGGGCGACACTTCTAAAGGTCTCATCCTGATTCCTTGTGAGCTTTCTGACCAGGCAGGTCTCAACCTCCGCATCAACATCCTCCGCTACGCAGAAATGTGGCAGCTCGGACCGGACTTCATCAACTGGTTCGACGAAGCTTGTGACGTTTGTTCATGTCTCGTTGACCGCATCGTTCCGGGATACTTCCCACTTCTCTCTAAAGAAGAAAACGGCAAAACTCAGGCAGAAAACCTCTGCGAAAAACTCGGCTATGAGGACAAACTCCTCGACTCAGCAGAGCTTTTCCACTTCTGGGTTATCGAATCTAAAAAGCCACACGAAGATGAACTCCCACTGGTTAAAGCAGGCCTTTCAGTTAAGTGGGTTCAGAACATGGACTACTACCACACACGCAAAGTCCGCATCTTGAACGGCGCACACACATCTTCAGTTCTCGCAGCATTCCTCGCTGGTTCAAACTACGTTCAGGACATCGTTTGTTCAGAAAAAGTTGGTTCAGGCTTCAACACACCGAACGCTGACGCTCAGAAATTCATGCACGACATCATCTTCAACGAAATCGTTCCCTCAATCGACGGCGATCAGGAAGACCTCAAGAAATACGCACAGGATGTTTGGACTCGCTTCCAGAATCCGTTCAACCCGCACCGCTTGATTGAGATTTCTTTGAACTCAGTTGCAAAATACTGGACACGCTGTTTGCCATCTGTTCTCCAGTCAGTCAAAAAGAACGGCTCAGTTCCGAAACTCCTCGGCTTCTCAATCGCAGCCCTCATCGCATTCTACAACGGAACAGAAATCAAAACAGACGAAAAGGGTGCTAAATACCTCGAGTCTAAACGCGAAGACGGAGTTTACCCGAACAAAGACACAATGCCAGTTCTCGAATTCTTCGCTTCTCTCAACAAAGAGACAAAAGACGCAAAAGTAATTGCAAACAAAGTTCTCTCAAATGTTGATTTCTGGAAAGAAGATTTGACTAAAGTTGCAGGTCTCGAAGCTGCAGTTGCAGGTCACCTGGCAAACATCCAGAAAGACGGTATGAAAAAAGCACTTGCTGATATCGTAAAATAACCAGACTTAACTTGCTAAAAGGCTGTCCTGGAAGTAACAAAAAACTTCTACAAAGGACAGCCTTTTTATCTTTAAATCAATTTCCAGATACATAAAAACTAGTGGCAGGAAAAATCATGCGCAGCATTTTCTAACTGGCGCCCTTGCGCACTTCCGCTTTCGCTCCATACCGCAGGCGGTACTGCTTCGCAGGTGCTACACTGCGGAGCGGGGTTTTACTCAAGGCGTTAGTGCTTTGCAAAGGCTGGAGAAAACATTTTAAACTCCCGGCACTTTTGCATTTAACAGCACCTATAAAAATACTACTCGTGGAACTAAAGTTCCTACGCCGAACCTTTGAGCATCCGTGCCCTGACGAGTTTTTTTTCAAAAACTCGCGGTTATACTAGCTGATTGCCCCATCCATGTGGCAGCTTTTATTAAAAGCAGGAAAGCCAAATTCGCAGTGGGGACAGAACCCGCCTGCGCAGTATTTTTATCTTTTCTTTGATCCCCGTAGTGCACATAAATAAATGTTACATATTATTTTTCTACAACCAAACCTTTTCTTTTTATTAAAGCTGGTAAATGTTTTTCTTTTACCCAACATGAGTCATATGCATAGCCCGTAACTAACAACTTACCATATTATAGGAGCCACACATACAACAGAATATCCGTATTCATTTGAAGAAGGCAATTTTTCAATTGTGCCATTTACAATCTCTCCAATTGCTTTACATTGATACTTAATGGTGTAAGAGTCTTTTCCAAAAAATTGGTATTCATTTTTTGGATTTTTTTCAACACTTTTAATTTGAATATTATCTTCATAAACAAACCAATGATAGTTACTATAATGATCTAAAAATGCATCTTCCCATAAATATTTTCTTGTTACCCAAGGAACAAAAATCTCATCACTTTCTGACCAGCCTTTAGAAAGCGCATCATCATACTCAATTACAAACTGTTTTAATTCTTCTTCATCAATATCCACTGATTTTGAACAACTGAAGAATTGCAAAGTTGCTAAGACGATTAATAACAACGATAACTTTCTTTTCACTTTCGATAAGTTCAAATAAATCTCCAACTTTAAATGCTACACGAGTATTTTCTGTGTTTTCCCATAATTCAGCAAATAATTTTTCTATTTTTTCTCTTCTTCGCCTGAACATATTATAGCATGCGATGTCTTTTTTAATCTTAGTGCCGAAAGCTTTTATCAAGGAAATTCCGATGAAATTCTTTGTTACCTCGTGTAACATCGTACACGTTACCATGTGTAACAAACGCACGTTACGCATGGTAACAACAGTACGTAACTCCCCTTAACGTACGAACCTTACTTGCGGTAACAATGAATGTTTCATTGCCCAGCATATAGTTCTTCAAAAAAATACCGGCCGTATCTTAAAATCATTCCGCTTTGACCGAACGGATTAAATCTCGTAATCCTCCCAGTCATCTTCGCTCACATCTTTTTCATGAACTCCATTTTTTATCATAACCCCAGCTTCTTTCACAGAATCTGAGCTGCCGGAAACAAGGGGATGCCAGTCGGGGAGAGGACGCTTGTAATAAAGCAGTCGGTAGGCGCAAGTTTCAGGAAGCCAATCACAACGACCGACATTATTCTTTGTCAGCCGGCTGCAATCCTTATTTTTCTTAAACCGATTCTCATAATCCGAGCAGCGCCCGGTCTTTAAATCCAAAAGATCACAGGCGATTCTTGTAAAATGCACTTTCGTATTTTTTCCGTGGCCGGTTATGAACTTTCTGTAGCAGCACTTTCCGCATCCGTCACAAAGCGCCTCCCACTCCGCATCACTCATTTCGCAAAGTCGTTTCGTCAGATAAAAATCAGTCTCGCTCATAAAATTCATCCCAAATAATAAGATTAGCCACCGCTAACAACTGTTCAATAAAAGATTTTACTGTTATATTAGAACTATCTTACCAATTTTTAAAGGAGGCTTGCTAAAAAGTACCTCCATGTACTTTTTAGCACGGCCGAGTTCTTGCCGTTGGCAATAACTCGCTATCCGTTGCCTCCATGCAACGCCGCTAACGCGGAGTTTTTAAAGGAGTTTATATGAAAAATTACTTTGATTTGACAGGACAGGTCGCTCTTGTAACAGGAGCCTCAACTGGACTCGGAGTTCAGATGGCAAAAGCACTCGCAAATCAGGGTGCGAAAATCGCCGTACTCGCACGACGCAAAGAATTGATAGATGCAGTTGCAAAAGAAATCGCTGACACATATAAAGTCGAGACGCTGGCAGTCCAGTGCGACATCACAAACACGGAGCGCGTAAATGCCGCCGTAGACGAAATCCTCGCTAAATTCGGCAGAATCGACATCGTAATCAACAACGCCGGAACCGGTGCAGTAGCCCCTGCAGAAGACATCACCGATGACCAGTTCAACGGCGAACTGAACGTTGACTTGGGCGGAACATTCAAAGTTTCACGCGCGGTCGCAAAAAAAGCAATGATTCCTGCAAAATACGGAAGGATCATCAACATCGCATCAATGTACGGCCTGGTCGGAAACAAAGTTGCTCCATGCTCACCATATCATGCAGCAAAAGGTGGCGTCGTAAACCTTACTCGCGGACTCGCATCGGAATGGGGAAAATACAACATCAATGTGAACGCAATCTGCCCGGGCTACTTCTACAGCCCGCTCACAAAAGAGACGCTCGACTCGGATTTCTTCCAGCAGAACGCCCAGACAATGATTCCACTTTCACGCTACGGAAACGAAGGCGAGCTGGACACAGCGGCAATCTTCCTCGCAAGCCCGGCATCAAGCTACGTTACAGGCGTAATTCTTCCGGTTGACGGCGGATACACATCAATGTAGCAAATTTAAATCATTGCAGGGGGGAACCATTTCTCCCTGCGGCTGTTCCGCGGCTTGCTCGCGCGCGGTCGTTGCAAAAACAAGCAGGCACAAAAAAAGGGATGTCATGTTTTTGCAACGACTGGCTTCGCCACCGCTCCATAGCCACCCCGCCTTTCCAAACTAACAAAAATCTCTCAATTATTCAGAAAATCATATCTCATACATCGGTTTATCACAAAAACATTGAATCTTCGTTTCATGTACATTTTCTTTTTTTCATATTAAAATCACTTTCGGTGGAAGAAATCCACTTTATCTAATTCCGTTTGAGGTAAAAACATGAGCAAAATTGCCATCAGAATCA
This sequence comes from uncultured Treponema sp., assembly GCA_947170195.1. Lineage (GTDB taxonomy): Bacteria > Spirochaetota > Spirochaetia > Treponematales > Treponemataceae > Treponema_D. The sequence goes on along the minus strand of CAMVSS010000001.1, from coordinate 6,681 downwards.
ACCCTGCAGATGTCGTTGCCGTTGCGCTCCAGCCAATTTTTAAAGGAACACAGGTTACGCTCGAAGCACAGGACAACGTTCCGGAAATCACTGTCACCGTTCAGGAAGACATTTCCGCAGGTCATAAATTCGCCATCCAGAACATCAAAAAAGACGAACCTATCATTAAATACGGATACCCGATTGGCGCCGCAACAGAAGATATTCCTCAGGGATTCCATGTTCACACTCACAACATCCACACTCTTCTTTCAGAAAAATTCGAATATTCTTACAACGAGACAAAAGCAAAAAAAGCGTACGAAGCATGGTACGCAGAAACAGCTAAACTGCGCGAGAACGTTCCGACCGTAAAAGTATACAAACGCCCGGACGGAAAAGTCGGAATCCGCAACGAAATATGGATTGTTCCGCTCGTAGGCTGCGTAAACAAAATCTCAGAAACACTCGCATCTTGGGCAAATGCAAAATTCTGCGCCGGAACACCAAAACCTAACGAAAAGGGCGGTCTCGAAGGTATTTTCGCATGGACACATCCATACGGATGTTCTCAGATGGGCGGCGATAAGGAAACAACTGCTCGAATTCTCTCAAACCTCGTACATCACCCGAATGCAGGCGGCGTTCTCGTCGTTTCTTTGGGCTGCGAAGAGAATAACGTTCCGTACTTCAAGGAATTCCTCGGCGAGTACGACGAAAACCGCGTAAAATTCCTCGTTACACAGGACTACGATGACGATCTCGGAAAAGGAATGGAACTGATCACCGAGCTTGCAGAATATACCGACAAATTCAAGCGAGAAGATGCTCCTCTCACTGACATCGTGCTTGGAATGAAATGCGGCGGATCAGACGGAATGTCAGGAATCACAGCAAACGCGCTCATCGGACGAATCTGCGACGCCATGACAGGAATGGGCGGAAGAGTAATGCTCACCGAAGTTCCTGAGATGTTCGGCGCAGAGCAGATGCTCATGAACCGCTGCGTTGACAAGGCAAGATTCGACAAAACGGTTGATCTCATCAACGGATTCAAAGACTACTACGCTCGACATAATCAGGTTTGCTACGAAAATCCGTCTCCGGGAAACAAAGCCGGCGGCATTACGACACTCGAGGACAAATCTCTCGGCTGCGTACAGAAGGGCGGAAAAGCTCCGGTTACAGGCGTATTGAAATACGGCGAAAGACTTCCACAGGAATCAACAGGACTCACGCTCCTCGAAGGCCCGGGCAATGACATTGTTTCAACAACTGACATGACCAGCGCAGGCGCAAACATCATCCTCTTCTCAACAGGACGAGGAACACCGCTCGGAGCGCCGGTTCCAACTGTAAAAATTGCAACAAATCATCCGCTCGCAGAGAAAAAATCAAACTGGATCGATTTTGATGCGGCAAGAATCCTCGACGAACCGACCGACAGCGTTCGAGACGCTCTCCTTCAGCAGATCTGCGATCTCTGCTCTGGCAAGGCTGTCACAAAGAACGAAAAGAACGGCTACCGCGAAATCGCAATCTTCAAGGACGGAGTAACGCTCTAATCAGCAGACTCAAAAAATCATAGCAAAACAAAAAAAAGCGAACCGAATCAGGAAGAAAAACTTCCGAAGCGGTTCGCTTTTTTTATGCATCAGCAAATCATCGGCTGGTTCCGGAAACTACAGTCACCTTTCGGCAATCGGTTTCCGGACAAGCATATTTATTTGATTGTGATTCGTCCGGCTCCATTTGGATTTTCGTAATCGATCAAATAGTTTTTGTATGCTGAAAGCGGGCTGTTTGCAGTTGAGATGTGTGGTTTTCCATCAGCACCCTTCTTGAATGATTTAACATAAGAAGATGTCATCAGGTAATCCTCGCCAACATAATCTTTTACGAGTTTTGTATTTGCAAGCATCGCAAATCCGTCACCCATGTTGCGCAATGTGTAGTTCAGACCGCCCATTGTGTATGTTTTCTTGAGATCGAGAGGCTCGTAAGCAGCTTTTTCCTTGTTGTAAACCTGAACATCAGTTACACGATATGAAGAAGGACCTGCAGTCCACAAACCTTCCGTAGAAGTCTTGATTGTGTCAGGAACAGAAGTATCGATTGTGTACTTGATTCCGGCTACGTGCAGGAAGCCACCGTTTTCACCGCTTCCAACTTTTCGAGCACCGAATTCGAGGGCATCGAGAACATCCTGACCAGAAAGCTCTACGAGACACATAACGTTGCCAAACGGCTGAACTTTCTTTGCAGAGTTGTATGAGTATGAACCAGCTGGAAGATCAACACGAATTCCACCACCGTTTCCGATTGCCATATCGCATTTGAGCTGCTCAACTTCGTTGAAGTAGTAGTAAGCTGCATCAGCAACGAGGTCGCCGAGGTTTGTCTCCTGTTTGCGGATAAGTCGGCTTTTTGGATTTGCCGGGTCATTGATGTAGAGAGGAACGTCAGAAACAGCGATTTCTTCGTTCAATTTCTTGTCAACAGCAGCAGCCCAGTCCTTTACCAGAGCAGTTACAGACTCATCAACGCGGTCATAGCTTGTAACGAGTTCTGAAGAAACTTCTTTGTCAGAAAGTGTCATTTTTCCGATTGCTGCGAAATAACAACCTGTCTGAGAAAGAACAACGTCCTTGCCTTTTGCATCTTTTACGATCTTATGAGGAACAGTTGAGTGAGAGTGTCCGTCGATAAATGCATCAAGACCATAAGTGTGTGAAATTACATCGATGCTTGTCCATGGAGCAGAAGAAGGATCATCTCCGAGGTGGCCAACAGCAACAACATAATCAGCTTTTTTTGCAGCTGCATTGATTGCTTTCTGAACTGTATCATAAAGTTCCTGACCGTTATCGCCGGCTGCAATCTTATAGATGAATTTTGTTCGAGCTTCATCCATGAAGTATGCAGGTGTTGACTTTGTGTATGTTTCTGGAGTCATGATTCCGACGAAAGCAACCTTTGTCTTTCCGAACTTGAGAACTTTGTATGCTTCAGTTACCGGTTTGTTGGTATCTGCTGTAACGAAGTTACAAGCTACATAAGGATATTTTGCTTCTTTGATGATTTCGAAAACGCGTTTTGCACCGTAGTCGAATTCATGGTTTCCGAGGGTTGCAAGATCATATTTTGCAGCATTCATGAATTTTACGATGCTTGCACCATTGTCCATTGCACCGTATGCAGTTCCCTGAACGTGATCACCGGCATCAATAAGAGCAACCTGTTTTCCCTGAGCTTTAAGGTCATCGCGAAGAGCTGCGATAGAACCATAAGAAAGTCCCGGAACTTTGTTGCCGTCTTTATCTTTTACCGTATTTGCGATGTATGTGTGAACATCGTTCGTATAAAGAATTGTTACTTCTCCACGAGGTTTGCCCCATGAAGAAACTGCCAAAATGAAAAACAGAGATAAAAATAATCCAAATCGTTTTTTCATTTCTAGTCCTCCAGTTTTTGAAAATTACAAGCTATATTGTACTACGATTTAAAAAACAAATCGATTAGGTTTTGAACTTTTTAATATAATTTAAATCATTTCTTATTGAGAAAACCATGCTATACTATTCACTATGAAAATCACTAAAAAAACTCTCTCAGATAACGTAACTCTTTTTACAATTTCAAACGGATGGATGAGCTTCTCTTCCATGAACTATGGTTGCACAGTCACAAACCTTTTTGTGCCTGACAAAAACGGAAATCCGACCGACATCGTTCTCGGTTTTAAAGATCTGGAAGGCTACAAAAACGGCAAAGGCTCCCTCGGCGCAATCGTCGGTCGCTTCGCAAACCGAATCAGCAACGCATCATTCACTTTGGACGGAAAAACCTATCAGCTCGACAAAAACGACGGCGAAAACAGTCTTCACGGCGGCTTCACTCGGCTCGAAAAACAGGTCTGGAATGCGACGACTTTCGAAGAAGAACATCGCGCAGGTGTAATTTTTGAGCGAACCACCACGGAAGACGAGCAGAAATATCCAGGAAACCTAACAATTAAAGTTTCATACATCCTGAACGACCAGAACCAGCTCTTCTGGAACTACACAGCAACCACTGACAAGGCAACTCCTGTAAACCTCACAAACCATTCATACTTCAATCTTGCCGGCAAAGGATCTGTATTCAACCACGAGCTGACCCTCGACTACAACAAAATCCTCGAAGTATCAGAAAACCTGATTCCGACCGGAAACATCCTCTCAGCAGAGGGCACCGCATTTGATTTCTCAAAAAAGAAGAGTATCGGGCAGGACATAGACCAAATCAGCAAAAAAATCGGCGGATACGACCATTGCTTCCTCACAAAAGCCTATGAGACAGGCAAATTGGAGTCTGTAGGAACGGTGTCGGAGCCATCAACAGGAATTTCAATGCACATCAAGACAAACCTTCCTGGCATTCAGATTTACAGCGGAAACTGGCTTGAAGGAACAGGCAAGGGAGACGTCACATACAATCATCATGATGGAATTTGTTTTGAGACACAGGACTTTCCGGATGCGCCAAATCATCCGTCATTTCCGAACTGCATTCTTCGCCCCGGAGAGACTTACGACGCGCAGACAATTCTGGAATTTAAGAATTCGTAACGAACACGGAGCAAAAAATGGCAAACAATCTTACTGCAACAGAATATGATCCAAAAAACCTTGCCGGGGATTTTACAAAACTGTATGGAGAAAGCAAAAATCAGATTCAGATTTTCTCATCTCCAGCAAGAATAAACATCATAGGCGAGCACATCGATTATAATGGAGGAAAAGTTTTCCCGTCGTGCATAAACCGCTATCTCTACATCGCCATCCGAAAACGTGACGATTCAAAGATAATCTACAACGACGTGCGCTTTCCCGGAACTTTTGAATTCGACATCGGAGACCATTTCGCATTCAAAAAAGAAGATGATTACGCAAACTACCTGAACGGAATCCTGAGCCAGCTCAAAGAAAAATCACATTCATTTCCTTGCGGATTTGAGGTGCTGATTGCGAGCAACATTCCGGCGGGCGGCGGCATTTCATCAAGCTCTGCTCTCGAATGCGGATTTGCCTATGCGGTCAGCGAGACATTCGAATTCAACATTTCGAGACCGGAAATCGCTAAACTCGGCCAGATGAGCGAACACCGTTTCATGAACGTAAACTGCGGCATAATGGATCAGTTCATCATCGCCACCGGAAAAAAAGATTTTGCCGAAATGCTCGACTGCAACACGCTTGAATACGAATATACACCGCTCAAGCTCGGCGACTACCGCTTCATCGTAATGAACACAAACAAAGTCAGGAAGTTGAGCGACAGCAAGTACAACGAACGCCGCTCAGAATGCGAGAACGCATTAAAAATGCTTCAGGACAGCGGCGTAAAAATCAGCGCACTGTGCGAACTTTCTCCGGAGCAGTGGGAAAAAGCAAAATCCGCCGTAACGAACGAGATTTTCAGGAAGCGGGCAAACCACTGCATCTATGAGAATTCGCGCGTACTCAACGCGGTCAAGGCACTGAACAACGGCGACCTCAAAAAACTCGGCGAATTGCTCAACGAGTCCCACAAATCCCTGAAAGAGGAATACGAAGTCACCGGCATTGAACTGGACACGCTGGCAGAAACCGCCCAGAAGCAGGACGGATGTCTCGGCGCGCGCATGACCGGTGCCGGATTCGGTGGCTGCGCAATAGCCCTGGTTCACAAAGACCAGGTTGAAAGCTTCATAAACACCGTTCAGGCGGAATATTCTAAGAAAATCGGGTACGAAGCAGGATTTTTTGCCTGCGAAACCGGCGACGGCGTTTGCCGCTGGAACTAAACCGGAACTACCCAAAAAACTCATAAAAAAAAGGGATGCCCCCTCTTGAAGCACAAATCTTCTTGAAGGGCATCCCTTTTTTGGCTATGGAAGCTGAAATTACTTTCGCTTGAGGTATTTTACGCTGTCCAAAGCAACAGCCGCGATAATAATCAGACCTTTAAACACAAACTGAAGGTTCGTATCGATATGGAGGAAGGTGAGACAGTATGTCAAACCGGTAAAGATGATTACACCAATTGCAGCACCGCCAATCTTTCCGATACCACCGTTGAACGAAATACCACCGACGACACATGCCGCGATAGCATCCATTTCGTAGCCCTGACCTGTACCCGCGCTCGCATTTGCTCGGAATGCCTCAAGGAAGGCACCGCATCCGTAGAAAATACCAGCCATGATGAATACGCCCATCGTTACCCAGAATACACTGATTCCAGAGACGCTTGCAGCCTCAGCGTTGCCACCAACAGCATACATGTTCTTACCGAAAGTTGTTTTGTTCCATATAAACCATGCGATAATGATCGCAACAGCAGCCGGAATAATCAGTTTAGGGAAGGTTACAAGCTCGCCGTTTATAACACCAAGAACCCAACGACCACCAATCAAATCTTTTACGCCAGAATCAATAGAACCAACCGGAGTTCCTGTCGTTCCGAAGAACAAAAGACCGTAAATAATCAGCTGCGAAGCGAGTGTAGAGATAAACGGATGGATCTTTAGCTTAGCCGTAAATACGCCAGCAAACGCACAGAATGCCGTACAAAGGAAGATAGAAAGGAAGAGCGCAAGCACAAGGCGAAGTCCCATTGGAAGAGGTATTATGAGAAGGTGCTCCAGCAGCTGGATGCCCCGGAGGAACGGAAAGAACG